>CACHQB010000004.1 GCA_902581925.1 uncultured Pelagibacteraceae bacterium | reverse complement strand
AGTTGTTTCAAATCCTGATATTATTGGAAGAGAAAAAATTTTAAAAGTTCATGTAAAAAAAATAAAAATGGCGCCAGATGTAAATTTGAGAACAATTGCTAGGGGTACGCCAGGTTTTTCTGGAGCAGATTTAGCAAATATTGTTAATGAAGCAGCTTTACTAGCTGCAAGAAAAAATAAGAGAATAGTTACATTGTTAGAATTTGAAGAAGCCAAAGATAAGGTTATGATGGGTGCCGAGAGACGATCAATGGTGATGACTGAGGAAGAGAAAAAATTGACAGCATACCACGAAGGTGGTCATGCTTTAGTTTCATTTAATATGCCAAGTTATGACCCAATACATAAGGCTACAATCATACCAAGAGGTAGAGCACTTGGAATGGTAATGAATTTACCTGAAAGGGATAAACATGGTTATTCGATAAAATATCTCAAGGCAAGATTAGCAGTATGTTTTGGAGGTAGAGTTGCTGAAGAATTAATTTTTGGAAAAGATAATATATCTACTGGAGCAGGTGGTGGTAGTGGATCTGATATCAATCAAGCTACTCAACTTGCAAGAGCCATGGTAACAAAATACGGTATGAGTGAAGAAATGGGTCCAGTGGAATATGGAGAAAATCAAGAAGAAGTATTTTTAGGAAGATCAGTGACTCAAACCCAGTCTGTTTCAGAAGAAGTTGCTCAAAAAATTGATAAAGAAATAAGAAAACTTGTTGATGAAGGATATAACCAAGCTAAGAAAATTTTGACTGAAAAAATTGATGATTTACATAAAATTGCTAAAGCCCTAATAACTTATGAGACTTTAACTGGTGAAGAAATAGAGAATATAATTAATAAAAATTTATATCCTAAAGATAAAATATTAGAAAATCCAGAATCAAAAGACGGTCAAGATTCAGCTTTAGGTGTCATGGGTTTAAAACCAAAAATTGTTCATTAATAAATAATGCCTAGATATTACACAAGAGCGTGTAATTTCTATTTCGGTAAACAATCAAAGATTTTAGTAAATAAAAAAAAGTCTATCCCTTTACATCAGATTAAAGAAATATCTTTTGACCATGTTGAGATAATTACAAGAAAAACAATTAGAAGAATCTCAATAAATAAAATTAGAAATTTATCAAAAAAACTAAAAACAAAAATAAATTCAGATTTAAAAAAAATTAAGTCAAAAAAAACAAATTTTTCAAATTTAAATTTTAAAAAAATTCCAAATATATTGGGTGTTTTAAATCTAACTCCTGATAGTTTTTCCGATGGGGGAAAATTTAACAAAAAAAATAAAGGTGTTAGTCATGCTATTAATTTATATAAAACTGGTGCATCGTTAGTAGATGTTGGCGGAGAGTCTACAAGACCAGGATCTAAGGAAGTAAATGAAAAGCTAGAATGGTATAGAATTAATAAGACATTAAAATTAATTGTAAAAAAAATACCAATATCTTTAGACACAAGAAAATCTGCAATTATGGAAAATGGTATTAGAATGGGAGTTAAACTTATAAATGATATTTCGGGATTAAGCCATGATACTAAAACAATAAATGTTTTAAAAAAGTATAAAATTCCATTTGTAATACAGCATTCAGTTGGAACACCAGAAAATATGCAAAAGAATCCAGCATATAAAAATGAATTATTAGATATTTACGATTATTTTGTAGATAAGATTAAGCTAATAAGGTCAAAAGGTATTAAACACAATAATATAATTTTAGATCCTGGAATTGGATTTGGAAAAAATTTGAAACATAATATGAATCTTATAAGAGGTATTTCTATTTTTCATTCATTAGGTTTTCCTATACTAGTAGGGAATTCAAGAAAAAGATTTATTAAAGATATATCAAAAAAAAATGATAGCGAAACAAGGATTGGTGGAACAGTGGCTTCTTCAATTTATTTAATGATGCAAGGAATTCAGATTTTAAGAATTCATGATGTTAATGAAGTTATGCAAGGTATTAAAGTTTTCAATCAGATAATCAAAAATTAATGGCAAAAAAATATTTTGGAACAGATGGAATAAGAGGTGCAGTTAATAGCAAATATATAAATGGAGATATGTTCTTTAAATTTGGACTTGCTAGTGGAACATACTTTAAATCTCAAAAAAAAAGAAAACAAACAGCAATAATTGCAAAAGATACAAGATTGTCTGGATATACACTTGAACCAGCTCTTGTCTCAGGTTTGGCTTCAGCTGGTATGCATGTTTATACCCTAGGACCCTTACCAACTAATGCATTGGCTATGTTAACAAAAGAGATGAAGGCAAATATGGGTATAATGATTACCGCTTCTCATAATCCACATTTTGACAACGGCTTAAAATTGTTTGGTCCTGATGGAATGAAATTATCAGATAAAATAGAAAAAAAAATTGAGAGTCTCATTGATAAGAAAATCTCAAAAAATCTCTCAAATTCTGAAAAATTAGGAAGAGTTAAAAGATTAGAAACTGGAACTAAAAATTATATTAAAATATTAAAAAAAAATTTCACAAAAGAGTTCAATTTAAGAGGACTAAGAATAGTAATCGACTGTGCAAACGGCGCTGGTTATAAGGCAGGTCCTGAATTATTGAAATCATTAGGGGCCAAAGTCATAGCAATAGGTGTAAAACCAAATGGTTTAAATATTAATAAAAAATGTGGATCAACTTTTCCAAGAAAAATTAGATATGCTGTAAAAAAACATAAAGCACATATTGGAATATCTTTAGATGGAGATGCTGACAGAATTATAATGTGTGATGAAAAAAGCAATATAATAGATGGAGATCAAATTATAGCTGCTTTAGCAACAAGATGGAAAAAAAAAAATATGTTAAAAGGTGGAGTTGTAGGAACATTAATGTCAAATTATGGATTAGAAAAATATTTTAAATCAAAAGGAATAAAATTTTTAAGAGCAAATGTTGGTGATAGATATGTTAAAGAAAAAATGCAAAAATATAAGTTTAATTTAGGTGGTGAACAATCGGGACATATTATTTTAGGTAAATTTGCAACTACAGGAGATGGTTTGCTAGTAGCTTTAGAAGCTCTATTTGCTTTAAGAAAAGGAAAAAAGGCAAGTGAATTTTTTGAACAATTTAAGAAAACACCTCAGCTTTTAGAAAATATTGAAGTAAAAGATAAAAGTATTATCAACAAACCAGAGGTAAAAAAAATTATAAAAGATGCCGATAAATTAATTAAAGGTAAAGGAAGAATTTTAGTAAGAAAATCAGGGACAGAATCTAAAATAAGAGTAATGGGAGAAAGTGAAAACAAAGCTCTTCTTTATAAATGTGTAAATATGATTACGAAAAAAATTAAATAAGTTGAAACCAAATTCTAAAATTTTAATTATTGCAGGATCTGATTCATCTGGTGGAGCAGGTATTCAAGCTGATATAAAAACTGTTACGTCTCTTGGTTCTTATGCAATGACGGCAATAACCGCAGTGACATCCCAAAATACTACAGGAGTAAAATCTATTGTTGGAATTAATCCAAAAGAAATTTTTAATCAAATTATTTATAGTTCTAAAGATATAAGACCTGATGCAATAAAAATTGGCATGCTGTATTCTTCTGAGGTTATTAGAATGGTACTAAAAGCTTTGAATGTAATTAAAGTTAAAAAAATCGTATTAGATCCAGTGATGGTTGCCAAAGGAGGGGCTAAACTGATAGATGGTAAAGCTATTCAATTGCTAAAATTGAAATTAATTAAAAAAGTATCACTTATTACCCCCAATATCCCTGAGGCAGAAATTTTGACTAAAACAAAAATTACAACAAAAGAGGACATGATTTTTGCTGCTAATAAACTTATGGGTTTAGGAGCTAAAAATGTATTGATAAAAGGTGGCCATTTAAAACATCAAAATGTAATGGATATTTTAATAAACACAAATGATATAAAGATCTTTAAAAGCGAACGTCACAAAACAAAGAATACTCATGGTACAGGTTGTACTTTATCTAGTGCAGTCACAACTTTTATATCATGTGGAAAAACAGTAAAGAAATCTTGTGAGCTTGGAATTAAGTATGTAAATTCTGCAATTAAATCAAACCCGAAATATGGAAAAGGTCATGGCCCAATTAACCATCTCACTTCCTTAAAAATAAACAGAAAATTTAAATAATGAAAAATATAGTTGTTGTTGGATCTCAATGGGGTGACGAAGGTAAAGGAAAAATTGTTGATTGGTTATCTGAACAGGCTGATGTTGTAATAAGATTCCAAGGAGGTCACAATGCTGGCCATACTTTAGTGATTGATGGTGTTACATATAAATTGAGATTACTGCCATCTGGAATTGTTAGAAAAGGTAAAATATCAATTATTGGCAACGGTGTTGTCGTAGATCCATGGGCTTTATTAGAGGAAATAGAAGAAATAAAATCTAAAGGTGTAGAAGTAAATGTAAATAATTTTATTATTTCAGAGTCTGCAAATTTAATTTTGCCTTTTCATAGAGAAATGGATGAGATTAGAGAGGATGCGGCAGGAAAGAGCAAAATAGGTACTACAAGACGTGGTATTGGACCGGCATATGAGGATAAAGTTGGAAGAAGATCTATAAGAGTTATGGATCTAAGATCTGAAAAAAATTTAGATCAAAGACTAGACTCTGTATTAGCACATCATAATGCAATTAGAAAAGGTCTAGGAAAAAAAATTTTTAAAAAAGATCAGCTTAAATCTGATTTGCTTAAAATAGCACCCAAAATATTAGAATTCTCTCAGCCAGTTTGGCTAAAAATTGATCAATTTAAAAAACAAAAAAAGAAAATTTTATTCGAAGGTGCCCAAGGTATTTTACTTGATGTAGATCATGGAACTTATCCTTTTGTAACTTCATCTAATACTGTTGCCTCAAGCGCAGCGACAGGAACAGGTTGTGGCCCTAATTCAATAAATTATGTTCTTGGTATTACAAAAGCTTATACAACAAGAGTTGGCGAGGGTCCTTTTCCCACTGAGTTAATAGATGATATCGGTGAAATTTTAGGAACACGTGGAAAAGAATTTGGAACTGTAACAAGTAGAAAAAGAAGATGTGGATGGTTTGATGGCGTTTTAGTGAGACAAACTATTAAAGTTTCAGGGATTGACGGTATTGCTTTAACGAAATTAGATGTACTTGATGAATTAGATGAAATTAAAATGTGTGTTGCTTATGAGCTTGATGGTAAAAGATTAGATTATTTACCTGCTGCTGTAGAAGACCAGATAAAAATAAAACCAATTTATGAAACTTTTCCAGGCTGGAAAGTTTCAACAAGTGGAGTCAAAAATATGGACTCGTTACCTGAAAATGCAAAAAAATATATTTTTGCAGTAGAAGATTTCATTGGAGCAAAAGTATCGAGTATTTCAACTAGTCCAGAAAGGGATGACACTATTTTAATTGAAAACCCTTTTGAAGTTTAGTTTGCAGGTAAAAGATTTTTTGATTTAGCTAATAGAAGCATATGCTTTTGGAGTTTTTCAAATGCTTTATTTTCTATTTGTCTAACTCTTTCTCTGCTAATTTTATATTTTTTACTTAAATCTTCTAGTGTAGTTGGGTCATCATTTAGTCTTCTTGAGTATAGAATTTCTCTTTCTCTATCGTTGAGAACTTTAATAGAGTCTTTTAATAAATCTTTTCTTTGCTCCATTTCTTCGTGGTGGGCAAATTTTAAATCATGATCAAGTTCTTTATCAACCAACCAGTCTTGCCATTCATCGCCATCTTCCCCAACTTGAGCATTTAGTGAGAACTCCTTTCCAGAAAGTCTTCTATTCATAGAAACAACTTCTTCTTTACTTACATCGAGCTTATTAGCTATATGATCGACGTGTTCATCTCTTAAGTCTCCTTCAGTTTCTGGAGAAATTTGATTTTTAATTTTCTTTAAATTAAAAAATAATTTCTTTTGAGCAGTAGTAGTTCCAATTTTGACAAGACTCCAAGATCTTAAAATATATTCTTGAATAGAAGCCTTAATCCACCACATAGCATAAGTTGCCAATCTAAAACCTTTTTCTGGTTCAAATTTCTTAACAGCTTGCATAAGACCTACATTTCCCTCTGAAATCATTTCATTAATTGGCAAACCATATCCTTTGTAGCCCATAGCAATCTTTGCAACTAATCTTAAATGACTAGTGACTAGTTTTTCTGCAGCTTTAATATTACCAGTCGTCTTCCAATTTTTAGCTAACATATATTCTTCTTCTGCAGCTAACATCGGAAATTTTTTAATCTGCTCTAAATATGCAGATAGCCCACCTTCATTAGAAAGGGTTGGCAAATTGTTGCTCATTGTTGTGCTCATAGCAGTGTTTATTTAATTAATTATACCTAATTTTCAATAATTTATTCTTCAGTGTTTCTAAGCATTTTTAGAATATTATTTAGATCTTGTGGCAAAAGTGAGGAAAAAATCATCTCTTTCTTAGTGCGCGGATGTATAAATCCCAAAGTTTTTGCATGCAGGAATTGTCTATTTAATTTAGTAATTGAATTTTGGATATCTAAATCAATATTTTTTAATTTTTTATATTTTTTTTTATATTTATCATCTCCAACTAGACTATTACCTTTAAAGTTCATATGAACTCTTATCTGATGTGTTCTTCCTGTTTCTAATTTACATTCAACTAAACTTAAAGTTGGTGTTTTCTCATTTTCAAAAATTTCAAGTGTTTTATAATTTGTTATAGCTTTCTTACCTTTAGAACTGCTAACTTCCATAAGTTGTCTATTTTTTGAACTACGAGTTATAAATGTTTCAATCCTTCCTGAGGAGGGCCTTAATTTTCCCCATATTAAAAGTTGGTATTCTCTTATAATTGTATGATCACTAAATTGTTTTGATAAATTTTCATGAGTTTCATTATTTTTTGCGATTACAACTAAACCAGATGTGTTTTTATCAATTCTATGAACGATACCAGGTCTTAACTCGTCACCTATATTTGATAAAGAATTCTTATCATAATGCATCAATGCATTAACAATTGTTTTATCATAATTTCCAGCCCCTGGATGCATGATTATTCCGGCAGGTTTATTAATTACTAATAGATCATCATCTTCATATATTATTTCTAATTTAAATTCGTAAGGTTTCAGGGATGCTATTTCAGGCTCTGGAATCTTAAGATTTATTGTATCACCAATTGAGACTTTTTTTGATGGACTTTTAATTATTTCATTATTTAGTGTTAACTTTTCATTTAAAATTAAATTTTTAATTCTAGTTCTACTAATTAATTCCTCTCTTTTGTTAATTAAAACATCAATCCTTAAATTCTTCTCATCTTCTTTGACTATAAAATTAATGTTTTTTTCCATAAAATATAATATTAATACTATATGCGCTTGTAGCTCAACTGGATAGAGCGCCTGACTTCGGATCAGGAGGTTCTGGGTTCGACTCCTAGCAGGCGCACCAGATTATTCACCTATATTTATTAAAGTTCCTTTATCTCTTGCTTTATCAAAAGAGTAATAAAATACAAATATTGATAAAATTAAATAAAATCCGTTAAGATAGATTGCATTTATAATATTTTCATAATTTACCATTCCATTAACCAAAATATTTCTAGTCTCCTCAAAAATATAAACCAATGGAAGAGCGAAAGCGATGGATCGGAAGATTTCTGGTAATGTTTCAACTGGATAGTAAATACAACCAAAAGGTGCCAATAAAAACATGGTCGACCATGCAATATTCTCAAAAGATGGTCCAAATCTTAACAATCCTGCAGAAACAAAAAGGCCAAGTGTTATTCCAAATAAATATAGACTCAAGAAAAGAAATGCTAAAGGAAGACCAAGTTTAAGCAAAGATATACCAAACAACGGAGAAGTTAATAGTATAGCTGGGATCAAACCAATTAATGCTCTGATTAAAGCAGTAAAAACTAGCGAGACAATTATCTCACTAATTTTCATTGGAGCGATAAATAAATTTGTAAAATTTCTACTCCAAATTTCCTCTAAAAATAACATATTAAAGCCAATACTAGTTCTAAATAAAAAATCATATAGAATCGCACATGAAAGAATAACTCCTACTGCACCACTGTAATAAGTACTGTGAGTTGCAAAAAAATTAGAAATAAATCCCCAAAGAGTAATTTGAATTGAAGGCCAATAAATTAAATCTAATATTCTTGGAAATGATCTAGTTATTAAATAAAAGTGTCTTAAAAAAAGACCATAAATTCTAATTAAATTCATTTTTATTTTCTTGCAATTTCTAAAAATACTTCCTCTAAATTTCTTCTACCATATTTTGTTATTAACTCTTCAGGAGCACCTCTATCAACTATTAAACCATCTTTCATCATTAAAACAGAGCTACATAATCTTTTTACTTCTTCCATATTGTGAGAGGCAAGTAAAACAGATATTTTTTTTTCCTTTTTGTAATCTTCTAAGAAAGATCTTACAAAATCACCTGTTTCAGGATCTAATGAAGCAGTAGGCTCATCTAACAAAAGAACCGTTGGATCATTTATCAAAGCTTTAGCAAGACTTACCCTATTTTTTTGTCCAGAGGAAAGTTCTCCTGTAATTTTGTTTAATAAGTTTTTTAATCTAAGTTTATTTGCAAGGTGGTCTATTCGGTCATTTAAATTTTGAATGTTATACAATTTTCCATAAACAATTAAGTTTTGTTTGACCTTAAGTTTTTTAGGTAATTCAATATATGGTGAAATAAAATTCATTTTATGAAGAAGTGAAATTTTATTTTTTTCAATATTCATTCCATTGATTAAAACCTCGCCACTACTTGGTTTTAATAAACCTAAAATCATTCCAATAGTTGTAGTTTTACCACATCCATTTGGTCCCAATAAACCAACCATTTCATTTTCATTAATTTTAAAATTTACATTAGCTACTGCCTGTTTATCTTTATATTTTTTGGAAAGATTGATTACTTCTATAGAATTAGTCATGAATATTTTGATGCCCTCTTTAATCTATCATTAATAGTTTTACCAAGACCTTTGTTTGGAATATTCTCAACTGCAATCTGTTCAAACCCATCGTTTTTTATTTTTCTTAAAGTTGAATATAAGTTCTTTGCAGCCTCTTCTATATTTCTCACTCTGGATAAATAATAATAGTTTTTTAATTTTAATTTTCTTTTTTTAATTAATAAATAAGCCTCATCCTTTTTTGGTTTTTTAACATTGATTCTTAAGGGTATGCCAGGTGAGTAATGCAATGGAAATAAACCAGGTGATAATTTTTTTTTTGAGTTTGTATTAATTAGTAATTTTTTTTTTAAAACATTTTCAATTTTTTTTGCGTCAAGACCTCCATATCTTAAGAGCGAGGGTTTTTTTAAAAGATTTAATATTGTTGACTCAACTCCAATTTTGCATTTTCCACCATTTAAAATATACTTTATTTTTGAACCAAATTCCTCTTTTACATCAGATGATTTAACTGAACTCAGTCTTGAGGACATATTTGCGCTAGGAGCAGCCACTGGATAATCTAAATTTTTTAATAAATTTCTGAGCAATTTATGTTTAGGAAAACGTACTGCAATACTTTTTTTATTATTAGTGACATATTTTGATATTTTAGAGTTATTTTTTAATTTCAAAATATAAGTTATTGGACCTGGAGAGAATTTTTTGTAAAGTTTAATTAAATCGTCATTGATATGACAGTCCTCCTTAAGTCTTTGAATGTTATAATAATGGACAATAAGTGGATTGTTCAAAGGTCTTTTTTTAAGACTAAATATTTTCCTAACTGCACTATTCGAGTACGCGTTCGCAGCCAGTCCATAAACAGTTTCTGTTGGTACTGCAACACAATGTTTATTATCTAAATATTTTTTTGCTTTTTTGATATTTGATTGAATTGATTTCATGTATTAATAATTATTATTATATGAAAGATAAAATATTACCACTTGATTATGATCAGTACACAGTTGAGGAGCTTACAGAAAAAGCAAATAAGATTATAGTGTCTTTAGAAAAAGAAAATGATTTAAATAATTCAGTTGAGAGTTATCAAGAACTTCTAAAAATTAACAATATTATCGAAAAGAAATTCCATAAAAATTTCAAATCCATTGGAGAAGAGACAAATAAAAAAATTAAAGAGATAACTAAAAAAAATGAAAAAACAGCTTAATAAAATTGCTAAGGATACTAATATATTTCTTAAAAAATATATTAATTCACAAAAAAATTCTCAGTTAATGTTACCAATGAAGTATGGTTTATTTCCAGGTGGAAAAAAAATTAGATCTAAAATCCTAATTGACTTAGGGTCATTATTTTCTATTGATTATAAGACATTGGTAATAGTTGGGTCAGCTGTTGAATGTATTCATGCTTATTCACTTATTCATGACGATCTACCCTGCATGGATGATGATGATATAAGAAGAGGAAAACCTTCAACTCATATTAAATTTGGTGAGTCTACAGCAGTTCTAGCAGGAAATTCATTACTGACTTTAGCTTTTGAAATTTTATCAAGTCCTAAATTGAAATTAAATGAAAAGATAAAAATCAACCTAATCAAAAAATTATCAGAATGTTCAGGACATTTAGGAATAGCTGGTGGGCAATATTTAGATTTAAGTTATGAGAGAAAGAAAATATCAAGGAATAAAATATTAGAAATGGAAATAAAAAAAACTGGAATGTTATTTAGTTTTTGTTGTGCAGCTCCAGCAATAATTAAGAAAAAAACAGTCCAAGAAATAAAATTTTTTGAAAATATTGGATCAAAAATTGGTCTATTATTCCAAATAGCTGATGATTTAATTGATCTAAAAAGTAATTCTAAGGAAGCTGGAAAAAAAACAGGAAAAGATCAAAAAAAAGGGAAGGCAACACTTATAAATTTAATAGGCTATGATGATTCACTTAAGTATTGTGATAAGATAATAAAAGATATTAGTAAGAATTTAAGAAAGTATGGTTCAAGATCAGAAAAAATAAATGAAACTTTAGGTTATATATTAAATAGAAAAAAATGAAAAAAAATTATCAATTTTTAAATAACATCAACTTTCCATCTGATTTAAGAAAAGTTTCTGAAGATAATCTACAAAAAGTAGCAGATGAGGTGAGGAAGGAAATGATAAGTGCTGTTTCAGAAACAGGAGGTCACCTTGGTGCTGGTTTGGGAGTAGTTGAATTGACAGTTGCGCTTCATTATGTTTTTGACACTCCAAATGATAAATTAATATGGGATGTTGGTCATCAATCTTATCCGCATAAAATCTTAACTGGAAGAAAAGATAAAATTAGAACTTTACGACAGGGGGATGGTTTATCAGGTTTTACAAAAAGATCTGAAAGTGAGTATGATCCATTTGGAGCAGCCCATAGTTCAACATCTATTTCATCAGCATTGGGTATTGCAGAAGCAAATAAATTAGAAAATAAGTCTTCCAATGTAATAGCTGTCATAGGTGATGGAGCAATTAGTGCAGGTATGGCTTATGAAGCCATGAATAATGCTGGAGCATCTAAAACAAAAATAATTGTTATTTTAAATGATAACGATATGTCAATAGCAAAACCAGTTGGAGCCATGAGAACCTACTTGGCAAAATTATTTACTGGTAAAATATATTTTAGTCTTAGAGAAACCTTAAAGTTAATTACATCTGCATTTTCAAAAAGATTTAGTGCTAAAGCAGGAAAAGCAGAGGATTTTTTCCGTTCAGCAGTTACTGGAGGTACATTATTTAGTTCACTTGGTTTTTATTATGCAGGTCCTATAGATGGTCATGATTTATCAAGCTTAGTTCCAATTTTAAAAAATGCAAAAGAATCAAGACATGAGGGTCCTATAATGATTCATATCAAAACTCAAAAAGGAAAAGGTTATTTTTATGCAGAAAAAGCAAATGACCACTATCATGGAGTTTCAAAATTTAATGTTGATACTGGCGAACAAGTAAAGAGCAAATCAAACCTTCCAGCTTATACAAAAGTATTTGCAAACACGTTAGTTAAACATGCCAAAAAAGATAGCAAAATAGTCGGAATAACAGCAGCGATGCCAGGAGGGACTGGTATGGATATCTTTGGAAAGGAGTTTCCAAATAGAATGTTCGATGTAGGAATAGCAGAACAACATGCAGTAACTTTTGCAGCCGGTCTAGCAACCGAAGGATACAAACCATATGCTGCAATTTATTCTACATTTTTACAGAGAGCATATGATCAAGTTGTCCACGATGTTGCCATTCAAAGTTTACCAGTTAGATTTGCGATAGATAGAGCAGGATTAGTTGGTGCTGATGGATCAACACATGCTGGTTCATTTGATATAACTTACTTGTCAACTTTACCTAACTTTGTAGTAATGGCAGCAAGTGATGAAGCTGAGCTAGTTAAAATGATTAATACTTCAGTAGATATAAATGATAAACCTTCTGCGATTAGATATCCAAGAGGAACTGGAGTAGGTGTTGACCTCCCATCAATAGATGAAAAAATTGAAATTGGTAAAGGGAGAGTCGTTCAACAGGGGACACAAGTTTGTATTTTAAACCTCGGTACTCGACTTGAAGAGTGCAAGTTAGCTATAGAGGAATTAAAAGCAAAAGGAGTTTCAACAACTTTGATAGACGCCAGATTCGCTAAGCCTTTAGACGAAGAACTTATAATTAAATCTGCCAAGGAACATGAGCTTATGATAACTGTTGAAGAAGGATCAATAGGTGGTTTTGGTTCTCATGTTAAAAATTTATTAGCTGAAAAAGGAGTATTTGATAAAGGTTTAAAATTTAGATCAATGACTTTACCAGATGAATTTATTGAACAAGATGATCCAAAAAAAATGTACGATAAAGCTGGATTAAACAGTTCTCAAATTTCTAAGAAAATTGCTGACATTTTTTTTCAAAAGGAAACAATAAGAGTTGTGAAAAATTAATTTAAGCTAACTACATTGGGCTTTATTCATTAAGTAGTGGTCAAGTAAAACACAGTTCATCATAGCTTCACCAATTGGTACAGCTCTAATTCCTACACAAGGATCATGTCTACCTTTAACAGATATTGAAGTATTTTTCCCAAATTTATTTATAGTTTTTCTACTAGTTAAAATTGACGATGTTGGTTTGACAGCAAAAGATGCAACAATTTCTTGGCCTGTAGAAATTCCGCCAAGAATTCCACCTGCTTTATTTGAATTGAATTTTAATTTATTTCCTTTTGAAGAAATTTCATCTGAATTTTGTTCTCCACTTAATTGTGCTGAATTCATTCCTGCACCAATATTTACACCTTTAACTGCATTGATACTCATTAGACCAGAAGCTATGTCAGTATCCAATTTTGAATAAATTGGAGCACCTAAACCAACTGGGATACCTCTTGCTCTTATTTCAATCACTGCTCCACATGAGGATCCTGATTTTCTTACTCCAAGCAAATATTTTTCCCATAATTTAATCATAGATTTATCTGGACAAAAAAATGGATTTTTTGAAATTACCTTATCGTTCCATTGATTTGTATCACATCCAAGAATTCCTAGCTGAGTTACTGCACCAATTACTTTAAATTTTTTACCTAATTTTTTTTGAAGTACAACTTTTGCTATTGCACCTGCAGCAACTCGTGCTGCAGTTTCTCTAGCAGAAGATCTGCCACCGCCTCTATAGTCTCTAATTCCATATTTTTTAAAATAAGTAAAATCTGCATGACCTGGTCTGAACTTATCTTTAATATTACTATAATCTTTGGATCTCATATCTTTGTTGTAGATTATGAGAGAAATAGGTGTTCCTGTAGTTTTACCCTCAAATACTCCTGACAATATTTGAACTTTATCATCCTCTTTTCTCTGAGTTGTAAATTTAGATTGTCCTGGTTTTCTTTTGTCTAATTCTATTTGAATATCCTGCTCTTTAAGATTTATGTTTGGAGGACAACCATCAACAATACAACCAATTGCAGGTCCATGAGACTCTCCCCAAGTTGTGAAACGAAATAGCTTTCCAAAAGTATTAAATGACATTATTTATATTATATAGATTATTTTGTTAAAATTATGAATCAAAAAAACTCTTTAGGTCTTAATAGTTGCTTTCTTGATATAGATGATCCAATACATTTATTTCATGAATGGATGGAGGAAGCAAAGAAAAATGAGCCAAATGATCCAAACGCTGTTGCTTTGGCCACATCAAATCAAAATAACATTCCTTCAGTTAGAATGGTTTTACTTAAAGATTTCAACAAAGATGGATTTGTATTTTATACAAATTTAAATAGTAAAAAAGGAAATGAATTAAAAGAAAATCCCTATGCTGAGATGTGTTTCCATTGGAAAAGTCTCCTAAGACAAATAAGAATTAATGGAAAGGTGTCATTAGTTTCTGATCAGGTTGCAGATGAATATTATTCATCTAGAGCGTATGAAAGTCGAATAGGAGCATGGGCTTCTAAGCAAAGTAAAGAATTAAATTCACGAGAACAATTGTTAAAGTCCATACAAGATTACAAAAAAAAATATAGCAATAAATCAGATGTACCAAGACCAAGTCACTGGTCTGGATGGATTTTATCTCCAGATAGTATTGAATTTTGGCTAGATGGTGAGAATAGAATTCACGAGAGATTAAAATACAATAAAGATAACTCCGGGAAGTGGATAAAGTCTTTATTAAGTCCTTAAAATTTTCTTGTTAAACTAAATGATGTTAATTTTTTAAGAATATTTTTTTCTTCAGAGTCTTTAAATACACTTAGAGAATTTGAGGCTAAATTTATATAGTGTTGGGCTTTTTGATAACATTCCTGAATTATTTTATATTTATTTATAAGAGCAATAATTTCATTAAAGTCATCTTTTGTTCTTAACTCTTTTTTAAACATATTTGATAAAATTTTCTTTTCATCATTTTCTAATTTTTGAAAAAGTAAAATTATTGGTAAGGTAATTTTTCCTTCAAAAAAATCTTGACCAATTTTTTTACCAAATAGTTTGAGCTCAGCATTATAGTCTAGTGTGTCGTCTGCTATTTGAAAAGTTAATCCTAAGTTTCTTCCATAAAATTCTAAAGCATCTTTTTCTTTATTTTCTACATCAGATAAAATTGCACCAACTTTAGTTGCTGCTGCAAATAACTCAGCAGTTTTAGCTGAGATTATTTTTAAATATGTTTCTTCCAGCATATCAACTTCACCTTTGTGTTGAAGTTGTAGAACTTCTCCTTGAGCAATTTTAGATGAAGTGGACGATAATAATTTTAAAACTTCTAGGTTTCCGTCTTCTACCATCATTTCAAAACATCTACTCAATAGATAATCTCCTATTAAAACTGATGAGTGATTATCCCAAACTTTGTTTAAAGTTTCTTTTCCTCTTCTAACAGTGCCTTCATCAATTACATCGTCATGCATCAAGGTTGCGCTGTGAATTAATTCAACACACGCAGCTAAATTTATATCTCTAGAGCCTTTAGAGTAACCACATAATTTTGCACTACCCAATGTTAATAAAGCTCTTAGTCTTTTTCCTCCAGTTTCTATGTGATAATCTGTCATTTTTTGAACCAGCTGTACTTCACTAGATAATTTTGATTTTATTTTTTCTTCCGTTAAAACCAGTTTTTCTTCAACCGAGTCTTTAAGCTGAAAATATGAATCATTTATCTGATTTTTAAGCTGTACAACTGTTCCCATAACATTTTTAAATTAGTATAATTTGTTTATATATATTACTTATCAATTGACGCACCATTTTCTTCAATTATAAGTAGTCTTTATATTCAATAAATAATTCTATAAGACTTACCTATGTTCTCTTTTTTTAAAAAGAAAAAAATTGTTGCTCACTTAAAATTAAGTGGGGTTATTGGTAATGCAGGAAAATTTAAACAAGGTATTGATTTTGCAGGTCAAGAAGAACTAATTAAAAAGGCTTTTTCTCTGAAAAAAGCGTCATGTGTTGCTATATCAATCAATTCTCCAGGAGGATCACCAGTTCAATCTCATTTAATCTACAGTTTTATTAGACAACAAGCAAAAAAACACAAAAAAAAAGTTATTGTATTCGCTGAAGACGTAGCAGCTTCTGGAGGTTATTTGATTTCTTGTGCTGGGGACGAAATTTATGCAAATTCAAGTTCAATAATTGGATCTATAGGAGTGATATATTCTTCTTTTGGATTTACTGAGTTGATAAAAAAAATTGGGGTTGAAAGAAGAGTTCATACTGCTGGAAAAAACAAAAGCACACTTGATCCATTTTTAGAAGAAAAAAACGAGGATATTGAAAGATTAAAAAATATTCAATTGGATCTTCATAAAGACTTTATAGATGTTGTTGAAAAAAGCAGAGGATCAAAATTAAACAAATCTGATGTAGAACTTTTTTCAGGTGAATTTTGGTCAGGCAGTAAAGCAAAAAGTTTAGGATTGATTGACGGAATAGGTAACGCACATGGAATATTAAAAGATAAATTTGGTGAAGATGTAATTATTAAAAAATTTGAAAAATCAAAAGGATGGTTAAGCCAAAAACTTTCTTCATCCAGCAATCAAGTAGATCAAATAGCAAGTATTTTAGATGAAAGATCAATTTGGCAAAGATATGGTTTCTAAAGCAAAAAAAGAAAAAAAAAAAATTCAAACATTCCAAGATACAATTTTAAATCTTCAGAAATTTTGGAGTAAAAAAGGATGCATTATTCTTCAGCCTTATGATATGGAGGTTGGTGCAGGAACTTTTCATCCAGCTACTACCCTAAGATCACTTGGAAATAAACCATGGAAAGCAGCTTACGTACAACCATCAAGAAGACCTACAGATGGAAGATATGGAGATAATCCAAACAGGTTACAACATTATTATCAATTTCAAGTTTTAATTAAACCTTCCCCTGAAAATATAAAAAAACTTTATTTAAATAGTTTATCTACTGTAGGAATAGATCATAATGATCATGATATAAGGTTTGTTGAAGATGATTGGGAAAGTCCAACATTAGGTGCTGCAGGATTGGGATGGGAAGTATGGTGTGATGGAATGGAAATTACTCAATTCACCTATTTTCAACAAATGGCTGGATTTGATTGTAAACCTGTATCAGTTGAAATCACTTATGGTTTAGAAAGAATTTGTATGTTCACTCAAAAAGAAAAAAACGTTTATGATTTATTATGGAATGATGAAGGTGTAAAATATCACGAAGTATTTCATCAAGCCGAAAAAGAATTTTCAGCATACAATTTTGAACATGCGAATGTAGAAACACTTTTGAAAATGTTTGAAATGCATGAGTCTGAGGCAAAAGATTTGGTAGAAAAAAAAATTTCTTTGCCAGCATATGATCAATGTTTAAAAGCCAGTCATGTGTTTAATATTTTAGATGCAAGAGGTGCAATCAGTGTTGCACAAAGAGCAGGTTATATTGCTAGAATAAGAGATATTACAAAATCTGCAGCTGGCGTTTGGTTAGATAGTCAAAAATAATGTCAGAATTTTTTTTAGAATTATTTAGTGAAGAAATACCCTCAAACCTTCAACAAAATTTAAGGGAAGACTTGCTCAAAAGTTTTAATGATTTTTTTTTAGAAAAATCAATTTTATTTAAAAAAAGCTCATCATATTCAACACCAAACAGACTAGTGGTATTGTTTGAAGGTGTTCAAAAAATTGTTGTACTAAAATCTGAGGAGATTAAAGGTCCAAATATTAAGTCACCAGAGGTAGCACTAGAGGGGTTTGTTAGGTCAAATAAAATATTAAAAAAGGATCTCTACCAAAAGAAAACCGACAAAGGAGAATTTTATTTTTTCAAGACAAAATCAAAAAAATTGCACACACATGAATTGCTTGAGGAATTTATCCCAATATTGTTAAGTAAAATTCAATGGAAAAAATCAATGTATTGGGGAAATTTTGACCTAAATTGGGGGCGACCGTTAAAATCAATTCTAGCTGTATTTGATAAAAAAAAATTAAGTTTTAATTTTCATCACCTAAAATCTTCTAACTCAACTTTTATTGATAAAGAATTTGAGGAAAATAAAAAGTCATTCTTAGAATTTAAAAATTATAAAAGTTTTTTTAAAAAAATTGACATTATCGTTGATCACAATGAAAGAAAAAAGTTAATAGAAAAAAAATTTAATAATATATTAAAAAATAAAAATATTAAGATTCAACATAATCCTAGATTACTTAATGAGGTTGTGGATTTAACAGATCAACCAAATATCCTTCTTTGTGAATTTGATAAGAAATTTTTGAATATTCCAAAAGAAATTTTAATTATTACCATGCAATATCATCAAAAATATTTCCCTATATTTGATAATAAAGAAAATATTACTAATGAGTTTTTAGTGGTTGCAAACAAAAAAGATAAAAATGGATTAATTAAATTAGGAAATGAAAGAGTGGTTGAAGCAAGATTAAGTGATGCAGAATTTTTTTGGAAAAAAGATAAATCTCAAAATATGGTTAAAAAAGTTACTGATTTAAAATCAGTGAATTATTTTAGAGGATTAGGAAGTTATTTTGATAAAGCTCAAAGAATGAGAAAATTGGGTGGAATGATATCTGATGAACTTTTAATCAGTAAAGAAAAAGTTGAATTATCAGCATCAATTTGTAAAGTTGATTTATTATCAGAGCTAGTGGGTGAATTCCCAGAACTACAAGGTGTGATGGGAGGTTATTTTGCTACTGCACAAGGTTTTGATAAAGATTTGGCTTTAGCCATAAGTGAGCAATATTTACCTACAGGTTCAGGCTCAAGAGTCCCAAAAAAACCATTTAGCATAGCCCTTTCTTTAACTGATAAGATAGATACTTTAGTTGGTTTTTTTGGTTTAAATCAAAAGCCAACAAGTTCTAAAGATCCGTACGCACTAAGAAGATTGGCATTAGGAATAATAAGAATAATAGTTGAAAACAAAAAAGATTTTAAAATAAAAGATCTAATTAATTATTCTTCAAGCCTGTATTTAGATCAAGGTTTTGAAATTCATAACCAATCTTTGCAAAATGAATTATCAGATTTTTTAATGGATAGATTAAAATATCACATGAAGGAAGAAAATATTAGAAATGATATAATTCAAGCATCAACCAGTTCTTTTAACTTAGATCAATCCGTTATTCTTTTTAATAAAGCTAAGCATTTAAATAAAATTATTAACAAACCAGATGGCTTGGATATTATTGCAAGCTATAAAAGAGCTTCAAACATTTTAGATAGTGAATTAAAAAAAGATAAAATAGAATTATCTAATTCAACTGACCCTAGTATTTTTAAAACTGAGTTAGAGAAAAACCTATATAAAAAAATTTGTGAATTAAGTAAATATTTTTCAGGCATTAATAAAGACGAAAATTATGTTCAAACATTGGACAATTTAGCTAGTGTCAAAAGAGAGGTTTTTGATTTTTTTGATAATGTGATTGTGAACGAAGATGATCTGGTCATAAAGAAGAATAGACTAGAACTAATCCAAATGATGTGTAAAACGTTCAATAATTATGTTAATTTTTCTCTAATCGAATTCCATTAATGAAAAAACTTATATTAAATTTTAATTCAACAACTAGTAAAAAAATTAAAAATCCTAAAAGTCTTTTAGGAGGAAAAGGAGCTAATCTTTCTGAAATGGGAAGAATGGGTCTTCCAGTGCCTCCTGGTTTTACAATATCAACAAAAGTTTGTGAAATTTTTTATAAAGATAAAAAAAAATTAAATAAAAATTTAATTTCCCAAATTAGAAAAGAATTAAAATCAGTTGAAAAAGATGTTTCTAAAAAATTTGGTGACTTAAAAAATCCACTTTTGTTATCTGTGCGTTCTGGCGCAAGAGTATCAATGCCAGGCATGATGGATACTATTCTAAATTTGGGTTTAAACGATAAAACAGTTAAAGCTTTAGCAATCAAAACTTCAAATGGAAGATTTGCTAAAGATAGTTATAGAAGGTTCATTCAAATGTATGGTAATGTCGTAATGGGTATTGAGGGTTATCATTTTGAGGAATTAATTGAAAATTATAAACTTACAAAAGGCGTTTTGCTAGATACAGATCTAGATGAAAGTGATTGGGATGGATTAATTGAAGACTTTAAAAGAACAGTAAGAGAAAAAACTAAAAAAGAATTTCCCCAAGATGTTTATGAACAATTGCTAGGAGCGATAAGTGCTGTATTTTTATCGTGGGATAGCAATAGAGCAAAGGTTTATAGAAAACTTAATCAAATCCCTGACGAGTGGGGAACGGCTGTAAATATTCAATCAATGGTGTTTGGAAATATGGGTGATGATTGTGCAACAGGTGTTGTGTTCACAAGAAATCCATCAGATGGAACAAATGAAATATATGGAGAGTATTTAATAAATGCACAAGGTGAAGATGTTGTAGCGGGTACAAGAACACCTCAATACATTACCAAAAAAGCAAGCCAGGATACTAAAATAAAAGAATTATCAATGGAAGAATCTATGCCAAAAGTGTTTAAGGAACTTCAAAAAATTTTGAAAAAATTAGAGATGCATTACAAAGATATGCAAGACGTAGAGTTTACAGTCGAAAGTAATAAATTATGGATGCTTCAGACGAGATCAGGAAAAAGAACAGCAAAATCAGCAGTTAAGATTGCAGTTGATATGGTTAAAGAAAAATTAATTTCCAGAAAGGAAGCTGTATTAAGAATTGACCCAAACTCTTTAGATACACTTTTACACCCTACTTTGGACGAAAAAAGCTCAATTAATGTAATAGCAAATGGATTACCAGCATCACCAGGTGCAGCCAGTGGTAAAGTTGTATTTACATCAGAAGAGGCTGAAAGATTAACCGCAATGATGCAAGATACAATTTTGGTAAGAGTAGAGACTTCTCCAGAAGATATACAAGGAATGCATGCTGCAAAAGGAATTTTGACAGCTAGAGGAGGAATGACAAGTCATGCAGCTGTTGTGGCTAGAGGTATGGGAAGACCTTGTGTATCAGGATCAAGTGAAATTGATATAAGCTATGAAAATAAATCTTTTAAAACTTCTTCAATGGAAATTAAAGAAGGAGATATAATCACCATAGACGGTTCAAATGGAAGAATTATTTCTGGAAGTGTTTCAACTGTGAAACCCGAAATATCTGGTGATTTTTCTAAGTTAATGTCTTGGGCTGATAGTTTTAGAAAATTAAAAGTAAGAACAAATTCTGAAACTCCAAAAGATACTAAATTAGCAAAAGACTTTGGTGCAGAGGGTATTGGACTATGTAGAACCGAACATATGTTTTTTGATGAAGAACGAATTTTGTCTGTAAGAGAAATGATATTATCAAAAACTAAAGAAAACAGAGCAATAGCATTAGAAAAATTGCTACCGCATCAAAGAAAAGATTTCATTGATATTTTTAAAATTATGAGCGGATTACCTGTCACAGTAAGATTGTTGGACCCACCATTGCATGAATTTTTACCACGAACAGAAAAGGAAATTAATGAAGTTGCCAATATAGTTAATCTTCCCGTTAAAGAGGTTGAGTCAAGGATTGATGAACTTCATGAGCAAAATCCTATGCTAGGTCATAGAGGTTGTCGTCTGGGAGTATCTTTTCCTGAAATTTATGAAATGCAATGCAAAGCAATATTTGAGGCTTTAGCTCATCTCAAAAAAAGTAAAATTAAATCAGCATTTCCTGAAATAATGATACCTTTAGTATCTACAGAAGCTGAAATAAAAATAATGAAAGATTTAGTGATAAGAACTGCTGGTCAAGTCCAAAAAAAACATAAATTGAAAATAGAATTTTTAGTTGGAACGATGATTGAATTACCAAGAGCAGCAATTAAGGCAAAGGAGATTGCTAAGCATGCAGAATTCTTTAGTTTTGGAACAAATGATTTAACGCAAACTACTTTTGGGATTAGTAGGGATGATAGTGGTAAATTTTTAAATGATTATTTAGAAAACAAAATTTTTTCTGTTGATCCTTTTGTTTCAATAGATGAAGGAGTTTCAGATTTAGTTGAAATAGCAGTAGAAAAAGGAAGAAAACAAAATAAAAATCTTAAATTAGGTATTTGTGGAGAGCATGGAGGAGATCCACATAGTATATCTTTTTGTTCTAAAGCAGGATTGAATTATGTTTCTTGTTCACCATATAGAGTTCCTATTGCAAGGTTGGCTGCAGCTCAAGCTGAACTTAAAAAAAAATCAAATTAAGTAGGGGCGTTCTGTTGCCAGGTGCCCCAGACCCCGTTTGCTTAATTAACTGAGTTAATTAGGCAGCAAGTGCGTAACTTTCGTTAGCAATTATAAATTAGCCCGTTACGGTGGAACAATCCCGAACGAAAGAATAGCCTTTAGTCACCCGTCGAATCTAGTTCACCCCCATAAGTTGTAATGGTGGAGGTGGTGGGTACTGCCCCCACGTCCGCAATGGTTATTACGAAATTCGTTTATCGTCGTAGTTGGAAAACCAACATTATTAATATAAAAGTAATTACAATAGATTCAATAACAATCATGATATTAACTAAAGAACAACAAGAAGAAATAAAAAATCAACAATCTCAAAGCAATCAAACAAAAAGAGTTACTGCTCCTGAGCTTGAAAAGATCCTATATGAAGCAATTCCAGCTCTAGATCATGGTTTTGTAAGGGTTGTTGATTATATGGGTGATGATACATCAATTGTTCAATCAGCTAGAGTATCATATGGAAAAGGTACTAAACAAGTTTCAACTGATAAGGGTTTAATAAAATATTTGATGAGACATTGGCATAGTACCCCATTCGAAATGTGTGAGATTAAATATCATGTAAAGCTTCCAATATTTATTGCAAGACAATGGATAAGACATAGAACAGCAAATGTGAATGAATACTCTGCAAGGTATTCTATTCTAGATAAAGAATTTTATTTACCGTCACAAGAAAATTTAGCTGCCCAATCAATAAGTAACAGACAGGGTAGAGGAGATGTCTTGGAAGGAAAACAGGCCAAGGAAGTATTAGAACTTTTAAAAAGTGATGCAGAGAGAACTTATGATAATTATGAGACTATGCTTAATGAAAGATTTGATGGATCAACTATTGATGAAAATAAAAAAGGTTTAGCAAGAGAACTTGCAAGAATGAATTTAACACTAAATACCTATACCCAATGGTATTGGAAAACTGATTTATTAAACTTAATGAATTTTTTAAGATTAAGAGCTGATAGTCATGCTCAATATGAAATTAGAGTTTATGCTGATATAATGTTGGATACTTTAAAAAAATGGGTTCCTATTACTTATGATGCTTTTATGGATTATAGAGTAGGTGGAACAGAGGTTTCTGCAAAAGGAAAATTAATTATTCAAAAACTTCTCGAAGGTGAAAAAGTTTCTATTGAAGATTCGGGTCTTTCAAAAAGAGAATGGAATGAGCTAATGGAGTCATTCGAACAAAAGGATCTTTTAATATAAACTTTATGTTGATTGTAAAATGAATAAAACAAAACTTCCATCTAACCGAAATTTTGGAGTTGTTTTTTTTATAGTTTTTTTAATAATAGCGTTATGGCCTT
This sequence comes from uncultured Pelagibacteraceae bacterium, assembly GCA_902581925.1. GTDB lineage: Bacteria > Pseudomonadota > Alphaproteobacteria > Pelagibacterales > Pelagibacteraceae > Pelagibacter. The sequence goes on along the minus strand of CACHQB010000004.1, from coordinate 74,747 downwards.
TTCTTAAAGGTGAGAATTTGAGACTTTGGGCTTTTACAATTTCTCTATTGTTTTTAATTTTAGGATTGCTAAATGCTAAAATATTAACTCCTTTAAATAAAATGTGGATTAAATTTGGTGAAATTTTAGGAAATATAATTTCTCCATTAGTAATGGGAATAATTTTTTTTGGGATTGTAACTCCAACTGGTTTATTATTGAAATTAATTGGCAAAGATGTGTTAAAATTGAAACAAAATAAAAAAGATACTTATTGGACAGAAAAAGATAACTCAAATAACAGCATGAAAAATCAATTCTGAAATGAATTTTATAATTGAATTTTGGAAGTTTTTAAGAGTAAGAAAAAAATATTGGTTAATGCCAATTATAATAGTTTTACTTTTATTTGGTGGTTTGATAATTTTAAGTCAGGGATCAGCAGTGGCTCCATTTATTTATACAATATTTTAGATAATTGACTTCAATATTAGGAATTTCAGCATTTTATCACGATAGCGCAGCATCAATAATAGTTGATGGTCAAATAATAGCAGCTGCTCAAGAAGAAAGATTTTCAAGAATAAAACATGACTCTAGTTATCCTAAGAATGCTGTAGAATTTGTATTAAATTACTCAAATTTAAGATTATCCCAAGTTGATCATATTGTTTTTTTTGAAAAACCTTTTTTAAAATTTGAAAGACTTTTAGAAACTTATGTTGGTTTTGCTCCTAAGGGTTTTGTTCAATTTGCTAAAGCAATGCCTGTATGGTTAAGAGATAAACTTTTTCAAAAAAAACAGATTATGAATTTTCTTAAAGAGCATGATAATAATTTTAAAGATGAAAAAAAATTATGTTTTTCTGAACATCATTTAAGCCATGCAGCTAGTGCATTTTACCCGTCACCTTATGAGGAAGCTATTGTTTTAACAGCTGACGGAGTTGGAGAGTGGGCAACTACAACAGTTGCTATAGGAAAAGGTAGCAATCTTGAAATCAAGAAAGAAATTCATTTCCCACATTCACTAGGATTACTTTATTCTGCCTTTACATATTATGTAGGTTTTAAAGTCAATAGCGGTGAGTATAAGCTTATGGGTTTAGCTCCTTATGGAAAACCAATGTATTCTCAAATTATTAAAGATAATTTAATTGATGTTAAGAAAGATGGATCATTTAAGTTAAATCAGGATTACTTTGACTATGCAACTGGTCTAAAAATGACAAATAATAAGTTTGATAATCTTTTTGGACAGAAACCTAGAGTTAGTGAAAAAGAGCATATCACTCAGTTCCATATGGATATTGCAGCCTCAATTCAGAATGTTACTGAAGAAATTATTCTAAGTTTAGCAAAATCTTTGAAAGAGGAATATAAGATTAAAAATTTGTGTCTAGCTGGAGGCGTGGCGTTAAATTGTGTTGCAAACGGAAAAATCCTTAAAGAAAAAATATTTGAGAGTATATGGGTTCAGCCAGCAGCTGGTGACGCCGGCGGATCACTTGGTGCAGCTTTAGCCTATTGGTATTTAGAAATAAAAAAAAAAAGAAAAATTTTAAAACCAGATAGTATGAAAGGATCATATTTAGGTCCGGAAATAAAACAAAACGAAGTAGAAAGGGAATTGAAAGAAATTGGAGCAAACTTTAAGATATTAAATGAGGGTGAATTAATGGATTTTACAACAGAGAGTTTAAAAAATGGTGATGCTGTTGGTTGGTTTCAAGGACGAATGGAATTTGGACCTCGTGCTTTAGGAGCAAGATCAATTTTAGGAGATCCAAGATCTGAAAAAATGCAAAAAAATTTGAATTTAAAAGTTAAATATAGAGAAAGTTTTAGACCTTTTGCACCATCAATTTTAGCTGAAGATAAAAAAGATTGGTTTGATATAGACTCAGATAGTCCATACATGTTGATGGTAGCAAAAGTTAAAAATGAAAAAGTTATAAAAATGACCGAACAAGAACAAAATTTATTTGGGATAGATAAATTAAACGTCAAACGATCAGAAATTCCAGCTGTTACGCATGTTGATTATTCCTCTAGGATCCAAACAGTTCATGAAGACACAAACTCAAATTATTATAAATTAATTTCTAAATTTAAAGAAAAAACAGGTTGTCCAATACTTATTAATACCTCTTTTAATATAAGAGGAGAACCAATAGTAAATAGTGTAAAAGATGCTTTTAAATGTTTTATGGGAACTGAATTAGACACGTTAGTAATTGGAAATTGTTTTTTAAAAAAAAATGATCAAGATCCTACGCTTAAAAAAGACTATAAAGATTCATTCGAATTAGATTAATTAATTTAGTTTAATATTTTCAATAATTTTTTCTGCTATTATTTTGTGACCTTTCTCATTTGGGTGAGAGTCCATAGGTATTAAATAGTCATTAAAATTTTTGTGAACTAATGTCATTTGATCTGTTAAATCATAATATTTAATGTCATTTTTTTCAAAAAAAGTTTGGGCCTCCATTAAAAATTTCCTTGTTGGATTATTTTTTGATAGTTGATAACTATAATCAGCCCATCCGGTATATATTACATTAAGTTCGCTATTGCATTTTTCATTAACTTTTTTCATTCTTAGAAATAACATTTTTGTTAAGACCACTGCTTCATTTAAATAATCTTTTAAATCTTGGGTAGGTACATTAAAGGAATTAAAATTTTTATTTTTTTCCATTTTAATAATTGCAAAACTACCATTTTTTATATCAACAACAATTTGTCTTAAAAATATAAATAAATGACTATTTTTTATTAAAAATTTATAAAAAGGGATTGAGTGATATTTTGAGTCATAATTTAATTGCTTATCCAAACCAAGAGAAATATAATTTTTATCAAAATTCTCTAAATCATTAATTTCAAATTCATACATTTTTGAAAGCCATGATCTAACCACATCATCTGTATTTAAAATTATTAGTATTTTTTTAGGTGCTAATTTATTACAATAATTTTCAAGAAATCTTAGATAATCTGAAGTTCCCCAGCCAGGAACAGAGGAATTTACAAAATAATAGTTATCAAACTCATTTTGAAGATGATTTACAAAAATATCTTTATCTTCAACTAGCCAACCAAAAGTAAAAGAGTCTCCAAGTATTAATATTTTTTTTTTATCAGAAGAGTTATTTGTTGTTCTGTTGTTAAACTCTCCAAAAGTATATTTTATATTTCTATTATTAATCCTATGATAATAAACTGTATTAGGTTTCAAAATATTTAATCCAGTTTGATCCCTAGCTGCATACCACCCATCAAGATTTTGGGGGTATAGGAATTTTAAAAATATTTCACAAGAGCCAAAAACAATAATTAAAGTAAATAGTAATAATGTTATATTTTTTTTCACAAACTAAAGACTAAAATAAAATTTTTTAATTTTTTTTGCGTAATCAAGATATATTTTTGAAATTTCATGTTCAGGGTTAGCCTCTACAATTGGTTTTCCTTCATCACCACTTTTACCAACTTCAGGATTAATTGGAATTTCACCTAAAAATTCTTTTTGAAATTCCTCTGCAGTTTTTTTAACACCACCTTCTCCAAAAATTTTATATTTTTTTCCATCATCACCAATAAAAAAACTCATGTTATCAACTAAACCTAAAATTTTTACTCCAAGTTTATCAAACATTTTAATCCCTCTCTTAACATCTAAAAGAGCTACTTCTTGAGGTGTGCTTACAATTATTGCACCATCCATTTTTATTTCTTGAGAAAATGTAAGTTGAGTATCTCCAGTTCCTGGAGGCATATCAACTATAATAAAATCTAAATCTTTCCAATTTACTTTCTGAGTAAAAGTTTTAATTGCACTTGTAACCATAGGACCACGCCATATCATTGGCGTTTGTTGATCAGCTAAAAAACCTATCGACATACATTGGATGTCATATTTTGTAATTGGATCTAATTTTTGGCCATCACTTTTTGGTTTCTCATTAATATCAAACATTTTAGGAATTGATGGACCATAAATATCTGCATCTAAAAGACCAACTTTACACCCAATTTTTTTTAACGCTAAAGCAAGATTCGTTGCAAATGTAGATTTTCCAACACCACCTTTTGCACTAGAGATTGCAATTGTAAACTTTGTTCCAAGGATTGGATTTTTATTGAATTTTTTAGGCTCTAGCTTACTTTTCATTGCGGCACTAAGTTTAGGCTTTTTATCAGTCATAAAAGTATCATTACTTGTTTTTTGAAATAAAGACACTATATACTTTGGCATATGTCAGACAATTTTAAAGGTCAAAGTCCTTGGGGAGCACCTCCTGGTGGAGGTGGCAGTGGTAATGGATCAGGTAGAGGTCCTACACCACCAAATGTCGATGAATTAATTAGAGATCTTCAAGATAAAATTAAAAAATTTTTACCTGGTGGAAAAACTTCAGGAGGAAAATCAATAAGTCTAATTTTATTAGTTTTAGTTTTTGTATGGTTAGCTAGCGGACTTTATAGAGTGTTACCCGATGAACAAGGCGTTGTATTAAGATTTGGTAAGTTTGTAAAAACTACACAGCCTGGTTTGAATTATCATATACCTTTTCCTGTTGAAACTGTTCAGACACCAAAAGTCACTAAGGTAAACCGAATGGATATAGGATTTAGATCTGAAAGAGACAGCGGCTTCTCTACTGGTGGTGGGGTTGCTGATGTCCCACAAGAAAGCTTAATGTTAACTGGAGACGAAAATATAGTTAACATAGATTTTTCAGTATTTTGGGTAATAAAAGACGCTGGAAATTTTTTATTTAAAATTCAAGACCCAGAAGGCACAGTTAAAGCAGCAGCAGAAACTGCAATGAGGGAAGTAATAGCTAAAAGTGATATTCAGCCAATTTTAACAGAAGGTAGATCTAAAATTGAGGTTGAGACTCAAAATATAATACAAAGTATTTTAGATGATTACGAAAGTGGAATTCAAATTACTCAGGTACAAACACAAAAAGCAGACCCACCTGATCAAGTAATTGATGCATTTAGAGATGTACAGGCTGCAAGAGCAGACATGGAAAGATCTAAAAACGAAGCTGAAGCTTATGCTAACGATGTAATTCCAAGAGCACGAGGGGAAGCGCAAAAAATTTTACAAGCAGCAGAAGCGTACAAGAAAGAGGTTGTCGCTAAAGCAGAGGGTGAAGCAAGTAGATTCATAGCAATCTACAACGAGTATAAAAATGCTAAAGTAGTTACTCAAGAAAGAATGTATTTAGAAACTATGGAAAAAGTTTTAGCAGATATTGATAAAGTAATTATTGAAAAAAATGCAGGCTCTGGTGTAGTTCCATATTTACCTTTGCCTGAGTTAAAAAAGAAAGCGACAAACTAAAATGAAAGCTGGAAAAATTTTAGCAGGAGTACTAGTTGCAGTAGGTGTTGTAGCCTTCTTATCGGTAATTATAGTTAAAGAAGTTAACCAAGCAATTATTCTTCAATTTGGTGATCCAAAAAGAATTATAATGAAGCCAGGATTAAATTTTAAAATACCTTTTATTCAAAACGTTGTTTATTTAGATAAAAGAATTTTAAACTTAGATGCTCCACCAGAAGAGGTTATTGCATCAGATCAAAAACGATTAATTGTAGATGCATTTGCAAGATTTAAGATAGTTGATCCACTTAAGTTTTATATTTCAGTGGGTAACGAAAGAGTTGCAAGATCAAGATTATCTACAATTATAAATTCAAGAATTAGAAATGTACTAGGTCAAGAAGAATTACAAACTTTGCTTTCTAAGGATAGATCTAAGCAAATGGCTTTAATTAAAGAGGGTGTAAATAACGAAGCACAAAACTTTGGAATTACTATTGTTGATGTCAGAATTAAAAGAGCCGATCTTCCACAAGCAAACAGTGATGCAATTTATAGAAGAATGCAAACTGAAAGGGAGAGAGAAGCAAAAGAATTTAGAGCAAAAGGAGCAGAGATGGCTGTCACTATTACATCAACTGCTGACAAAGAAGTTACTGTTATCTTAGCAGATGCTCAAAAACAATCTGAGATTATGAAAGGGGAAGGTGATGGAGAAAGAAACAAAATATTTGCTGACGCCTTTGGTCAAGATCCAGAATTTTTTGCTTTCTACAGAGCAATGCAGGCATATGAAAAAGCTCTTATTGGTGGTGAAACTTCTCTAATTTTATCACCTGATAGTGAATTTTTTAAATTTTTTGGAAATATAAAACCTGAAATCCAACAATAATTCTTAAATGCGTGAGCTAGTTATAGCTTTTGGTCTTTTCTTATTTATTGAGGGAATTTTGTACGCCTTATTTCCAGCAAAAATGAAAAGTATGTTAAAAAAATTAGAACTTGTAAAGAATAGTCAGATTAGATCAGGTGGACTTATTTTTGCAGTTATAGGTTTTGTAATTATTTATTACATCAAGAAATAATATGAGAAAAATAAAAATTATATTTTTAACTATAGTTCTATCATTCACTATTTCATTTAATGTTAACTCTAAACCGGTTCCTGCTTCATTCGCAGATCTTGCAGAAAAATTAATGCCATCAGTGGTAAATATATCTACCACAACAACTGTTGTCACAAGCACTAATCCTTTTCCATTCCAATTTCCTCCAGGGTCTCCTTTTGAGGACATGTTTAAAGAATTTGGAACACCTCAGGAAAGACAATCAGCTGCATTAGGATCTGGATTTATAATTGATGAGAAAGGAATTGTTGTTACAAACAATCACGTAATCCAAGATGCCGACGATATTATTGTTAGAGTAAATGGGGATCAAGAGTTTAAAGCAAAGGTTCTTGGTGCTGACCCACTTATGGATATTGCAGTTTTAAAATTAGAAACAGATGAAAAATTTACACCGGTGGCATTTGGAGATTCAGATAAAGCAAGAATTGGGGATTGGGTTCTGGCAATTGGAAATCCATTTGGTTTAGGTGGAACTGTTACTGCTGGAATTATTTCAGCTAGAAATAGATCAATTGGTTTATCACGGTATGAAGATTTTATTCAAACAGATGCTTCTATAAACTCTGGAAATTCAGGAGGGCCTTTGTTTGATATGGAGGGAAATGTAATTGGAATTAATACAGCAATTCTTGGACGTAATGGTTCTATTGGAATTGGATTTTCAATACCATCCAACAGCGCACAAATTGTAATTAAACAATTAATTGAATTTGGCGAAACAAAGAGAGGTTGGCTGGGTGTTAGAATCCAAAATGTAACAAAAGAAATTGCTGAAGTTGAAAAATTAGACAAAGCAAGAGGAGCATTAGTTGCTAGTGTTGCAGAAAATAGTCCATCAGAAAAAGCAGGAATACAAGCTGGTGATATTATTTTAGAATTTAATGGCCAAAAAATAAATCAAATGAAAGAGCTTCCAGCTATTGTAGCAAAAACTGAAGTTGGAAAAAAAGTTGAAGTTAAAGTATGGAGAGATAAAAAAGAAATAGTAAAAAATGTTATTTTAGGAAGATTAGAAACTTCAGATGATTTTAAAATAAGTAAAAATCAAGAAACTCCAAAACAAAATAACGAAGAAATAATTGAAAGTTTAAGAATAGCAGTTAGACCTTTGACAAAAGAAGATATTAAAAATAGAAATTTACCAAATCAGACAACTGGACTTGTGATAACAAAAATTGCTAACAACAGTCCTGTAGCAAATTCGATCGAACTTAATAGTATTATAGTTGAAGCACAGAAGAAAAAAATTAGATCAGCAGAAGACTTAAGAAATATTGCTAAGGAAGCTTTGAATTCAAATCAAAAAACAGTTTTACTTGCAATTTATAATACTCAAAATCAACGAAGATATATCGGTGTTAAGCTAGACTGATCATGGATTTAAAATCCAAGATTATACTTATATCAGGACCTACAGCATCAGGAAAATCAAGCTTGGCAATTAAAATAGCAAAAAAAATTGATGGAGAGATAATTAATGCAGACAGTATGCAAGTGTACAAGCAACTTAAAATTTTATCAGCTAGGCCAGATCCAAAACAATATCAGAAAATTAGACACCATTTATATGGTTTTCATGATGTAAAGAAAAACTTTTCTACAGGTGATTGGTTAAAACTTGTAAAGAAAAAAATAAAAGATGTACAAAGAAGAAAAAAAACTCCCATTCTTGTGGGAGGTACAGGTTTATATTTTAAGGCATTAACTGATGGTCTTGTAAAAATTCCAAACATTTCAGCAAAATTAAGAAACCAGATTAGAAATATGCAAAAAAAACTCGGACAAAAAAAATTTTATGAAAAATTATTAAAATTAGATCCATCCTCAAAAATAAAAATTAACCCTACAGATACTCAAAGATCCATCAGAGCTTATGAAGTAAAAAAGTTTACAAAAAAATCTCTACATGAATGGTTTAAAAACACAAAATCAAGCTTTATGGAAAATGATTTTTTTAAAGTTTATATTGATTACCCTAGACAAGAATTAATTGAGCGTATCAATGTAAGAACAAGTGAAATGATTGAAAATGGAGCAATAAGAGAAGTAAAAGATTTCATAAAGTTAAAGGTTAGAAAAGATAAAAGTGCAAACAAGGCCATAGGAGTTAATGAAATTAAAGAATATTTAAAAAACCAAAAAGATTTGAACGATATTAAAGAAAAAATAGCCATAAAAACTAGACAATACGCCAAAAGACAAAGTACTTGGGCTAGAGGTAATATGATGAGTTGGATGAAACTAAAGCCACAAGACTTAAATAAATTTTTGAAAAAAATTTAAATTTTTCATTCTTAAACTTGACCAATGAGTACAACTTCAGCTAGATTGCATAATGCCAAAATTATTAACTGGAGCAGAAATTGTATTTAAATGTCTTGAAGACCAAAAAGTAGAACATATTTTTGGTTATCCAGGTGGTGCAGTATTACCGATTTATGATGAATTAAAAAATCATCCTTCTATAAAACATATTTTAGTAAGACACGAGCAAGGTGCTGGTCATGCAGCTGAAGGTTATGCTAGATCATCAGGAAAGCCAGGCGTAGTTTTGGTTACATCAGGTCCTGGAGCCACTAATGTAGTTACAGCATTAACCGATGCGTATATGGACTCTGTTCCATTAGTTTGTATTTCTGGTCAAGTTCCAACGCATTTAATTGGAACAGATGCTTTTCAAGAATGTGACACAACAGGAATTACAAGACCTTGTACAAAACATAATTGGTTAGTTAAAGATATAAATGATCTTTCAAAAGTTATGCATGAAGCTTTTAGAGTTGCAACAACAGGAAGACCCGGACCGGTTTTGATTGATATTCCAAAAGATATTCAGTTTGCAAAAACGAAATATAAAAAACCAAACAAAGAGAAAAAATTAAATGGAAAATCTCATAATAAATTTTCTCAGGATCAAATTGATGAATTAGTAAAATTACTAAGTAAAGCTAAAAAACCAATAATCTATAGTGGGGGAGGAGTAATTAACTCAGGACCAAAAGCAAGTCAGGCTTTAAGGGAATTTGTTGAGCTAACTGGTTTTCCTATAACTTCAACACTTCAAGGATTGGGTGCGTACCCCGGGGATGATAATCAATTTTTAGGAATGCTTGGTATGCATGGTACTTATGAAGCAAATAATGCTATGCATGATTGTGATCTTTTAATTAATATCGGTGCAAGGTTTGATGATCGTATTACAGGAAAAATTGATGAGTTTTCACCAAATTCAAAAAAGGTTCATATTGATATAGATCCATCATCAATTAATAAAATTATCAAAGTAGATCTTGCAATAGTTGGAGACGTTACCAGTGTAATCAGTAAAATTAATAAAACAATTGTCAAAAGAAAAAATGGTCATAGTAAGTCAAACAAATCAAATATAGCTAAGTGGTGGGAGCAAATAGAGAAATGGAGAGAAAAAAATTCTCTTAATTTTGTTAACAGTGATGAAAGTATTAAACCTCAACATGCTGTTCAAAGACTTTATGAATTAACTAAAAACAGAGATACTTATGTTACTACTGAGGTCGGACAACATCAAATGTGGGCAGCACAGCATTATAAATTTAATAAACCAAACAGATGGATGACGTCTGGTGGCTTAGGAACAATGGGATATGGATTACCAGCAGCTGTTGGTGTGCAAATCGCTCATCCAGAAAAACTAGTAATTGATATTGCTGGAGAAGCCTCAGTTTTAATGACCATGCAAGAAATGTCTACGGCGATCCAATACAATCTTCCAATAAAAATATTTATTTTGAACAATCAATATATGGGAATGGTTAGACAATGGCAGGAGTTGCTTCATGAAAAAAATTATTCTGAGAGTTACTCTGAAGCATTACCTGATTTTATGAAGATGGCAGAAGCTTATGGATGCAAAGGAATAAAAGCAGACAATCCAGGTGATCTTGATGATAAAATTCAAGAAATGATTGATTATGATGGGCCAGTTATTTTTGATTGCCATGTGGATCCTAATGAAAATTGTTTTCCAATGATCCCATCTGGAAAACCACATAACCAAATGATTTTAGGTCCAAATGATCAAGAGGAAAATAAAATCAAAGGAAAAGGCAAAGCCTTAGTATAATCATAATGCCGAAATCAAAGTCAGCTTACAGCATACCTACGAAGAAACAAAAACCAGATACATATATTTTTGTAGTATGGGTAGATAATGAGGCTGGAGTGTTGGCAAGAGTAGTCGGTTTATTTTCAGGCCGAGGGTACAATATCGAGTCATTAGCTGTTGCTGAGGTTGATGCAGTTAAAAATATTTCAAGAATAACAATTGTTACTACAGGTACACCCCAGGTTATTGATCAAATAAGACTTCAATTAACAAAATTAGTACCAGTTCATAAAGTTGCTGAATTTAAAAGAGAGGATAAAGGAGTAATATTTAAAGAAATGGCATTATTTAAAGTTGTTGGAAAAAGAAATAAAATTGAAAAATGTTTAAATGCTTGTAAAAAATTTAATCCCGTAATATTAGATGAAACAAAAACTTCAGCAGTAATTCAAATAACTGCTTTAAGAAGAGAAATTGATAAAATGAATAAAAAATTAAAGCCCTTAGGACTTATTAGCACTTCAAGAACTGGGGCAGTAGCTATGACCAGAGGTGCTAAAATATTTAATTAATTTAATAGGAGAGACGATATGAAAATGTTTTATGAAAAAGATGCAGATGTAAATCTGATTAAAAGCAAAAAAGTTGCTATTTTTGGTTATGGAAGTCAAGGGCATGCTCATGCCTTAAATTTAAAAGATAGTGGTGTAAAAGACATTGTTGTGGCTTTAAGAGAGGGTTCATCAAGTGCAGCAAAGGCAGAGTCAAAAGGTTTAAAAGTAATGAATTTATCAGATGCCGCTGAGTGGGCTGATGTAGTAATGATACTTACGCCAGATGAATTACAAGCAGAAATTTATAAAAATCATATTGAACAAAGAGTAAGAGAAGGAACAAGTATTGCTTTTGCTCATGGTTTAAACGTGCATTATGATTTAATAAAAGCAAGAAAAGATCTTGATGTTTTTATGGTTGCTCCAAAAGGACCTGGCCACTTAGTTAGAAGTGAATATGAAAAAGGAGGTGGAGTTCCTTGTTTATTCGCTGTACATCAAAACGGTTCAGGAAAGGCAAGAGACTTAGCGTTATCATATGCCTCAGCAGTTGGAGGAGGAAGATCTGGAATAATTGAAACTACATTTAAAGATGAAGTTGAAACAGATCTATTTGGCGAACAGACTGTATTGTGTGGAGGACTTGTTGAATTGATTAAAAATGGTTATGAAACTTTAGTTGAAGCAGGTTATGAACCAGAGATGGCATATTTTGAAACAGTTCATGAAGTTAAATTGATTGTTGATTTAATTTATGAAGGTGGAATTGCAAACATGAATTATTCTATCTCGAATACGGCTGAATATGGCGAATATCAATCAGGTCCGAGAGTGGTTAATAAAGAAGAAACCAAAAAAAGAATGAAAGAAGTTTTGACTGAAATTCAATCAGGAAAATTCACAAAAGAGTGGATGGATGAGTGTAAAAATGGTCAAAAGAACTTCCTTGCTACAAGAGCTAAATTAGCTGAGCATCCAGTAGAAAAAGTAGGTGCTGAATTAAGAGCTATGATGCCATGGATTAGTAAGAAAAAATTAGTTGATAGTGATAAAAGTTAAATTTTATTAGTAAATTATTGCTACAATAATTCGATTATTTCACCTATACTTTTTTAAATAAATTTTAAAAACGAGGGGAATAATGAAGACTAAAAATATAGTAAGAATACTATTGTCATTAGTTCTAGTATTCGGATTTTCTTCAGCATGGGCAAAAACTATTAAATGGTCTATGCAAGGAGACAGTCTAACACTAGATCCACATGCACAAAATGAGGGTCCAACTACTCAAGTTTCTAGACAAGTTTACGAAGCTCTAGTTCAAAGAGGCTTGGACATGAAAATAGGGCCTGCTTTAGCAACAAAATGGAAAGCTACTGATCCAAATACTTGGATTTTTAATTTAAGAGAAGATGCTAAGTTTTCAGATGGTTCTGGAATGACATCAGCAGATGTTGTTTTTAGTATATTAAGAGCTAAGCAGAGAACTTCAGACTTTAAAGAATATATCAGCACTGTATCAAATGTTGAAGCGGTTGGTGATTATGCTGTAAAAATTACAACAAGTAAACCAAATCCTATTCTTTTAAATCAGCTGTCAAACATTTTTATAATGTCTAAAGCTTGGTCTGAAAAAAACTTTGCAATGTCACCACAAAACTGGGATGCAGGACAGGAAACATTTTCTGCTACCAACTCTTTAGGTACTGGTCCTTTTAAAATTACTTTAAGAGAACCAAATACTAAAACAGTGTTTAAAAGAAATAAACATTGGTGGGGCGAAATGAAGGACAAAAAAGTAACTCAAATTGAATTAATGCCTATAAAAAATGCAGCTACAAGAGTTGCAGCTTTATTATCAGGCGAAATTGATATAGTTACTGATGCTCCTGTTCAAGACTTAAAAAGAATTGGATCTTCTTCAGGTCACAAAGTTGAAAGTACAGCTCAAATGAGAACAATTTTCTTAGGTATGGATCAAGCAGCTGACAAATTAAGAACTGGTAATACAGGTGATAATCCATTTAAGAAAAAAGAGGTAAGACAAGCTCTTTATCAAGCAATTGATATTGAAGCGATCAAGAAAAAAGTTATGAGAGGTTTAAGTGAACCAGCAGGTATTATAACTTTTCCTGGTGTAAATGGTTATACGGCAGATCTTGATAAAAGATTACCTTACGATGTTGATGCTGCAAAAAAACTTTTAGCTAGCGCAGGATATCCTAACGGTTTTGATGTTGAGCTTAGATGTCCTAATGACAGATATGTAAACGATGAAGCAATATGTACTGCTGTTGTTGGAATGTTAGGTAAAATTGGAGTTAATGTTAACTTATTTGCTCAAACTAAAAGTAAACACTTCAAAGAGCTTAAAGATAACCAAGGTGATTTCTATATGCTAGGATGGGGTGTTCCAACTTTAGATAGTCACTATGTTTTCCATTACTTGTATGAAACTGGTGCTAGCTGGAACAAAGTTAACTTTAGTAATGCAGATGTTGATGCTGCAATTAGAGTTATGGAAGGTGAAGTTGATTTAGATAAAAGAAACGCTGCAATTGCTAAAGCTTGGAAAATTGTAAAAGATGATATTTCTTATCTACCTTTACATCACCAGGTAATTTCTTGGGCATCTAAAAGTAATGTTGATGTTCCTATCAGACCGAATAACGAACCGTTATTCAGAACTGCTAGTTTTAACTAAATAAAAATTATTACAAGCCCTTTAAAATTTTAAAGGGCTTGTAAGTTTAAACCTTCATAAATTGATAAAATATTTTTTTAAAAGGCTGTTTCAATCTGCTTTGGTGATGTTGGTAGTCGCCTTTGTATCTTTCTCATTATTTAATTTTGTTGGAGATCCAATTAATAACATGGTTGGAGAAGAGACTTCTGATGAAGAAAGAGCAGAATTGAGAGAAACACTTGGTTTAATGGATCCAATCCATGTACAATTTTCAAGATTTATAGTTAATGCTTCAAAGGGCGAGTTTGGAATTTCATATCAATTAAGAAGACCTGTTTCAGAATTAATAGTTGAAAGATTACCTGCAACTATCGAACTTGTTGTTATTTCAGCCCTAATTGCACTTGTAACCGGAACATTATTGGGAGTTTATACAGGTATAAATCGAAAAGGCTTTTTAAGTGATTTTGTTTTGGCAATCTCCTTGTTGGGGGTTTCGCTCCCCACATTTGTAATTGGTATATTATTCATATATTTGTTTGCAGTAATCTTAGGAATATTACCTTCTTTTGGAAGAGGAGAAGTTGTTGATTTAGGTTTTTGGACTACAGGATTTTTAACAGTTTCTGGACTTAAAGCAATTATACTTCCTTCAGTAACATTAAGTCTTTTTCAAATGACTTATATCATCAGACTGGTGCGAGCAGAGATGATGGAAATACTACAAACAGATTATATTAAATTTGCACGTGCTCGAGGTATCGGTGAAAATAGTATTAAATATAAACATGCATTAAAAAATGGATTAATACCAGTAATAACTATAGCAGGAATAAATATTGGAACTCTAATTGCGTTTTCTATTATTACTGAAACTGTTTTTCAATGGCCTGGTATGGGCTTCTTATTTATTCAAGCAGTACAATTTGTCGATATACCGATCATGTCAGCTTATTTGGTTTTCATAGCTTTTGTTTTTGTGATGATAAATTTTATAGTTGATATTCTATATTATCTAATTGATCCAAGAATAAGAGTTAAGGGAGATGTCGCAAGTGGATAACAAATCTTTAAGTACTTGGGAAAGAATGAAAGATAGTGATATTTATCATAGCTTTGTTAAATCTCCTACTGCCATTGTATCATCCACTATTTTGTTTATAATTTTTTTCTGTTCTTTTTTTGTTGAGCTTATTACACCTTACAATCCTTTTGATCCATCTTCCCTATCACTTATGGATGCATTCACACCACCTTCATGGACAGAAGATGGTCTTGCTAAATTTATTTTAGGTACTGATGGTCAAGGAAGAGATATGTTATCGACAATTTTATATGGATGTAGGATTTCTTTAATTGTAGGTTTTTCTGCAATAATTTTTAGTCTAATCCTTGGAGTTGGATTGGGATTAACAGCTGGATTTTTTGGTGGAAAATATGAAATGATAGTAATGAGGCTAACTGATGTTCAATTAACTGTACCAAGTATTTTAATGGCATTGTTGGTTGATGGAATAGCAAGAGGATTGATCTCAAGAGAAATGCATGATGAAATGGCAATTTATGTTCTAATATTTGCCATTGGAATTTCAGAGTGGCCACAATTTGCAAGAGTTTCTAGAGCAGCAACTTTGGTAGAAAAAAATAAAGACTATGTTTCGGCATCAACAATAATTGGAGTTTCAAATATAATTATTATGTTTAAACATATTTTACCAAATATTTTAAGACCAGTGTTGGTAATTGGAACTATTGGTTTAGCTCTTGCTATTTTAGCAGAATCTACTTTAAGTTTTTTAGGAGTTGGTGTCCCTCCTACAACACCTTCTTTAGGAACTTTAATAAGACTTGGGAATGATTTTTTATTTTCAGGAGAATGGTGGATAACTTTTTTTCCAGCAATTTTCTTGGTTATTTTGGCATTTTCAATAAATTTATTAGGAGATTGGATGAGAGATACTTTAAATCCTAAATTAAAAAAATGAGTTTTTTAAAAATAAATAATCTTAGCGTTGATTACCAAATGAGAAAAGAAACAGTTTATGCTGCTAAGAATGTAAATATTGAGGTAAACAAAGGAGAAATTTTAGGATTAGTTGGAGAGTCTGGTTCAGGAAAAAGTACAGTAGGAAACGCTATTATAAATTTAATTGATGAACCAGGTAAGGTTTCTAGTGGCTCAGTTATTTTGGGCGATCTTAACATTCATGAAAATTCTGAAAGTATTGTTAAATATAGAGGAAATAAAATTGGATTGATATTTCAAGATCCTCAAACTTCACTTAACCCAATTCTAACTGTGGGTGAGCAGTTAATTGAAACAATTCAAACTCATCTTAAATTAAGTAAAGAGGAAGCAAAAAATAAATCTATAAATCTATTGAGAGAGGTTGGCATAAAAGATGCAGAAATAAGATTTGATAATTATCCTCACCAATTTTCAGGTGGAATGAGACAGCGCGTAGTAATTTCTTTAGCTCTATGTTGTGAGCCAGAATTGTTGATTGCAGATGAGCCAACAACAGCATTAGATGTATCAATTCAGTCTCAGATTTTAGAACTTATTAAAAAATTAACAAAAGAAAGAAATCTTGCAGTTATACTAATTACTCATGATATGGGTGTTATAGCTGAGACAGCAGATCGTGTAGCAGTTATGAAAAGTGGTAATTTAGTAGAAATCGGTGAAACTAAAAAAATATTAACTAATCCAAAAGAAAATTATACTAAAAGTCTAGTAAGTTCAGTTCCACCAACTAATAAAAAAATTTCAAGATTTGTGATTGTAGAAAAAGAAAACAATAATAAAAAAGAAAATAATATTAAAATATTAAATAGATGGTCAAAGAAAGAAATTATAAAACAAGATTTAGTAGAAATAAAAAATCTTAATAAAAGTTTTGATGATAATTTTTTTACAGAAAATTCTAAAAATTCTGTAATGGCTGTTAATGATGTTTCATTTGAAATAAAAGAGGGTGAGTCTTTTGGCTTAGTAGGAGAAAGTGGGAGTGGAAAATCTACAATTGCTAAAATGGTTGTAAATTTATTTAAACCTACTTCTGGAGATATCTTCTTTGACAAAGTTTGTATAACAAAAATTAAACAGAGATCTGAATTAATGAAATTTAGAAAACAAATTCAAATGATATTTCAAGATCCTTATTCTTCACTAAATGGAAGATTAAAAGTAAAAGATATAATTGCAGAACCAATCACACTTCATAATCCATCAATATCAAATATAGATTTAAATAATTATATTTATGATTTACTAGAATCTGTAGAATTAACTCAAAAATCTGCAGATCGATATCCACATGAATTTTCAGGAGGACAGAGACAGAGAATATCAATTGCAAGAGCACTTGCCACACAACCAAGACTTTTAGTTTGTGATGAACCTACCTCTGCTTTGGATGTAAGCATTCAAGCCCAAATATTAAATTTACTTAAAGATCTTCAAGAGCAATTAAATTTAACAATTTTGTTTATCAGCCATGATTTACCGGTTGTTAGACAAATGTGTGATAGAATTGGAGTCTTAAAAGAAGGCAAATTGTGTGAGGTTTCAAACACTGAGGATTTATTTTTAAAACCCGGCCATGAGTACACAAGAGAACTTTTACGGTTAATGTCTAAAATTGAGTCTATTTATAATTAATTTTTCGTAAGCCTAAAATGGTCGATTAAAAGTGATTATTTAACTAATTATTTTGCAATCTCTCTCATAGATTGTATTATAGATTTTCTAAAAATTTTAGTTATGAGCAATAAAGATAGAGTCTTTATATTTGATACTACTATGCGCGATGGTGAGCAATCGCCAGGTGCATCTATGAGTTTAGAAGAAAAAATTCAAATCGCCAGAGTGTTTGACGAATTAGGTATCGATATAATTGAAGCAGGTTTTCCTATAGCTTCACCGGGAGATTTTGAAGCTGTTTCAGAAGTAAGTAAAATTTTAAAAAATTCTATTCCTGCAGGACTTTCAAGGCACTCAGTAAAAGATATTGATCGAGCTTATGAAGCTCTAAAACATGCACCAAGATTTAGAATACATACATTTATTTCTACAAGTCCATTACATATGAAGCATAAATTAAATATGTCTCCAGAAGATGTTTATGAATCAATTGGAAAACATGTTGCTTATGCAAGAAAGTTTACTGATGACGTTGAGTGGTCTTGTGAAGATGGAACAAGGACTGATATGGATTATATGTGTAAAACTGTAGAGCTTGCAATTAAAAATGGAGCTACGACAATTAATATACCTGATACAGTTGGTTACACAATACCATCTGAGTTTACTACAATTATAGAAACTTTATTAAATAAAGTTCCAAATATTGATAAAGCAATTTTATCAACTCATTGTCATAATGATTTAGGTTTAGCTGTAGCTAACTCATTAGCTGGAGTTCAAGCTGGAGCAAGACAAATTGAATGTACAATAAATGGATTAGGAGAAAGAGCAGGAAATGCTGCTCTTGAGGAAGTTGTTATGGCAATTAAAACAAGACCTGATTTAATGCCATACGAAACTGGGATTAATACAACACTTTTAAGCAAAGCTTCAAAAATTGTTTCAAACGCAACAGGATTTCCTGTTCAATACAATAAAGCCATCGTTGGAAAAAATGCCTTTGCGCATGAAGCAGGAATTCACCAGGATGGAATGTTAAAAAATAGACAAACATATGAGATAATGACACCTGAAAGTGTAGGGGTTAAACAAACATCATTAGTGATGGGAAAGCATTCTGGTCGACATGCATTTAAAGATAAATTAAACAGTTTAGGCTATCCAGATTTAACTGACGATGTAGTAGGAAATGCATTTGCAAAATTCAAAGTCTTAGCAGATAAGAAAAAACATGTTTATGATGAAGATATTATTGCCTTAGTAGATGATAGTTTAATTATAGATAATAAAGTAAATGCAATAACTCTTAAATCTTTAAAAGTTTTTGCTGGAACAGGAGAACCACAAAAAGCAGAAATGACTTTGGATGTTTACGGTGATGTTAAAAACGCAACAGAAACTGGAGATGGTCCAGTGGATGCAATATTCAAATGTATTAAAACTTTATATCCTCATGATGTTAACTTACAGCTTTACCAAGTTCATGCAGTTACTGAAGGAACAGATGCACAAGCAACAGTAAGTGTAAAAATAGAGGAAAAGGGTAAAACAACTGTAGGTCAAGCAGCTGATACAGATACATTGGTCGCATCAGCAAATGCTTACATAAATGCATTAAATAAATTGATAATTAAACGAGATAAAACAGCTCCAATGGAGCAAGAAAGTCAGAAAGTAAGAGGGATATAATGGGTTTATTTAGTAGTGTTAAAAAAATATGGAGCCAAGATATGGCAATTGATCTTGGAACAGCAAACACACTTGTTGTTTTAAAGGGTCAAGGTGTAGTTCTTAATGAACCTTCAGTTGTTGCAATAGTTGATCAAGGTGGAAAAAAAAATGTATTAGCTGTTGGAGATGAAGCAAAAACAATGCTTGGGAGAACTCCAGGTAATATTAGTGCAATTAGACCTTTAAGAGATGGTGTCATCGCAGATTTTATAGTTACAGAAGAAATGATTAAACATTTTATTAAAAAAGTTCATAAAGGAAGTACATTTGCTAACCCTAGAATTTTAATTTGCGTACCAACCGGTTCAACACCAGTTGAAAGAAAAGCAATTCAAGATAGCGCTTTAGCAGCGGGTGCAAGAAGGGTTCAATTAATTGAGGAACCAATTGCAGCAGCTATTGGAGCAAATCTTCCAATTTCTGAAGCAACTGGTTCTATGATTGTAGATATTGGAGGGGGTACAAGTGAAATTGCAGTTATGTCTTTAGGTGGATTAGTTTATTCAAAATCATTAAGAGTTGCTGGTGACTCAATGGATAGTGCAATAGTGGATTATATGAGAAAAGAATATAATTTATTAATTGGTGATACTACTGCTGAAAAAATAAAAAAAGAAATGGGAACTGCCGTTCCAACTGGGACAAATACTTATCCAGTAAAAGGAAGAGATTTAAGATCAGGTACTCCTAAGGAAGTTAATATCACTGAGGAAGATACTGCAGAGGCACTAAATGATATAATGAAACAAATGGTTGGTGCAATTAAAGATGCATTAGAAAATACACCTCCTGAATTGTCAGCTGATTTAGTTGATATGGGTTTAACTTTAACAGGCGGCGGTGCGTTGCTAAAAAATATCGATAAAAGGTTTTCTAAAGAAACAGGTTTACCAGTCCATATTGCAGATGATCCTTTATCTTGCGTTGCAGTTGGTACAGGTAAAGCTTTGGATCAAGAAGAAACTTTTTCTACTATGTTGACTGAATATTAGGAAAAATGGCTACTGGCAGAGATGATTTTGTAATTGCCATTAGGTCAGCTTTTTTAAAAAAAAAAGACAAACAAAAATTTTCATTACTTACTCTAATTTTTGTATCAATTTTTGTAATTGTTTTAAGTAATTTTAATTTTAAAGTAATACAATTTGTTAAATTAGGAATTAATGAAGTAATTTATAGATCATCTCATATCGTATCAATTCCAGAAAATAAATTAAAAGAAATAACTTTAAAATTCAAATCACATATGGATTTATATGAAAGTCATCAGAAAGAATTGATCAAAGTAGAAAATTCTGAGCAACTTAGATTACAAAATGAGTTTTTAATTTCAGAAAATAAAAAGCTTAGAGAGTTACTTGATGAAAGCATAAATTCACAAGAAATATTTGCCAAAGTTTTAATTGATAAAGATAGCCCCTATTTAAAATCAATAGTTTTAAACAAAGGTACTAAAGATAAAGTAAAAATTGGAATGGCTGTTATTGATGAGGTTTATTTAGTGGGACAAATTATTGAGGTAAATTATAGTAATTCTAGAGCACTACTCCTATCTGATCTAAATAGTAAAATACCTTCTGTTTTAGAGCCAGATGATATACAGGCTGTAGTTTCTGGAACAGGAGGCAATTTTGGGACAATCGAACATACACAAATTGATTATAAAGAAGCATTTAAAAATAAAGAAATTATTGTCTATACATCTGGACTCGGAGGGCTATTTAAACCAGGTATACCTATAGGAAAAATAGATAATAGTTCAGAGGGACAAATAAATTTTTTTTCTGATTTCACTCAATTAGATTATGTAAAAATTGTAACTTATAAATTTGGTGGAGAAAAATAATGTCATCACTCAACAAAAGTCCATTTTTAAGAATATTCTTGTCTTATCTTCCTATAATAATGTTATTTTTTTCTGTTTTTAATGAATTTGATTTTAATTATTTAAAACTTGATTATTTTGCTTTTAATTTTGTTCATTTATTAATTTTCTTTTGGACTTTAAGAAATCCTGATCAATTGGGTTATCTTGCAATTTTCTTTGCGGGTATCATTAATGATGTTGTAATAGGAATACCAATAGGAATTAGTAGTTTTTGTTATCTTATTCTTTGCTCAGTAACTGCTTACATAAGAAATATTACATTATCACCAAATTTTATAAAAGACTGGATATCATTATTATTTACAATTTTATTAATAAACTCAATTCAAGTAATTATTTTGGATTTAGTCTTTTTAATTAAAGTTGATTACACAAATTATTTAATCAATTCTGGATTTACCTTTCTGTTTTATCCAATATTTTTTTTATTTTTTAATTTTTTAAACGAAAGAATTTCATATCAAACAAATGATTAAATCAAATTCAGGAATAAGAAAAACTGATGTAATTAATAGACGTATGTTCATAATCGGAGCAGCAAAGGTAGTAGTTTTTGCTGCTATCGTTGCTCGTTTATTTTCTCTACAGATTAATGAAAATAAAAAATATCTTACTCTTTCAGATAAGAATAGAATTAGAGAATGGAAACTTCCGCCCACAAGAGGAAATATAGTAGACTACTTTGGAAATGTAATTGCAGGTAATTTAAAAGTTTACCAATTACATATAATTCCAGAGCAAGTTGAGAATTTCAATTATTTATTGGTTAGATTAAAAAATCTTTTAAACCTTAGTGACAAAAAAATTACAAGAATAAATAAATTAAAAGCAGAGCTAAAACCATGGGATAGCATTATTGTTTCTGAAAATTTAAGCTGGAGTCAATTTGTAAAAATTAATAATTATTTATACGATCTTGTTGGTGTTAAACCTGTAATGACAATCTCAAGAAATTATCCATTTAATGATGTGTACACACATGTTCTTGGATATGTGAGTCAGCCAAATGAACAAGAAATTTTAGATAACCAAATCATCCAAGAAAGATTTGTGCCTGGGATGAAAATTGGAAAACTAGGTTTAGAAAAAAGACTTGAAAATCATTTAATTGGAACAAATGCAATTCAAAGATATGAAGTTAATGCTTACGGTAAAAGAATAAATCAACTTGAGCATCAAAAAGGGCAGCAAGGATCAAAAATACGTTTGACTGTAGATACAGAAATACAAAAAGCTTGTGGAAAATTGTTAAATGGTAAAGCAGGATCAATAAGTGTAATGGATATTTTCACAGGAGATATTATTGCAATGTATTCATCTCCATCTTATAATCCAAATTTATTTTTATTCGGTATAAGTCAAGATGAATGGCAATTAATAAGAAACAATCCCCTAAAACCCTTAATTAATAAAACTATTTCAGGATTATACTCCCCAGGTTCAACCATAAAGCCAATCGTTGCTCTTTCAGCTTTAGAAAACAACGTTATTGATACAAAGTTTAAAGTTAAATGCACAGGAAAGATGGAGTTATACGGACAAACATTTCATTGTTGGAAAGAAAAAGGACATGGTTGGGTTAGTATGAAAAATGCAATGAAACAATCCTGTGATACTTATTTTTATGAAGTTGCAAGATTGTTAGGTGTTGATCGATTGAATATTACAGCTCAAAAGTTTGGTTTAGGTAAAAAAGTACTTGGTGAATATTTTGATACTGAAAAAAAAGGACTATTCCCAAATACAAAATGGAAAAAAAATAATCTTGGTAAGGGCTGGGTATTAGGAGAAACACTAATAACTGGTATTGGTCAAGGCTACATACAATCAACTCCCTTACAACTCTGCATGATGACAGCACAAATTGCAAATGGTGGATATTCAATTAAACCTAAAATAATTGTTGATAGCAATCCGATTTCTTATGAAGACGCAAAACAATCAATGGAGAGTGGATTTTTATTTGATTCTGAATCAGAAGAATTATTAGACAAAAGGTTATTTAAAGACAAAAAAAATATTAAAATTGTACAAGAAGCAATGTTTAGTTCAACCAATGAAAGATTTGGAACTTCATATAAATCAAGAATTGATGACCCTAAATATCAATTTGCAGGAAAAACTGGAACAGCACAGGTTAAGAGAATAAGTAAAAGAGAAAGAGAGTTGGATTTAGAATTAGAGCAAATACCTTACAAAGATAGAGACCATGCATTATATGTTGCTTACGGCCCTTATGTAAATCCAAGATATGCTTTAAGTATAATTGTAGAGCATGGTGGTTCAGGTAGTAAAGCCGCAGCACCTATTGCAAAAAAACTATTTAAATTAATTATTGATAGACATGAATTAAGAAATAAACAATCAAATTTTGAAAGGATTACAATTTAAATGTTTCAACACGATAGATTGAATAATGAGATTACATTACTTCAAAAAATAAAAAACTTAGATTATGTATTGTTAATTTCTGTTATCCTTCTTTCTGTAATAAGTGTTTTTGTTATGTATTCGACTGACGGAGGTGAAATTCTTTTTCATACTAAAAATCATTTTGTAAAACTTGCTGTTTTTTTTCCACTAATGATTTTTGTAGCTTTCTTTAACATAAAATTTTGGCATAATTTTTCTTATATAATCTACCTTATAGTAATACTTTTATTAGTTTATGTTTCATTTTTTGGAATTAAATCGTCAGGTTCACAGAGGTGGATGGATGTATATTTTTTTGTACTTCAGCCATCTGAATTGATGAAAATAGCAATTATAATGTGTCTTGCTAAATATTATCACAGATTAAAAATAGAGAATGTAAATTCGTTAACTAGTATTACAATTGTATTAGCAGTTATATTAATTCCTACTATTTTTGTAGTTTCTCAACCTGATCTTGGCACCTCAATACTTATTGCGTTAAGTGGATTAATTATATTATGGTTAGGAGGAGTAAAAATTAAATATTTTATTTATTCATTTATTACTTTCTTGATTTCACTACCATTTATAATTTCATTCTTAAAACCTTATCAAAAACTAAGAATACTTACTTTTTTAGATCCAGATAGGGACCCTTTAGGTGCGGGATACCAAATTATACAATCAAAAATAGCAATTGGCTCAGGTGGTCTTGATGGAAAAGGCTTTTTAAAAGGGACACAAAGTTATTTAGACTTTTTACCAGAAAAACATACAGATTTTATATTCACCTTGTTCTCAGAAGAATTTGGTTTTATAGGATCAGTAGGACTTTTAATATTATACTCAATAATAATTTTTAGAATTTTAAGAATAGGATCTATTTCAAGAAGTAATTTTGCTAGACTTTTTTGTTTTGGATATGCTTTTGCGATTTTTATTTATATAGTTGTAAACTTATCTATGGTTTTAGGCTTACTACCTATAGTTGGTTCACCTCTTCCAATAATGTCATATGGTGGTTCATCAATGTTGGCCACAATGATTGGTTTTGGAATTGTATTAAGTGCCAAAATTAATCATAAACAAATCATTGCATAAAAAATTAAATTTGCATAATTTGTCACTCTGATAATTTAGTTTTTACTTGTATAACGTCTTGATGAATAAAAATCTTAAGATAGGAATAGTTGGAGCAGGTATTCAAGGTGTATCTAATGCCCTATTTCTTCAAAAAAAAGGTTTTAATGTAACTATATTCGATAGAGATAACCCAGGCAGCCAAGCTGCCTCTTATGGAAATGCTGGCCATTTTTCCCCCTATGCATCTCTTTCTTTAAATAGAACAGATGTTCTTGCAGATGTTCCTGCTATGTTGTTAAGTTCTTCAGGTCCATTAGCTTTAAAATGGAATTATGTCCCTAAAATGATCCCTTGGTTTATAAAATTTATAATGAATACAACTAAAACAAAGATGATGCACACTGCTAAAAATATGCATCAAATTTTAGATTTAGCTTTACCAGCCTACGATGAATTGTTTGAAGAGGTAGACCTTGAAGGTTTAGTTGAAAATAAGGGAATTCTTTATATATGGAATAACAAAGATTTAAAAAGTAGAGAACTGGAAATAAGAGTTAGGGATGAATTAGGTGTTGAACAACAACTAGTTACTAAAGCTGAAATACATGATCTTGAACCGAACATTAAACCATTTTACCATGCAGGTGTATATTATCCTTACGCAAGACACGCAAGAAATCCAAAAAAAATTCTTTTAAAATTATTTGATTTATTTTTGCAAAAGGGTGGAAAATTTAACAAAGTAAATATTAACGATATTATTTTTGATGAAGAAAAACCAGTTTTTAAAACTGAAACTCAAAGTTATGTTTTTGATAAAGCTGTAATAGCTTGTGGTGCTTTTTCAAAAAAATTAACAGATAATCTTGGTGAAAAAATACCTTTAGATACAGAACGTGGATATCATGTCCATTTCAAAAATTGTGATCATTTATTAAGTAGACCTGTAATATTTTCCAACCGTGGATTTGGAATTACACCGATGGAACAAGGTTTAAGAGTTGTTGGAACTGTAGAATTTGGTGGATTAGATAATCCATTATCTAAATCAAGAGTTAAAAATTTGATAAATAACGCAAAATATATGCTTGGTGATTTACCTGAGCATGAGGATGAGTGGTTAGGATTTAGACCAACTTTACCTGATTTTTTACCTGTTATGGGGCCATCAAAAAATTACAGAAATATTTATTATTGTTTTGGACATCATCATTTAGGATGGACTTTAGGTCCAATTTCTGGAAAGATTGTTTCAGGGATGATAGCGAACGAAAATACAAATTTAGATTTAAAACCTTATAGTTCGCTTAGATTTAGTTAAGTGACTAAAGATAATAATTTTTTAGCTTATTTATATCTATTTTTAACAGTAACTTTCTGGGCAGGGAATTTTGTAGTAGGAAAACTCGCAAGTTTTTATGAAGTTCCTCCTTTTTCACTAAATTTTTACAGATGGCTTTTTGCTTGGTTAATTTTAGCTCCTTTTACAATCCCTGAAATATTAGAGAAAAGAAACTATATTTTAAAGAATTATAAGCTTTTTATTATATTGGGAGTTACGAGCATAACTGTATTTAACTCTATTGTTTATTATTCTCTTAATTTTACACAAGTTATCAGTGGAGTGTTAATGATTTCAACTATACCAGTAATGATAATGTTGTTTTCATCAATTTTAAAAATTGAAAAGACAAATATTTTTCAAATTATAGGAGTAATTTTTTCTTTTGCTGGTGTGATTATGATTATCACAAAAGCAAACTTAGAAATATTAAAAAATTTAGACTTTAATAAAGGTGACATAACCATGGTAATAGCGATGTTCTCTTGGGCTTTATACTCAACGTTGTTGAAAGGCAAACAATATGAGTTAACTCAAATATCATTACTTCAAGTAGTAATTACTTTCGGTTTAATATTTTTGATACCAGTTTATTTTATTGAATACCAAATTGGTTTTAGAATTAATTTAGAACTCCCATTTATTTTAATTTTATCTTATGTTGTTTTATTTCCAGGTTTGGCGTCTTTTCTTTTATGGATAAAAGGAATATCTATGATTGGAGCTAATAGATCAGGTGTTTTTTTACACTTAATGCCAATATTGAGTGCAATAATGGCAATGATTTTTTTTAGTGAAAAATTTATGTTTTACCATATTTTGGGCGCTTGTTTTATTATTATAGGAATATTGTTATCAAATAAGAAAGTTAAAAATGCTTAAAGTTGCTATATTAGATGATTACCAAAACGTTGCCCAACAATTTGTAGATTTAGAAAAACTATCTGGGAAATACGAGTTTAAAATCTTCAGCGAACCCTTTCTAGATGAAGCTGATGCAATTGAACAATTATCTGATTTTGAGGCCTTATTAATTATGAGAGAAAGAACTCCAATAACAAAAAATTTAATTGATAATCTAAATGATTTAAAATTTGTAATCACAAGTGGATTACGAAACAAATCTATTGATTTAGAGGCTGCGAAGAAAAGAAAAATTATAGTTTGTGGAACAGATATAAACTTAAACCCGACACCCGAATTAACTTGGGCATTGATTCTTGGTTTAGCTAGAAATTTTAAAGAAGAGATTGATAATATGTATCAAGGGTATTGGCAAACTACTATTGGAGTGGAATTGAAAGGAAAAATCCTCGGTTTGATTGGTCTAGGTAGAGTAGGTACAGAAGTTGCAAAAATTGGAAAAGCATTTGGAATGCAATTAATGGCCTGGAGTGAAAACTTGAGCTTAGACAAGTGCAAAGAATTAGATGTACTCCCTTGTAGCAAAGATGACTTAATCACAAATTCTGATGTACTTTCAATTCACGTTCAAGGAGGTGAAAGATACAAAGACTGTATTACTATAAAAGAATTTGATAAAATGAAAAAGACAGCTTTTTTGATAAATACTTCTAGAGGATCTATTGTTAATGAGGATGATTTAATTATAGCATTGTCAACCAATGTAATTGCAGGAGCTGGGATTGATGTCTATGATAAAGAACCTTTATCTGAAAATAATAAACTAAGATTTTTACCTAATGCACTTCTTACACCACACATAGGTTATGTGACAGCAGAAAATTATAGTATTTTTTATAATCAAATGATTGAAGGATTAGAGGCTTGTGTTGATGGAAAGCCATTACGTGTTCTAGAGTAACGATGGATTTACCAGTGGTTAATCATGAGGATTATTTTGCCAAAATTGGAGATGATCATAAATTTCCTATAAACAAGTTTGGAGAATTGGCAAATTATTTGATCCAAAATAAAATTGTTAAAAAGTTTCATAAACCATATGCTTGTTCGCTTGAAACATTGAGTTACGCACATTCAAAAGATTATATCTCTAAGATCAAAAATAAAAAATTAAGTAAAGAGGAAGTAAAAAAAATTGGATTTCCACTTGTTGATAGTGTTGTTCAGAGATCATTAGTAGCTACTGGTGGTACTGTTTTAGCTTCTAAACTTGCAATTAATTACGGAATATCGTGTAATACTGCTGGAGGCAGTCATCACGCAAACTACGATGGCGGAGCTGGATACTGCGTTTTTAATGATGTAGCTGTTGCTGCTCATTATTTACTAAATCGAGGTTTGGCTAACAAAATATTAATTGTTGATTTAGATGTTCATCAAGGAAACGGAAATTCAGAAATTTTTAAAGAAAATAGAAGTGTTTTCACGTTCAGTATGCACTCTAAAACTAACTATCCAGCCAAAAAATCTAATAGCGATTTAGATGTGGAGCTAAAAGATAATTTAGAGGATGATGCTTACATTAAGACACTTAAACATTATTTAAATGAGTTAAATCAAGAAAATTTTGATTTTGTTTTCTATATAGCTGGAGTAGATATTCATTTTAACGATAGATTAGGTAAACTAAAAATATCTGATGAAGGGATTAAATCTAGAGACGAGCTTGTTATTGAAAACTTTTTTTCTAAAAAAATACCCTTTTGTGGTGTCTTAGGCGGTGGTTATAATAAAGATTTTAAAAAATTAGTTGAATTACATTCAATCTTACATAAATCCTGTGCTAAATATATAGGATCATGATAAAAAAAATAAATCCAAATTTAACTGCAGAGCAAAAATTAATCTTGTTCGAGGAAGGAACTGAGCGCGCAGGTTCAAGCGAACTTAATCATGAAAAGAGAGAAGGAAGTTTTCATTGTGCAAATTGTGGAGAAAAATTATTTGACTCAAAAACAAAATATGAGAGTGGATCAGGCTGGCCTTCATTTTATGATTCTTTACCAGATGTATTTGAAACCAAAACGGATCATCACATAGGTTACGCAAGAACTGAGTATCATTGTAAAAAATGTGGAGGGCATCATGGTCATATATTTGATGATGGACCTGAACCTACGGGAAAAAGATTTTGTAATAATGGAGTTTGTTTAGTTTTTAAACCAAAAGAGTAAATTATTAAAATTAATTTTTTAAAAGATCTTGAAGTTTATTTTCTTTTTCTAGTGCTCTAACTTCATCGTAACCACCAATATGCTGATCATCAAAAAAGATCTGTGGAATTGTTCTTTTTCCATTTGCTTTTTTAATCATTTCGTCAGCAGCACCTGCAACTTTTGAAATATCAATTTCATTATAAGGAGCGTTATTTCTAGCTAATAATCTTTTTGCCGCCTCACAATAATTGCATAGTGGACCTGTATACATGGTAATCTTTTTCATGGATTATAAATAGTCACCTTTTCTAATTTTACTAGTTATTTCTTTTCTAGAATATTCGAACTTTTTTCGATGTTTAATACTTTTTTGATTTACTCTTTTTCTCCACAATCTGAATGAAGATGGTTTAAGTGATCTTCGCATTATTTTTATAACATCGGACTCTCGCTTCCCGGTTCTTTTTTCGATCTCCTCAAAAGTTATCCGGTCTGCCCAAGCCGCCCAAATGATCCAATCTGGATTGTCCATTTTGGGCTCTGGATTTTTGACTTTAGTAATTGGCCTGTGACCTTTTTTTTTCATAAATCCTTTATATTTGAAAAAAAAATTTAATGCATTTTTTTTAGCCTCTGATATTATGTGTTAGATAGTCCTTCTTAGCCATCTTTAGCTCCCGGTTTTTAAGGACTATCTTTTTTTATGCTCCCCCTAGATTTTATACTTTATCTACAGATTATTATTTTTTTATTTATTACTCCTGGAACTCCTAGGATTGTAATTATCTCTTATTCAATGAATTACGGGGTCGGAAAATGCGTATGGTCTGCTTTGGGTGATGTAACTGCAAATTTGATTCAGGCAACTTTAGTTATTTTTGTGATTGGATCTTTTTTTTCAGAGAACTCAATGATACTTAATGTGTTTAAATGGATCGGAATAGTTTATTTATTATATTTAGCTTACGATATTTATAAATCTCGACCAAAAAATATTTCAAATGAAGGAGAAATAGAAAAAAGCAATTTATCTTTTTTTAAAGATGGTTTTTTAGTTGCTGGTACAAGTCCAAAGGCTTGGTTATTTTTTCCTTTTATTTTTCCACAATTTATTGACTTTAATTCAAATTTATTGGTTCAATTTGTAATTTTAATTACAACTTACATCGTTTTAGATTTTTTATCTTTAATTGGCTACGCAATGCTCGCACAAAAATTAATAAAATGGATAACTGCTAATCCAAAAACAATTAATACAATTTCTGCGAGTGTTTTAGTAATTATTGCCGCAATAATTGTCGTAACTCAACAATATTAATTAGATTTGGCCTTTATTGCCACTTGCATAAAATTAAATTTCTTTATTAAATCAAACTATAATTAATTAATTAAAGAGGAAATAAAATGAGATTAAATAAAATAATTTTAAGTTTTGTTTCTGCATTAGTAATTTTATTTTCAACTTCAGTTGCATCATTAGCAAAAGTTGTTGGTGACAAAATTATTTTAGGTGCTGCAATTTCTCTAACTGGTAAATACTCATCTAATGGTGTTCATACTCAAAATGGTTATAACATGGCCGTTGACAGAATTAACAGCATGGGTGGTGTTAAAGTTGGTGGAAAAACTTATAAGTTTGATATTATTTATTATGATGATGAGTCAAACCCTAAGAGAGCTGCACAGCTTGCAGAAAGATTAATTTCACAAGATGGTGTTGAGTTTATGCTTGGCCCTTACAGTTCTGGTTTGACTAAAGCGATTGCACCAGTAACTGAAAAATATGGTGTTCCAATGGTTGAAGCAAATGGTGCATCTAGATCTTTGTTTACAAAAGGTTACAAATATCTATTTGCTGTATTAGCTCCAGCTAATTTATATCTTGATGTCGCTATCGAAACAGCGGTTGAGTTAAATGGTGGAAAACCAGTAAGAATTGCACAAGCTTTTGAACAAGATGCATTCTCACAGGACGTTAGATTAGGTATTTTAGATGCTGCAGAAAGAACTGGTTCTAAAATCATAATTGACGATAAATTACCTAAAGAACTAAACGATATGGCTGCTACTTTGGTTAAAGTAAAACAAATGAAACCAGATGTACTTGTTGTATCAGGTCACACAAAAGGTGCGTTAACTGCGATCAGACAAATTGCTGAAATGAAAGTTGATGTTCCTATGTTGGCTATGACTCACTGTGATGCTGCTAAGCTATCTAAACAGCATGGTAAAAACTCACAGTACGCTCTTTGTGCTTCTCAATGGCACAAGTCACTAACTTATAAAGATGATTTCTTTAAAGATGGTATGACTTATGCTGCAGACTTTGAGAAAGAGTTTGGATATGATCCACCTTACCAATCTGCTGAGTCTTCAGCTGCTTTATTGGTATTCAAAGATGCATTTGAAAGAGCAAATTCTTTTGATCAAAAGAAAGTAAGAGATGCTCTTGCAGCTACGAATATGCAAACATTCTATGGAAATATTAAATTTGCACCTGGTGGTCAGAACGTTGACAAACCAATGGTACTTTTCCAAGTAATGTGTGATGCTTCAGGAAGTTGTGAAAACAAAGTTGTTGCTCCATTAAAATGGGCATCAGCTAAGTTGATACATCCAATTCCTAAGTGGTCAGAAAGATAAAATAAAATACTAAAGCCCCCTAGTCATAGGGGGCTTTTTTTTATATAACCCAAAAATACTTTTTATGGATTTTCTTGTATTTCAATATCCTATGATAACTCTTCAAGCTTGCTTGGATGGTATTTTGCTAGGAGTTTTGTTTGCATTGATTGCATATGGAATGGCACTTCAATGGGGTGTGATGAATATAATTAACATTGCACAAGGAGATCTTGTAATTTTAGGTGGATACATCGCATATTTTATGTATCTTTATGGTATTCATCCAGCATGGGGAGTAATTGTTGCGCCAGTAATAATGTACTTTGTTGGTATAGCAATTTACAAACTCGTAATTAATAAAGTAGTAGATAGAGATCTATTTATCTCTATTTTAGCAACTTTTGGAATAAGTATTCTTTTCATGCAATTAATGAATTTTGCATTTGGTGCAGACGTTGTACTTGCAAATTCTGGTTATGGAACAACTATGTTGTTTGATAACAATGTTGTGTTACCAAATTCAAAAATATTTTCAGCGTTTATTAGCATTGTATTTGCAGTTTGTTTGGTTATTTACATGAAAAAATCTAAGCTGGGACGTGCAATTAGAGCTACAGCTCAAAATGCAAGGGCTGCAAAGATTTTAGGTGTCGATACAGAAAAAGTTTATGCTGCAACATTTGGAATAAATGCTGCTCTTTGTGGTGTTGCTGGTGCTTTGATATCTATAACTTTCACAATTCATCCTTACATGGGATTGCCCTACACAATCAGATCTTTCATGATCGTAATTGTTGCAGGATTAGGAAACTTACCTGGTGTAGCAATGTCGGGAATGGGATTAGGAGTATTTGAAGAATTTGCAGATTATATACTAGGTACAGAATTTAGAATTGGTTCAGTATTTTTATTATTAGTATTAATCCTGGTTTATAGAAGGTTTAAACTTTCAAGAAAAAGAGAATATTTAAAATAAGATTGAGATGAAAAATGAATAAGAATTTTATTTTATATGCAGTAATATTAATATTTGGATTAGCTGCCCCTTTTTTATTTCCAGCATTTAAAGTTCAGTTATCAATCCTTTGTGTTTTAATAGTTCTTGCTACTACTTGGAACATCCAAGGTGGGGAGATGGGCTATAATTCATTTGGAAATATATTATTTTATGGATTAGGAATGTACTTATGCGCTTCTGTTCAAGTTGGAATGTTTTTTCCATTAGCTGAATGGACTGAGAGTGGAGGGGAAAAAACATTTGTTCACACTCCGACACAGTTTTTTCAAGGTATGGCAGTTGGACTAGTTGTAGCTGCTATAGTTCCAACTATTGTAGCTGGTTTGATAGGATATTCTATTCTTGGACTTAGAGGACATTATTTTGCAATTTGTACATTAGGTTTAGGTGTAGCTGCGGGTGAAATTTCTGGTGGAATAGAAATTATTGGAGCAGGTCAAGGCTTTACTACACCACCTTTTCCAAATGTTGGTAGCTTAGAAGCAAGGGGGGAGTTTTTCTATTTCTTAAGCTTCTTCACATTAGTGCTAACATTCATTGCGGTTCGTTCAATCTATTCTACAAGATTTAAATTAATACTTAACGCTATTAGAGATAATGAAGATAAAGCTGAAGCAATGGGTATTGAAACAATGAAGTATAAAATTATTGGTTGGATGATCTCAGCTTTCTTCTGTGGATTGGCAGGAGGAATAATGGGTGGCTTAGTTGGATACATCGACTCAACAGATGTTGCATTTGACGGAAGAGAAATGGGAGTATTCATGGTTCTTATGGCAATACTTGGAGGTAAAGGAACTCTTTGGGGACCAATTATTGGTGCAACTATTTTTCATATTTTTAAAGAAGGCTTTTGGACATTCTTTTTGGGTTGGCAGTATGTTGCTTTAGGAGTTTTGATTGTTGTGATTGTAATTTATTTCCCAGAAGGAATTATGGGATGGCTAAGAGAAAAATATCCAGAGCGATTTGGTGAGGTAGTGGATGAAAAAGATCGTAAGGCACAGGTAGAACTTAAATGAGTATTTTAGAAGTTAGCAATGTAAGCAAATCATTTGGTGGCGTTAAAGCTAATGTTGATATCTCAATGAATGTTGAAAAAGGAAAGATAGTTGGATTGATTGGACCAAATGGTTCAGGAAAAACTACATTATTTAATTCGATTGTAGGGACTTACCCAATAGATAATGGATCCATAAAATTTAATGGAAAAGAAGTTTCTGAGTTACCAGTTCCTGTAATTGCTAAGTTAGGTTTATTGAGAACTTTTCAGCAAACAAGAATTTATGGAAAGCTTAATTGTATAGAAAATATGCTTATTAGTCACAAAGGTAGTGACGCAGATTTAATGAAAATATTTTCAAAAATTCCACAAGAATTAACAGATAAAGCAGAAAATTTATTAAATTTTGTAGGTTTATATCAAAAAAGAAAGCTAAGAGCTGGAGATCTGTCTTTTGGTCAACAAAAATTACTAGAGCTTGCTATGGCATTAATGAATGAACCAGAGATGTTATTGCTAGATGAACCCACAGCTGGAATTAATCCGACACTGATAAATGGTATTATTGATAGATTAATCAAAGTTAACCAAGATTTTGGGATTACTCTTTTGGTTATTGAACACAATATGAGAGTGATTATGCAATTAGCAGAAAATATTTTTTGTTTAGCTCATGGTAAAATGTTAGCTAATGGATCCCCAGACGAAATTAAAAATGATAAACGTGTTATTGACGCGTATTTAGGAGCTCAATAATGGCTAATCAATATGAAGTACTAGGAAAAGCTCCTTCACCAGATGATTTAAAAAAATTATCTCCAAACGAAGTTCATTTAACTATTAAAAATTTAAATGCAGGTTATGGAAAAATGGAAATTTTACACAACTTTGATTTATTCGTGAATAAAGCTCAGTCTTTATGTTTAATTGGACCTAATGGTGCAGGTAAATCTACAATTCTTCATTCAATATATGGTTTTACAAATATTTTTTCTGGTCAAATTGAACTTGAAGGAAAAGAAATTACAAATCTTACCCCAGCAGAAAAGTTAAAGTCAGTCGGTATAGCTTATATATTGCAGGATAACTCAGTATTTCCAGATATGACCGTAGAAGAAAACTTATTAATGGGAGGATACATAAAAGAAAAAACAGATGAGTCGTTTGAAGAGGCTGAAAGAATTTTTGAAAAGTATGAAAGGTTAAGAAATAGAAGAAACCAACCTGCAAAAGTTTTATCTGGCGGTGAGAGAAGATTGCTAGAAATATCAAGAGCGCTAGTTATGAAGCCTTCAGTACTTTTAGTAGATGAACCATCAATTGGACTTGAACCTAGATATATTGAAATGGTTTTTGAAATATTAAGAGATCTTCAGCAAAATGAAAAAAAAACAATCATTCTAGTTGAGCAAAATGCCAAAAAAGGATTGGAGTTTGCAGATATTGGATACGTTTTGGTATCTGGGCAAACTGCAATTGCAGGTAAAGGAGATGATTTACTTCAAAATCCTGATGTTGGTAGACTGTTCCTAGGTGGATAATGATTAATAAAAATTTTTTCTTTAAAGGATATAGATCTATATTTACTCATGATAGTCCAGCTATAGCTCTTACTTGTTGCTTTATAGCTATAGGAGCACTATTTAAAAATTTAGGTTTTAATATTCAGGAAAGTATTTTTTCAACTGTTTTAACTTATGCTTTACCAGGTTCACTAGTAATGGCTGAGTCCATGTTAATTGGAGCGTCTTTATTAAATATTTTTTTGGCTGTTTGGATTGTTAATGCAAGACTTTACCCTATGGCTGTATCTTTATTTCCGTTAATGATGCACAAAAGTCAATCTAAGTGGAAGTATTACTTTTCTTGTCATTTCATTGCTATTTCCGCATGGCTAATCATGAAAAGCAATTATAAAAAAATTCCAAAAAAACATAGAATTGATTATTGGATTGGTATTGGGAGCGCGACAGTAAGTGTATCAGTAATTGGAACATTTATAGGTTTCTCTTTTTCAGAATATTTGAATAAAGATATGATGTTGGGTTTAGCAATTCTTAATCCAGTTTATTTTCTATGTATGATGATTGGGGCATCTAAAACTATACCAGTAACTCTATCAGTTTTGTTTGGAACTATATTGGGACCAATTATTTATTTACTCTCACCAGAGTGGTCAATTTTGTTGGCAGGTATAATTGGTGGAACCATAGCTTATCTAGCAGGAGAGTATAATGTCAGCTAGTATTGTTTACGCAATTTTAGTTACGTCTTTAGCAACATTTTTGTCTAGATTTTTGGGTGCTATTACATCCGAAGGTATAAAAGAAACATCAAAACTGTTTAAGTGGTTTAATTGTTTAGCCTACGCAACTTTAGCAGCATTAATAGCAAGAACTATAATTTTTCCTGCTGGCGTTTTGGTAGATGCTAGTTATTCAAGTAGATTTATTGTTGTGCTGTTATCTTTAGTTATTTTTTTTATATCAAAGAAGAACTTTGTTTATCCTACAATTTTCTCAGCTATTTGTATGGCAATACTTAATAATTATATCTGATTAGATTGATTTATAAAATAAGTTAAAATAAAATTTAGAATGCAAAAAATTATAGGCATAGACATTCAAAAACATGATCAATCAAATAGGATTATAAAGATAAGTTTAGAAAATGATATTATAGATAAATTAATTTTCCCCTTTAATAAATTCGATTTAACAGCTTTAGAACTAAAACCATTTACAAGATTTACTTTAGCTAAAAGTTTAGATGATTTAACAGACAATAAATTGAGTGAATTGATGAACTCAATTATTAGAGATAGATCTACAGGTTGTTTTATTATTGGACCAAAAAACATTACTGCAAAAATTAATGACACGTTTTTAGTTAAGTTATCAACTGCATTAGCTCATTTAATTGGTGTACCAAATCATGACGCGATGGCAGGAAAATACTATGCTCGTTTTCATGTTAAACATGAAGATACTAGCGACTCTTATTTAAGAAAAGCTTATAGAAATATGGATCTTCATACAGACGGGACATATGTGAAAGATGTAACCGATTGGTTAATTATGACAAAAATTGATGAGCAAAATGTAGAAGGAGGTGAAACAGCTATGCTTCATCTTGATGACTGGGAACATTGTTATGATTTATACAATGATCCAGTAGGGAGACAAAATTTTGTTTGGGGGTCGCCAAAAAGTAAAAATATTGATTACAAGGTAGAGCACCCAGTCTTTTCGACTGATAAAGAGGGAAGACCAACAATATCTTATATAGATCAATTTCCAGAACCTCAAAATATGGATCAAGGCAATTTTTTACAAAGATTATCTGATGGATTAGAGGAAAGTAAAAATAAAATAATTACTAAATTACCTGTTGGTTATTCTGTGATTGCTAATAATTATTTTTGGCTTCATGGAAGAAAACCCTTCAAAGAAAACAAGGAATTAAGCAGAGAATTACTAAGAATTAGAGGTTCTTTTTTTGTTAATTAATTCAATATAATCAATATAAAGTATCCAAAATTATGAATTTAGGTTTTATTGGTACTGGAAAAATTGCAGCTTCAGTGATTACTGGAATATGTAAATCAAAAATTTCTTATAAGAAAATTATTATTTCTCCAAGAAATAAAAAAATAGCTCTTGGTTTAAAAAGAAAGTTTAAAAAAATAGTTATTGCTAAGAATAATCAACAAATTGTAGATCAATCTAATTGGGTATTTTTATCTGTTACACCTACTGTTGGTGAAAAAATTATTAAAGATTTAAAATTTAAATCGACCCAAACGGTTGTTAGTTTTATTTCGACAATTACTTTATCTCAATTAAAGAAAGCAATTAAAGTAAAAGCAAAAATTGTAAGAGCAATACCTCTACCTCCGATTTCATTAAAGAAAGGTCCAGTACCTATTTGCCCTCCTAATTCAAAAGTTAAAGCGTTTTTCAATAACCTGGGCACAACTCTAGAAATTAAGAATGAAAAATCATCTATAAATTTTTGGTCAACCTCTGGCATGATGGCGCCTTTTTATGAGATTTTGAGAGTAATGAGTGATTGGCTGGTAAAAAGAGGGGTAAAAAGAAATAATGCACAAAAATATATTACTTCTTTATTTTTAGCCTTATCTGAAGATGCTGTAGTAAATTCAAAAGAAAATTTAAAGAATTTAGTAAAAGTGTCTCAAACACCAAAAGGGTTAAATGAACAAGGTGTGAAAGAATTAACCAAAGCAGGTTTTTATAAGTCTCTAGAAAAAACTTTAAATAATATTCACAGAAGACTAAACAAATAAATCAAATGTCTGAAAATATTTTGGAAATTAATAATTTAAGTAAATATTTTGGTGGATTAGCTGCAGTTTTGGATTGTTCAATAAAAGTTAAAAGAGGAACAATCACTGGTATTATTGGACCAAATGGATCTGGTAAAACAACTTTATTTAATTTAATTGCTGGAAACTTAAAGTCCTCTGGTGGTAATGTTGTTTTTGATGATGAAAACATTACAGATGTTCCATCATATGAGTTATTTTCTAAAGGATTATTAAGAACATTTCAGATTGCACATGAGTTTTCAAATTTATCTGTTTTAGAAAATTTAATGATGGTTCCTGGAAATCAATCTGGTGAAAAAATAATGACCGCATTATTTAAACCAGGTTTAGTTGCACAAGAAGAAGCTGTCGTTAAAGAAAAAGCAAAAGAAGTTGTTGAGTTTTTAAATCTAGGACATCTATCTAACGAGCTTGCTGGAAATCTTTCAGGCGGACAAAAGAAATTATTAGAACTTGGAAGAACCATGATGGTTGATGCAAAATTAGTACTATTAGATGAGGTAGGTGCAGGAGTTAACAGAACTTTGTTAAAAGATCTTGGAACTGCAATAGAAAAGTTAAATAAAGAAAAAGGTTATACTTTTTGTATGATTGAACATGATATGGATTTTATTGGAAGATTGTGTGATCCAGTAATTGTAATGGCTGAGGGTTCAGTATTGTTTGAGGGAAGTGTTGAAGAAGCAAAAAAAGATGAGAAAGTTATCGAAAGCTATCTTGGAAGAGGATCAAAATTAAAGGATACAAATTAATGGCATATTTTGAAGGAATAGAAATGACAGGTGGTTATGGTAATGGTCCTGACATTATTAGTTCGTGTTCAGTAAATGTTAATAAAGGTGAAATAGTTTCTATTTTAGGTCCTAATGGAGCTGGTAAATCAACTGCCATGAAAGCAATGTTGGGCTTGCTAAATTTAAAGTCTGGATCAGTAAAGATTGATGGTAAGGATATTTCAAAATTATCTCCTCAAGATCGAGTTAAGCAAGGTATTTCTTTTGTACCTCAGACTAAAAATGTTTTTGCAGGGATGACTGTTGAAGAAAATTTAGAAATGGGTGCATTTCTTGTTGAGGATGAAATCAAAAATATAATTGAGGAAATTTATGAATTATTTCCAATTTTAAGAAAGAAAAGAAATCAGTTGGTTGGTGAACTTTCTGGAGGTCAAAGACAACAAGTAGCTCTAGGTCGAGCTTTAATGATTAAGCCTACTGTTTTAATGTTAGATGAGCCAACTGCCGGTGTATCACCAATTGTGATGGACGAATTATTTGATCACATTGTAAAAGTAAAAAAGACAAATGTTGCTATCTTAATGGTAGAACAAAATGCAAAACAAGCCTTAAGCATTTCAGATAGAGGCTATGTATTAGTGACTGGAGAAAATCGTTATTCAGGAACTGGAAAAGAATTATTAGACGATCCAAGAGTAAGAAGCTCTTTTTTGGGAGGGTAATATGGATTTTATAAATGCAATAATTCTTTTATTAAATTATATTTTCATTCCTGCATTAACTTATGGTTCTCAGTTAGCACTGGGTGCGATATTTGTAACACTTATTTATGGAATTTTACGATTTGCAAACTTTGCAACTGGTGACATGATGTCTTTTGGAACCATGGCAACGATTTTATTTACATGGTATTTTCAATCTTTAGGTGTTTCTTTAGGTGTTTTACCTACTGCTTTATTAGCTATCCCATTTGGAATTATTTTCATGATTCTTTACATGCTATTAATAGATAAATTTGTATTCAAATATTATAGACATCAGAAAAGCCCTCCAGTTCAGTTTGCAATGGTAAGTA
The DNA here is from genome assembly GCA_902581925.1 of uncultured Pelagibacteraceae bacterium. Taxonomy (GTDB): domain Bacteria; phylum Pseudomonadota; class Alphaproteobacteria; order Pelagibacterales; family Pelagibacteraceae; genus Pelagibacter. The sequence continues at coordinate 34,970 of CACHQB010000004.1, read as the reverse complement.
TTGGTGTAATGTTTGTAACTCAAGCAGTGGTAAGAATTATAATTGGACCTGGTGACAGAAGATTTTTTGATGGAGAAAAATTTATTATTAAAGCCCGTGAATTTAAAGAGATGACGGGTTTAAATGAAGGTCTTGCATTAAAATCAACTCAAGTAATAACTATTTTTGTAACAATAGTTTTAGTTTCTTTATTATTTTGGTTTTTAAATAGAACCAAAACTGGAAAAAGTATGAAAGCTTATTCTGATAATGAAGATCTTGCTTTATTATCAGGTATTGATCCAAAAAAAATAGTTTTAGTTACTTGGATAATTGCTGGAATTTTAGCTACAATAGGTGGAGTATTGTATGGTTTAGATAAAAGTTTTAAACCGTTTACTTATTTTAACAATATGCTTCCAATTTTTGCTGCTGCAATTGTTGGAGGAATTGGAAATCCATTTGGAGCTTTTTTAGGTGGATATGTAATTGCTTTTTCTGAAATACTGCTCACTTATGCATATAAAAAATTCTTTATGTATATTTTACCAGAAAGTATGGAGCCAAATAGTTTGGTTCAATTACTATCTACTGATTATAAGTTTGCAGTCTCGTTCTCTATTCTTGTAATTGTTTTAATTTATCGACCTTCGGGAATATTTAAGGGGAAAGTATTGTGAGAAAAAATCTAAATGTAATTGCAGCTTACAGCATCATGATGGTGCTTATTCTAATGGTTGGTATATTTCAATCTTGGAATATAGCTTTATCAATATTTAATCTTTGTTTGATTTCTGCAGTGATGACAATGGGTGCAAATATTCAATGGGGATATGCCGGTCTAATTAATTTTGGAATTATGGGCTATACTGCTTTAGGTGGTTTAGCTGCGGTATTGATATCTGTTGATCCTGTTCAAGAAGCCTGGAGGGCAGGAGGTTTTGATATTTTAATGGCCTTATGGCTCATAGTAGTAATGGTATTAGTCATAAGGTTTATTTTAAAAAGATTTGAAAAATCAAAAATCAGAACATACAGCATAGCTGCAATAATAATTTCAGGTATTTTGCTTATTAGATTTTCTGCTGAGCCAGGTATAGAAGCTATTGAAGCAGTTGATCCTGCTAAAACTGGTTTCCTAGGAGGATTTGGATTACCAATTATATTTTCTTGGATAGTTGGAGCTCTATTTGCTGGTGGATTAGCTTTTATAGTTGGAAAAGTTGCGCTTGGTCTTAGAGCAGATTATTTAGCAATTGCCACTCTACTTATTTCTGAAATTGTTATTGCAATTATTAAACATGAGGATTGGCTCACAAGAGGTGTCAAAAATGTTATTGGATTAAAAAGACCTGCACCTTATGAAGTAGATCTTCAAACAACTGATTGGTTTATTAAATTAGTTGAAAAGTTTAATTCAGGAAAATTAAGTGTAATTGAGAATTTAGCTGATAGACAAGCTGCTTTAAACCAACTTGTTATTGAAGGTTCTTCAGTATTTGTAAAACTGTGTTATTCAGGGTTATTCTTAGTAGTAGTAATTGTTCTTCTAATTTTAACTCAAAAAGCTCTTTATTCTCCATGGGGAAGAATGATGAGAGCAATAAGAGATAATGAGGAAGCTGCAAATGCAATGGGTAAAAATGTTGTTAAACAACATTTACTAATTTTTATTTTAGGTTCAGCAATTGTTGGAATTGCAGGCGCAATGCTTGTTACACAAGATGGCCTATTTACTCCAGGAAGTTATAGACCTATGAGATATACTTTTTTGATTTGGGTGATGGTAATTGTTGGAGGAAGTGGAAATAATTTTGGAGCAATTTTAGGAGGATTTGTTGTTTGGTTCTTATGGATTGAAGCTGCACCAATATCATTATTCTTAATAAACTTTTTCACCGTAGGAATTCCTGAAACAAATGCACTTAAAGCTCATTTAATTGAAAGCGTTCCTTATTTCAGATTTTTACTGATGGGATTAGGATTGTTATTTATTATGAGGTATCGACCTAAAGGTATACTTCCTGAAAAAATAGAAATAAAGTAAACATAATGAAATATATTATATTAGGTGCTGCTGCTGCTTGGGCTTTGTATATGGCTGATAAGTATTTATTCTTTTAATGAATAAAAATCTTTCGTTACTTATATTAAGTCAGATTTTCGCTTTTACAGCTGCCCCAGTCACCGTTTTTTTAAGCGGTATAATTGGTTCAAAATTTAGTCCGATAAAATCTTTAGCTACTCTTCCAATGGCTTTGTCAGTTGTTGGAATTGCTTTATTCGCTTTTTTTGCTGCAAAGTTAATGAGTATAATTGGACGAAAATTAGGTTTTATTTTTGCATCAATAGGTACAAGCTTTGCATCTCTTTTAACTGCATACTCTATAATTATAGAAAGTTTTGTCTTATATAATTTAGGATGTTTTTTAATTGGTGGAGGAATAGCTTTCAGCCATCAATATCGTTTTGCAGCAGTCGAGGTTGTGGATAAGGATTATGCACCAAAAGCAATTTCTATCATTTTGTTAGCAGGAATAGGTTCGGCTTTTATTGGTCCAAACATTGCAAACATTTCTAAAGGATTTATTTCAGATCATATGTATGCAGGTTCTTATCTTGCACTTGCCATTTTATCTATCTCATCAACAATATTTTTAATTTTTTATAAGGAACCAAAAACGATATCTAGTAATCAATATAAAACTGGAAGAAGTTTTTTTGAGCTTATCTCTCAACCTAAATTTCTACAGGCGCTAGTAGCTTCAGCTTTTGCCTATGCTGTAATGACTTTTTTAATGACAGCAACTCCTATAAGTATGCATCTGATGGAGAAAATAAGTTTATCCAAGACTGGATTTGTTATTCAGCTTCATATAGCAGCCATGTTTTTACCTTCACTAGTTACAGGAAATTTAATTAAAAGGTTTGGTCATAGTAAAATTATGTATGTGGGAGTTTTATTGTTTTTAGTCACAATTATTACCAGTTTATTTGAGCAGAATTATATTAACTATATGGTTGCACTTATTTTTCTGGGGCTAGGGTGGAACTTTCTATTCATTTCAGGAACAAGCTTACTTGTTTTGTGTTACAGAGAAGAGGAAAAATTTAGAGCTCAAGGGTATAATGATTTAATTGTTTATTCTATACAAGCAGCAGCAAGCTTGTCTGCTGGAATATTTCTTAGCTTAACTAGCTGGAAAACTATGAATTTAATATGTTTAATTTTTCTAATTATCATAGCTCTATCTACTATAAGAGCTGATTTAAAAAAAAACCCCAGTAATTAAATTACTGGGGTTTTTTAAATTAAGATAAAATTATCTTTGTTTTTTAGTTTTGAATTTTCCGCCTTTAACTTCTTGTTCTAAGAAAGAACCTTCAGCTTCACCAACACTAGTAAAAGTTACTCCAGTAGCACCTTCGTAATTAATCTTTTTACCTTTTGCTAGTAAGTCTAAACCTTTCTTAAGTTCACCTGGATAAATTTTAGTTCCAGGAGCATTAGCAACATCCATTACATTTTTTGCAATCGATGCTCTGTCAGCAGAGTTACCTGCTTGCATTGCAAGAACGATTAAAGCAGCTGCATCGTAAGATTCACCCGTGTAAGGACCAGAAGCTTCTACACCTCCAGCTTTAGCAACATCAGCAAATATACCTGCACCTTTACCAGTAGAACCTGGTAATGATCCAAATGATTTGCTTAAATCTTTTCCGAATGCATCAACTAAAGATTGACCAATCATACCATCTGATAAAATAAATCTATCAAAGGCACCAGAGTCTAAAGAAGCTTGAATAATTCCTTTTCCTCCTTGGTCAAGATAACCAATAACTGCTACAGCATCACCACCAGCAGAAGCAAGAGTTGCTACTTCAGATGAGTAATCTGCTTTTCCATCTTCGTGAGCAGTTACAGTTGTAACCTTAATACCATGAGCCTCAACTGCTGCTTTATAAACATCAGCTAAACCTTTACCATAGTCATTGTTAGTATAAGTGATTGCAACACTTTTTACTTTTCTATCTTTAGTTATGTCAGCTAAAATTTGGCCACCTCTAGCATCTGATGGAGCAGTTCTAAAGAAATACCCTTTGTCATCTAGAGTTGTTAATCCTGGAGAAGTAGCTGAAGGTGAAATCATTACTACACCATTTGGTACAGCAACGTTAGTTGCAATAGCACCAGTTACACCTGAACAGTCTGCTCCCATAATTGCAGCTACACCACCTGAAATTAAACCTTCAGCTGCAGCTGTTGCTGCTGCTGAGTCAACACAAGTTGAGTCTGCTCTTACTGGCTCAATTTTTTTTCCACCTAATAGTGAACCTGAATCAGAAGCTTCTTTAAAGGCAAGCTCTGCAGATGCAGCCATTGCTGGAGTTAGAGATTCAATAGGACCAGTGAATCCTAAGATGATCCCCATTTTAATCGAATGTCCGTCTGCCATTACATTTGATCCAAAACTTGATACAAACATAAATACAGCGATAAATAGTTTTCTCATTATCTTCCTCTTTATTGTTAACAATTTATAAAAGGCAATTTAAGTATGAATGCAATCAATATTCAATGACAAAATTATCCTATTTTAGATGGGTTAATTGACACGGATTATCTTATTGAGAAAGGGTCTAGAGAAGGCTCGTCTGATGTGTAGAACCAAGTTGTTTTTACTCTTGTGTAGTCTTTAATTGAGTCAATTCCCGCTTCTTTTCCATATCCACTATCCTTGATACCTCCAAAAGGGGCAGAAGGTGAAATTAATCTATAAGTATTTACAAAGGTTATTCCTGCCCTGATTGCTTTTGAAACTCTCATGCCTCTAGATAAATTACTTGTATAAACCCCAGAGGATAATCCATATTGATTATCGTTCATTTTTGAAATTACTTCCTCTTCTGTATCAAATTTCATTACTGATAACACAGGTCCAAATAATTCATTTTCTGCTACTGGCAGATTGTGATTATCACATTCTATAATTGTTGGAGGAAAGTAATATCCTTTATTTGAAAAAGAATGTCTTTCACCTCCACACTTAATTTTTCCACCTTGATCAATTGTCTCTTTAATATTTTTTTCTATTACTTCTAATTGTTTAAAATTACTTAAAGGACCCATTTCTGTTTCTGGATCCATTGGTGCTCCTATTTTTATTTTAGATGCACGTTTTGAAAGCTTGTCTAAAAATTCATCATAAATTCCTTTTTGCAAATAAAGTCTTGAACCTGCTATACAACTTTGTCCGCTTGCACCAAATATTCCAGCTGTAATACCATTTATTGCATTTTCTTGCTCTGCATCATCAAAGACTGCAACTGGACTTTTCCCACCTAGTTCTAAACTTACTTCTGATAAATTTTCTGCTGAGTTTTTAATTATATGTCTTGCAGTTTCAGGACCACCAGTAAAAGCAACTTTTTCAACTAAGTTATGAGTAGTTAAACTTTTACCACAAGGATCTCCAAATCCTGTAATTACATTCACCACACCTTTAGGGATACCAGTTTTTTCAACTAATTTTGCAAATTCAAACAAAACAGCAGGCGCAAGTTCTGAAGATTTAATTACCACTGTATTACCCATTGCAAGTGCTGGTGCTACTTTAGTTGCTGTTAAAAACATTTGTGAATTCCATGGAATAATTGCAGCTATAACTCCTATGGGTATTCTTGTTGTTATTGCTTGAACATTTGGTTTATCTATTGGCAAAACCGTACCTTCAACTTTATCTGCCAAGCCAGCATAATAGTCGTAGTATTCTGCTATATAAACTGCTTGCTTTTTTGTTTCTCTGTAAAGTTTTCCAGTATCAATTGTTTCTATTTCTCCTAGCATTTCTGCATTCTCTCTCAATTGATTTCCAATAGCTCTTAAATATTTAGCTCTTTCTCTAGGTAGCAGCTTTGGCCATTCACCCTCGAATGCTTTTTGAGCAGCTTTAACTGCATTATCAACATCTTTAGCACTTGCTTCTGGAACAACTGCCCATGGCTCATTATGTTCTGGATTTAAAGTTTCAAATGTTTTTTTACTTTCAGAGTCTACCCACTCACCATTAATAAACATTTTATATTGCTTTAGTTTACTCATCTGATCCAATAAAATTTTTGATTTTTAAATTTACATCATCAGCACACTCAATACCACAAAGATGTTTTCCATCTTTAATGATCTTTAATTGACTTTTAGAGATCAAACTGTTCAATTCTTGAGACATTTTTACAGTTGAGCCAATGTCGTACTCACCTGTCATAACCAGCGTGCTTGCTTTAATTTTATTAAAATCTTCATCATTTTTATGATTAACGAATAGCTCGTAAACCTTTAAAAAATTATTCATATTATTAGCAGACAAAATTGAACTTATTTTTTCATATATTTCTGGATTATTTTCTAGATATTTATCAGTAAACCATCTTTTCAAGGCTTGTTTTGAGAGTTTTAATTCTTGTTTTGCTTGTTCAAATCTTTGATTAACAATTTTTTGTTGTTCCTCAGTTCTTTTATAAATAGAACACAAAAGAGTTAATGTCTGTAAACGTTCATTATGTTTAGTCGCAAAATTTCGTGCAATTAAAGACCCTATTGAGAAACCTACAAGATGTATTTTTTTTATATTAAGATGGTCCATTAACCCAATTAATTGGTCAGAAAAATCATCAAAACTAATTTCCTTATTTTCTAATGAAGATTTTCCATGACCTAAAATGTCATAAGCAAGAGTCGAATGATAATTAAAAAATTCAAGTTGAGGCTGCCATATTTCGTGAGTAAGACCTACACCATGCACAAATACTATTGGCACATCTTGATCCTTTTTATTGAATAAGTAATAAGTTCCTGAGGCAGTAGTTCCTGTGGTCATCAAGAATTATTTTGGCTCAATACCCATTTCTTTCATGTCTTGATATCTGTCACCAGTTCTTGCATGTGCTCTACCACTTGATGCCCCACCAATTGCAATAACCACCTCATCATCGAAGGGTGCATCATGAATAGTAAATTCATGAGTTAGGTAATATGGTCTCAATCCAGAATCTGTTTTATGCATCATAGGAATCGCTATCTTTGATCCGGCAGGTCCTCTTGTATTTGTAAAACTTAAATAGGAAGTTCCACCAACAGCATCTCTAAATTTATTACCAAACCTTAAAGTATGAATAAAAGCTGAAGCATGCTCTATTTCACCGTTCAATCCAACTACACCTGCCTTACCATATGCCAATATTTTTTCAGGTGATCCTATTTCTTTTATCAATTCTGGAACAAGTAAATCGCCTAGCTTTGGTGCAAGATCTAAAATAGTTGGTCTGAGATCTTCAACAAAACCCTGACCATGCCATGGATTTTTAAACACTGCTGCTACTGATACCATTAAAACTGGTTCTTTCGCTTCTTTACCACCTTCAATAAAAGTCTTGTCTACAAATTTTGTAAATTTTCTTAATTCTAATTTCATTTTTTTATTCTATGTTTGAAACTATCTCTTCTAAAACTGTATAATGCTTTTGGATCTACATCAACATCTATCACAGATGGCTTATTCGATTTAATTGCTGCTCTTACAGCTTCATTAATCTCAGAAATTTTTTTAACTTTAAAACCTTTTGCACCATAAAGTTTCGCAACTTTATCAAAGGATGGACTGGTAATATCTGCACCTAAATATCTTTTCTCAAAAAAATCTTTTTGATAAGCTTTTTCTGCACCCCAACTTTGATTGTTCATAACAATAGTTGTTGTATTAATTCCATATTCAACAGCAGTACTTAATTCAGATATTGTCATGCCAAAACCTCCATCACCCATAAGACTAACAACTGTTTTTTTAGGTTTTGCAACTTTGACCCCAAGACCACATGCAAAAGAAAAACCAACTAAACCAAAATCCAAAGGAGTAAATAATGAAGGAGGATCATAATATTCTAAAGCATCTGTAGCCTGTAGACATAATGTTCCAGCATCTAGAGTAATTGCTGAGTTTCTTGGTAGCACTTTTCTTAATTGTTTAAATAGCCCTTTCGGTTGTATAGGAAAATTTGAACCCAAATTTTCTTTATTTCTATTTATCAAATATTCTTTTCTCTCTTTTAAATAAGAGTTAGTCCAATCTTTAATATTTAATTTAATTTTCTCTTTTTTAATCTCTTCGTAAAGCTGTTTAGTTGCAGTCGCAGCATCTGCGTGTATCTTTACTTTTACAGGAAAATATTTTCCAAGCATTGTTTTTTCCAGTTCAATTTGAATTATTTTTGCTTCTTTATTTATATTTTCATAGGAGTAAAAAGTTGAATTAAATCCTAAACGCGTTCCAATTGCTAAAATAACATCTGCATTTTTAACTAATCTTGATGCAACAGGATTTCCTCTAGGACCCATTTGTCCAGCATTTAATTTATGACCAAAAGGAATTGCATCTCCATGACCCGCTGCTGTAACAATAGGTATATTGCATTGCTCAGCTAATTTTATTACCTCTTTGTATTTAGAATTATATTTAATTCCTGCACCAACAATAATTACTGAACATTTTGAAGATCCAATTAATTTTGCAGCCTTTTTGATATTTTCTTTATTTCCTTTTTGTTTGCTCTCATTTTCGAACGATGGTTTTTTAACATTGATATTATACTTGTTTGAAGCTGCTAATATATTTCTTGGTAAATTTACACATACAGGTCCCTTTCTAGGTTTCATTGCCAAACTAAAAGCATCGCTCATAATTTTTGGAATTATTTTTGAATTTTTTATAGTCCAAGTTTTCTTTGTGATAGGTGCAAACAAAGACTGTTGATCTAAACCTTGGAATGCATCTTCCATTTTATCTTTAGTTGAATACGAACCTGCAATTGCAACAACTGGAGAAAAGGCTGCTTTTGCTTGAGCAACGCCTGTAACTAAATTAGTAGCGCCAGGTCCGTTTTGGCCTGCAATAATTACCCCAGGTCTATTGGATGCTCTTGCATAACCATCAGCCATATGTGTGCCAGTTCTTTCATCTCTGACTCCAATAAATTTTATACTTTTCTCATGATAAAGAGCATCAAACATTTCCATTGTTGCTGAACCAATAAGTCCAAAAACATGTTTCACTCTCTCTTTTTTTAATGATTGAACAGCAGCTTGTCCGCCGCTAATTCTTTTTCGTCTTTTATTCACGAAACTTTTTTTACTTCAGTATCAAAATCATCTTGGAAGTGAGGCATAACTTTTTCTGTGAAAAGTTTTATACTTTTCATACAATCTTTATGCTTCACACCTGGAAAATTAGACCAAACTTGCAAATTTTGTAAATTGAGTTCAGATTTTAATTCATGAATTTTATCAATTACATATTCGGGCGTTCCAAATAACATGTTTCTTTTATGTAAAAATTCATAATTTAATAAATCTAATTTACCTTTTGTCTCTGGTAATTCTTCACCTGGATCCATATGATTCCCTAAACCTCTCCAATGGCAAACCCATCTCATATAATTTACCATATGTTCACCAGCTTTCTCTTTTGCTTCTTCCATCGTATCTGCAACAAACATATCTCTTACAAGAGATACCCCTTCGCCAAGAGGTATATTTTTCTTTGTTACCTCTGATCTTTTATTTTTATAAGCTTCAAATTTTGGTTTCAAAGCTTTTACAGTTGGAATCCACATAATAACATTAATGTTATTTTCAGCAGCCCACTCAATTGATCTAATTCCATCAACAACTTGATGAATTGGAGGATGTGGCTGTTGATATGGCTGTGGAACAACACTAATTTTTTTCATAGTACTGTCTTCCATATTCATAAATTCTTCACTTGGAGGACTCATATCATGCTGCCAAACATAATTTGGTGATGGATAAGTATAAAATTCTCCTTGGTGACTGAAAAATTTTTCACTCCATGCTTTCTTCAATACTTCTAAAGTCTCAGCAAATAATCTGAAATTTTTAGCCTGATCTTTTAAATCAGCCTCTTTGTTTAAATTTATTGCTTCTCTACCATAAATTCCTCTTGCCACGCCTACTTCAACTCTACCTTTTGAAAGTTGATCTAATGTTGCGATATCTTCTGCTAATCTTATTGGATTATGGAAAGTAATAACATTTGCAGCCTGACCTATTCTAATATTTTTTGTTCTAGCAGCGGCATCTGCACCCATCATTAATGGATTTGTGCAAGATTCCATTCCTTCATGATTGAAGTGATGTTCGGTAAACCAAATTGAATTCCATTTATTTTGATCACAGTATTCTGTGATTTCTTTAGTTTCATCTAATAGCTGATGATAGGGTTTGTGTGTCCAGTTTGTGGTATTACAAAAATAACCAAATTTCATAAAGCCTCCTTTAAAAGTTAATTTAAAGACGACCGATCCCACTTTCGTAAATCCTTGATTTAAACGACGAGTTATGTATCGCTTTATTAAATAACGATATCACTTTTTTAAAGCAGTGGAAATCTAAAAAAGCTTTTTTTTGTCAGTCCAAGGTCCTTTTTTTGTCTTAGGCAAAAACCTTTTTAGATCAATTAAGACTTTTTCAGACAGCTTTCTGTAGGTAGTAAGTTTTCCTCCATAAATGTTCAATAGAGGTAATTTTTTAATAATTTTTAGATCAAAAACATAATCTCTTGTAACTTTTGAAGCTGCCTTAAAATCTTCAATTAGTGGTCTTATCCCAGAATAGGTATCTACAATGTCTTTCTTACTAATTTGTTTTTTTAGGTAATTGTTTACTGAATTAATTAAATATTTAATTTCCTTATTAGATATCCCTTTGTTTTCAGGAGATTTTACTTCTATTTCTGTAGTCCCAATTAATGAAAATTTTTTTTTATAAGGAATAACAAATATTATTCTTTTATCTGTATTTTGAAATGTAAAAGCTACATCAGCTTTATACAATTTTTTTGTAATGATATGACTTCCTTTAACCAGTCTTATTTTTTTCTTAGATTTGATTTTGATATTTTTATGTAAAGTTTCATTTATCCATGGTCCAGATGCATTGACTAAAACTTTTGATTTTATTTTTTTTCTATTTTGAAGACTGATGACCCACTCATTATCAATAATTTCAGCTTTTTTAACTTTGTTATATTCTATTATTTTAGCTTTATTTCTTTTTGCATCTTTAGCATTTAATTTTGTTAATTTCTTATCATCAATTTGAATGTCAAAATATTGAAAACCAGTTTTATATTTATCTTTAAGAATATTTGGAAATTTTTTTGTAAGATCATATGTTTTGGATTTTGGAATATTGGTTTTTCCACCTAAATTGTCATACAAAAACAAACCAAATTTAATTAACCATGCTGGTCTAATTTTATCAGTATGAGGAATAATAAATGGAATAGGTTTTGAAATATGTCTAGCAATTTTGTAAACAATTTCTCTTTCCTTCAAGGACTCTCTTACTAATTTGAATTCATAATTTTCTAAATAACGAAGACCACCATGTATTAATTTTGTGGACCAAGATGATGTTGCTCCCCCAATCTCACCTTTGTCAACTAAACAAACAGACAAACCTCTTCCAGCAGCATCTCTTGCAATACCTGCACCGTTTATACCACCACCTATTATGAATAAATCAAATACTTTAGACATTTAAATTATGAATTGTTTATAAAATGTAATTATAAATTTTCAATGACTTAAAGTACTTTACCGTTGATATTCAACAAATTTTTTTAAAGATTGGTTTAGAAATTTTTCGTAAATTTGACCTGAACTTGTATTTTTTCTAGAGTTTAGGAATGATTTATTCATTTTAAAGTCATAAGAGGGTTCAAAAAAGAATGGAACAGAGAGTCTTTTGCTTTTATTCCAGAGAACTCTGTGATTGGTTGCTTTAAACTTACCTTTACTTAGAAATTCTAGAGCCCTACCAGTATTTACTATCAGAGCTTTTTTATTAAACGGTACATCATGCCATTTCTTTGTCTTCCTGTTCTGTACTTGAAGACCACCTTTTCTATCTTGATATAAAACTGTAAATACTCCACTATCAACATGCGTTTCGCATCCAAGGGCTACTCCATCTTGTTTTGATATTTCTACAGGTTTTGTTTGTTTGGGGTAATAATTAAATCTTAAAGTGCTTAGTGTTTTTAATCTTGAAAAAGCTTTGCTTGATATGTTTGGATTTTTTTTATTTAATTTGATCACACTTTTAAACAACGTTTCACTTAAACTATAAATGCTATCAAAATATTTATTTAAGTCATTAACAGAAGCTTTGTTAAAACATTTATTTAAATTTAGGTGTTCAATGTATTGGTTTTTTAATTTAGAGGAATATGTTTTGGTTACTTTTAAATCACCTATATCCAAACCTTCTTTTCCATTTACATCATTAGGAAAATATCCCCGGTAAAGATTTTTATTTTTTTTATTCCATTTTTTTGGTGATAATTTTCTTTTTTTATTATCAGATAAATTAAAAAATTTATTTCCAACATCACATATTTTTTTTATTTCTTTTAAATTAAGCCCGTGTCCCGTAACTTGAAAAAAACCTACATTCACACATGCTTTTTCAATTTCTTTAATTGTTTTCAATGCTCTTTGTGTTTCAAAATTGTTTTTAATTAGTGAGGATATATTAATTGTTGGAATATAATTTTTTGTCATCTTCTTACAGGTGTTTCTGTAGCAATATATTGATCTCTAGCTTTTTCTCTTAAATAAATATAAATCCCTGCAGCTATAATACAAGCTACTCCAAAAAATGTTCTTCCTGATGGAATTTCATTAAATAAAAAATACCCAGGTATCATAGACATTATAATTAATGAATATTCAAACAGGGAAACCACAGAAGGTGAAGCAACTATGTAAGCTGAAAATATACATAGAAAAGCAATTGAGGCGACAAAACCGAAAAACAAGATAAATTTCCACGTATATTCAATGTTTGAAAACCATTCTCTAAAAATAAATTGTGTAGTTGGATCAAAGTCGGGGTTATTCAATTGTCCTTTTCCCATAAACAAATAAATAAGACCACATAAAATTAGAGCTATTAAATAAAAATAAAATAATTGAGTATTTACATCATCTTTATCAGATGTGTATTTTGTTATAGTCATGGATGCAGCATAAAAGAATGCACATACTACTGGGAGTAAACTTTTGTATTCAAAATCAGAAAAGTTTGGGTCTAGCACAATAAAAACTCCTATAAAACCAAAGACAATTGCTGACCACCTTCTTATTCCAATAAATTCTTTCAAAAAAAATTTAGCAAAAATAGATACAAAAAAAGGACAAGAAAAAAATAAAGCATTTGCAGTTGCTAGTGGCATGTAAGTAAGAGAAATAAAAAAAGCTGAAAACGCTAAAAAGTGAAGAACAACTCTAATAATTGTCCAAACAGGATAGTAAGTTTTTAGTGAAACTTTCTGATTTCTAAATTTTATGTAACTAAAAAGTAAAATAGCTGCAACAAAATATCTTCCAAAAAAGATTTCATAAAGTGAGGCTTTTTCAAAAATATATTTAATTAAAGAGTCCTGCATCGCAAATAATGTCATTGCAATGATTATTAAAATAATACCTTTAGAATTATTATCTTTTGTCATTTATCTAAGAGGTTTTTCCGTAGCAATAGATTGATTTTGTGCCTTTTCACGCATAAAAATATAAACACCACTGCATACTATTATTAAAATTCCAACCACTGTATTTAATGAGGGTATTTCATCAAAATATAACCATCCTACAAGCGGTGACCAAAATAATATTGAATATTCGAAAGGTGAAACAACAGCTGGAGAAGCTATACTATAAGCTGTAAATAAAAAAAGAAATGCAAGAGTTGCTGTTACTCCAGTCGCAGTCATTAATAGAATATTAGAGTTAAAATCTACAAACCATTCCCTGAATATAAATTGAGAAGCTGGATGCTCCGAGACATTATATTGACCATCACCAATTATAAAATAGAAAATTATACTAATAATTATTGCGCCAATATAAAATGTAAATGTTTGCGTATAAACACTATCTTTATCAGATGTTTTTTTTATTATTATCATAGATAATGAATAACAAAGCGCACACAAAATAGGTAATAAGCTTAAATAGTTAAAATTACTAAAATCAGGATTTAATGTTACATAAACTCCAATAAATCCCACAACTACAGCAGACCATCTTCTCAATCCTATTTCTTCTTTTAAAAAAAAATGAGCGAATATTGTAATTAAAAAAGGGGTTACAAAAAATAAAGCTGTAGCTGTACCAAGTGGTAACACGGTCAAAGAAACATAAAAAGAGCTGAAACCAAAGAAAAAAAGTATTACTCGGGTAAATGTTAAAAGAGGATATTGGGTTTTAAATACTATTGGTTTTTTTGTAATTATTAAAAATAATAAAATAAGCACTAAACTTACTACAGTTCTTATTAGGTAAATTTCATAAAGTGAAACAAAATTATAAATATGCTTCATAATTCCATCCTGTACAGAAAAAACCATCATCGATATTAATATGAAGACTATTCCTTTAGGATTGTTGTTTTGAGCGCTCATTTACGCTCTATATCAAAAAAGAATATGTTTTTAAATTTATTAAATTTGTGTCATATTTAATTATGATTTCAGAAGAAGATAAAATAATGATGGAAACCCTTTATTGGTGGGGTATTCCAACTTTATTTAGATGTAAGAATGATCCAGATCCAAAGAATTGTGATATTGCATTAGTTGGTGTTCCTCATAGTACAGGAAATGGAACTACAGAAAGAGATCAACATTTAGGCCCAAGAGCAGTTAGAAATATTTCTGCAATGCTGAGACGTTCTCACTTTGATTATAAAATTGATCCATGGAAAGATAATAAAATACATGACCTGGGAGATGTTCCTTTTCCAGAGGCTAATGATAATGAAAAATGTATAGGAAGAATTTCGGCTTTTTACGATCATATAGAACAAGCTGAAAAACCAGTTGTTTCAATAGGTGGAGATCACTCAGTAACTGGAGGAATTGTTCAAAGTTTAGCAAAAAAGAATTCAAAATTAACTAAAGGAAAAAAAATAACATTCCTACATTTTGATGCCCATACAGATTGTTTTGAAAAATTAGATCATTTTTTGGGTGCAAAAAAATCAGCAGCACACTGGGCTTCTTATTTAGTTAAACAAGGAAATGTTGATCCACATACAAGTACTCAGATAGGTATAAGAGGAAATCCAAGAACATTAGATTGGTTACAGGCGAGTTACGATATTGGTTATCAAGTAATTACAATGGATGAATATAGAGAATGGGGTCATGAAAAATGTGTGAAAATGATTTTAGATAGACTAGGTGACAATCCAATTTATGTTACTTTCGATTTAGATTGTTTAGATCCAACAGTAGCCCCAGGAGTAGCAAATATAGAACCTGCATACAAAGGATTTAATATGGATGAAGCTCGAAAACTTATTCAATGTTTAAAAGGAAAAAATGTAATTGGTGGAGATGTTGCTTGTTTAATGCCAACAAAAGATAGTCCAAATCAAATTACAGCAATGGTTGCAGCTTCTATAATGTTTGAAATTATTTGTTTAATTTCAGTTTATCGTAACAAGTAATTTTAATTTAAAATAAATTCGGATGCTCTTTCAGCAATCATTAATGTTGGAGCGTTAAGGTTTCCACTTGTAATTTCAGGCATTACAGACGCATCAACTACTCTTAGATTTTCAACACCATGAACTTTTAGTTTTTGATCTACAACAGCCATATTGTCTACTCCCATTTTTAAAGTACAAGATGGGTGGTAAGCAGTCTCAGCTTTAGATCTGATGTATTCTTCGAATACCTCATTAGTTTGGGCATGTTCTCCTGGTCCAATTTCTTTTCCTGCAAAAGGCTTCAAAGAGTCTTGTCCTAAAATTTTTCTAGCTACATGAATACATTCTATTGTTTGTTTTAAATCATCCTCATGTTCTAGATAATTAAATTGAATTTTTGGATAATCATAAGGGTTTGAGCTGTTTAAAGTTATATGACCTCTACTTTTTGGATGGTTTGGACTTGCATGTAACTGGTAACCATGCCTATCCGGATCAACTAATCCATGATCGATTACAAAAGCAGGAAAAAAATGAAATTGAATATTTGGATACTCTCTTTCTGGAGATGATTTACAAAATCCTCCTGCTTCCAAGAAAGAAGCAGAACAAGGACCACTTCTATTCAAAAACCATTGAATTCCAATTCTAACCATATTTAACTTATTAACGTATGAGTATAAGGTGTCTTTAGTTTTGCATTCTTGCTGAACATAAGTTTCCAAGTGATCCTGTAAGTTTTTTCCAACACCATCTAAGTTGTGAACAACACTAATTCCTTTATCTTTTAAGTGTTGGCTTGGACCAATTCCAGAAAGCATTAGTAATTGTGGTGAATTAATTGCACCTCCACTTAAAATTACTTCTTTATTGGCATAAATCTTTTCGACTTTATTCTTTATTTTTACTTCAATTCCAATTGCTTTTTTCCCATCAAAAATAATTCTTTCAACAAAAGCTTCTGTAAATACTTTAAGGTTTTTTCTTTTTTTAGCAGGATTTAAATAATACTTAGATACACTTGCTCTCTCTCCTTTATGGATAGTAACATCGTACATTCCAAAACCTTCTTGTTCTTTACCATTCATGTCATTATTTATTTTGTAACCTGCTTCACCAGCTGAATCGACAAATGCTTTGAATAAAGGGTTTTTATTTTTAGATTGGTTTACTGGTAGTATTCCACTGCCACCCCGATATTCATTTTCTCCTTCAGACCATGTTTCAATTTTTTTAAAATAGGGAAGAACTTTTTCATATGACCAATCTTCCAATCCAAATGATACCCATCTCTGATAATCGTTCGGATTACCTCTTACGAATACCATTCCATTATGTGCAGAACATCCACCAATCATTTTTCCTCTAGGACAGAATAATCTTCTATTATGCAAGTGAGGTTCTGGTTCTGAATAATATTTGTAGTTATACTTTGGATCATGCATTGTATATAAAATCGCAAGT
Organism: uncultured Pelagibacteraceae bacterium; assembly: GCA_902581925.1. Lineage (GTDB taxonomy): Bacteria > Pseudomonadota > Alphaproteobacteria > Pelagibacterales > Pelagibacteraceae > Pelagibacter. The sequence continues at coordinate 17,956 of CACHQB010000004.1, read as the reverse complement.
GGCATGTTGACTTTCCAGATATCACTGGGTTTCCCAGCTTCAAATATAGCTACATTGTTTTGATCATTTTCTGTTAATCGATTTGCAAGTACACAGCCTGCACTTCCAGCGCCGATGATTAAATAATCGAAATTCATATAAGTTTTGAACTTAACAACTTTTCATAGTCATGAATAGATTTCATTTTTATGTCAGTTCTTTTAGCGGCTTCGTCAAACTTTCGGAGTAGAATTGATGGCTTAAAGTAAGATTTATTCTCAAACTTTTTACTTTCTTTGTCATTTAAAATGCCGCCTTGTAATTTGAGGCTTATTTTTGACGCATCTGATAAAAAATCAAAATATTTTTTGTCTCGAGCTAAATAACGTTTAGCCAGAACATGGTATTTAATTGGCTCAACAATTTTTTGTCCAAAAAATTTTTTTAAATACTGATATCCAATATTTTCATGCTCTCCGTCTAATTTATTTTTAACTAATTCTTCAGGATCTTCTAAAAGAAAATGACCATAGTCATGAAGCAAACATGCGCAAATTAAATCATCATTACATTTAGCCTTTTCAGCTAGCATAGCAGACTGAATCATATGCTCTGACATAGTTACTTTCTCTCCAATGTACAAAGATTTATTATTTATAAAATTTGAAATGATTTTATAAATTATCTTCATTTATTATTGCGGATGATCCCCTTCTACAGCTATACGATCCATTACTCTTTCAAAACCAAGCCCTTTATTTGGATAAAAATCAGCAATAGCATAATGCTGAACACTTCTATTATCCCAAATAGCCACTGCATTTTCGGTCCATTTAAATCTACAAGTAAGATCTAATCTTGCCTGATGTTCAAATAAATAATTTAATATCTTTTTACTTTCCTCTTTATCCATACCAACAATTTCCTTTGTGTAAGTCCAATTTACAAAAAGAATTTTTTTACCTGTTTCTGGATGAGTTCTTAAAATTGGATGAGTGTTTGAGTATTCATCCATATTCCCATTGCTTTGCATTGCTTTATATTTATCAAGGAAAAACCCACCTCCTAGTGAGGAATGAACTGCTTTTTTATTTTTAATTTTATTTTTTATCTCTTCTTCTAGGGTCTCCCATGCAAGTTCCATGTTTGAGAAAACAGTATCTCCTCCAACTGGTGGAATTTTAATTGATTTTAAAATTACAGCTTTAGTTGGTTTTTCGTTATAGCTAACATCTGAATGCCAACCTTCACCCCATTGTGTTTTTTCCTCAGGTTTTTTTATTATTCTTATTATTTCGGGGAATTCACTTAAACCTCTTACATAAGCATGTGTTTCTAATGGTCCAAATTTTGAAGCTAAAGCAACATGTTGTTCTGAAGTCAAAGGTTGATTTCGAAAAAAAATAACTTTGTGTTCTAATAATAGGTTATTTATTGTTTTAAAATTTTCATCTGAAACGTCAGTCAAGTCAATTCCACTTATTTCAGCACCTAATGCTCCTGATAATAATTTTACATCAATCATTTTTTAAGTTTTCCAATAATGGATAAATTGTCAGAATTAAATTCATTTTTATTTTCATTTATAAAGTCATCCATAATTTTAATTTTTTCATCTTCAAATTCTGTAACTTTTCTTTTACTAAGATCAATATAAAGCGCTAACATTTCAATAGTTGCTGATAATTTTTTTGATGATTTTTCAATCATTTCCATCTTGAAATGTAATCTCTTTTTATCATGATCAAAGAAGGTTAAAACAATTTCTACTTCATCTCCCTCTTTAACTTCACCATCATATGAAGTGCGAGTTTCAACAACCATGGTACTTCTTTGGGTATCCTTTGCTGATTTTTCACCCATCTTAAATTTTTCTAGAATGATCTCCCAAGTCTGATCAAAAACTAAGACATAGTAAGCCATGTTCATATGATTATTATAATCAGTCCATTCTTTTTTGATTGTTTGGTTTATTATGTGAAAAGACATTTTTTTATTCCCTCGTCCTTTTTATAATAGTATAAATCTTACTTAAAATGAACAACAAGGTATTCATATCATGTGCTGTTACGGGGTCAGGAGATACCGCAAGCAAGCATCCAGATTTACCAAAAACACCAGAACAAATTGCTAAAGCATCAATTGAAGCTGCAAAAGCAGGAGCTGCTATTGCTCATATTCATGTGAGGGAGGAAGACGGAACTCCAAGTAGAAGATTGGAGTTATATAAAGAGGTTGTAGATAGAGTTCGTTCAAGTGACACAGATGTGATTTTGAATCTAACAACTGGTATGGGTGGAGATTTAGATATTGGTCAAGGCAAAGACCCGTTAGAGTTTGGACCAATGACCGATATGGCAAATGTTATGGAAAGAATTGCAAATGCTGAGCAATTTTTACCAGAGATTTGCACTTTAGATTGTGGAACTTTAAACTTTGGTGATAGTTCAGTTATAACCGTTAATACTCCGAACGATTTAAGAAAAGCTGCAAAAAGATTAAAAGAAATTAAAGTAAAACCCGAAATAGAGGCTTTTGATTTAGGCAATATGTGGTTTGGTGCACAGCTATATAAAGAAGGATTGCTGGATGATCCGCCTATGTTTCAAATGTGTTTAGGAATTCCTTGGGGAGCACCAGCTACTCCATTAGCAATGCAAGCTATGAGAGATATTATGCCAAAAGAAGGTGTGTGGTCAGGCTTTGCAATTTCAAAAAATGAGATGCCATTTGTAGCACAAACAGTAATTATGGGCGGTAATCCTAGAGTAGGTTTAGAAGATAATTTGTATTTATCTAAAGGAAAACTGGCAACAAATGCCCAATTAGTTGAAAAGGCAATCAGAATTGTTGAAGATCTAGGTGTATCAACAATGACACCCGCAGAAACAAGAGAGAAGTTAAAACTTGTTAAACACAAGTAATGCAAAATATTAAAAAAGTTGCAATAATTGGAACCGGGGTAATTGGGGCAGGGTGGATCATACGTTGTTTGGCTCACAACAAAATTGTTTATGCATTTGATAAAGATATTAAGTTAAAAAAAAATTTATTATCTGAAATAAAAAAAACTTGGCCATTTGTAAAAAAACTATTTAATAAAAAAAAATTAAATCTAAAAAATTTTCATTTTTTTACCTCAATAGAACAAACATTAAAAGACGCAGATTTTATTCAGGAGTGTGCAACTGAAAATTATTCTTTAAAAACTAAATTGATTAGTACTATTGGAAAATATGCAAAATCTAATTCAATAATTGCTTCAAGCTCTTCGGGTTTGTTGCCAACTAGAATTTATTCAAAATGTAAAAATCCAGAGAGAGGAATAATTGGACATCCATTCAATCCTGTATATTTATTGCCTGCTGTAGAAATTGTTCCAGGTAAGAGAACTTCAAAAAAAAATTTAAATTTAGCTAAAAAATTTTACAAATCAATTTCTATGAATCCAATTATCGTTAAAAATGAATTACCTGGATATTTGTCTGACAGATTACAAGAAGCTTTATGGAGAGAAGGGTTACATATTATTAATGAAGGTTATGCAACTACAGAAGAATTAGATAGAGCAATTGAAGATGGCCCAGGATTAAGATGGTCTTTGATGGGTACATTTTTAACCTTTCATCTTGCTGGAGGAAAAACGGGAATGAAACATATGTTGGAACAGTTTGGACCTGCTTTAAAATTACCATGGACTAAATTAAAGGCTCCTAAGCTATCAAAAAAATTATCTTCTAGATTGATTTCAGGAACAGCAAAACAGGCTAAAGGTAAATCAGTTGAAATGATATCTAATATAAGAGACCAGTATTTGGTTGATATTCAAAAGTTAAGAAAGAAATACGAAAAAAAACTTAGGTAAATTAATCATTTCTTTCTGTGTGACCATCTACAGAAATTACTTGTCCTGAAACCTTACTTGAATCGTCTGAAATCAAAAATGCACACATCTTTCCTATATCTTCTTCAAGAATCCACTTTTTCATAGAACTCATTGAAATAAAATCTTTTTCAATTTTTTTTGATGAAACTTTTGTAAATTTTGCTTTATCTCTGATCACTCTTTTCATTCTTTCACCTTTAATTGAACCAGGGCATACTGCATTAACTCTTATATTGTATTTTCCAAGTTCCATTGCGAGAGTTTTAGTAATTCCAATAATTGCCCATTTACTTGCTGCGTAAGGTGATCTTAAAGGAAAACCAAGTATTCCAGCAGTTGATGAAATATTTATTATTGATCCATTTTTAGACTTTTTAATTAAAGGTATAGCCTTTTTAGTAAAATAAAAATGACTGTTAACATCTATCTGAATAGTTCTTTCCCAATCTTTAGACTTAAGTTTTTCTAGTGATCCAGTTGGTCCAGCAACTCCAACATTATTTATCAAAGCATCAATTTTTTTAGTTTTTTTAATTATTTTTTTAAAAAAATTCAATACTTGGCTTTCGTCAGAGGCATCACAATTATATTTAAACAGCCTCTTATTTATAAGAGGATGTTTGTTTAATTTATTAAGAGATTTATTATCAATATCGCAAAGATAAACATATGCTCCACGAGAAAGACAAACCTTAGCTGTTGCCAAACCTATTCCAGATGCACCTGCAGAAATTATAATTTTTTTATTTTTTAATGATTTGTTAACCATTAATTATGATTTTGTTAATGATGTCTGTAATTCTTTATTAGATATGTAACCTTTAACGTTTCCATTTTTATCAACCACTTCACAATTAGAATTCGAGCATACAATTTGAGGTAAAAATTCCTCAATAAATTGATCTTCATTAACTTTTATTAAATTAGATTTATCTATATCGTTAGATTCATTAACACTCTTCATTATAATTTTAGCTTTAATTACTTTTGCTCTATTAACGTCTTTAACAAATGCCTTAACATAATCGTCAGCTGGATTCATTATAATATCTACTGGTGTACCAACTTGAACAAGTTTACCAGCATTTAATATTCCAATGTGATCACCAAGTCTTAAAGATTCATCTAAATCATGAGTAATAAATACAATTGTTTTTTTTAATTCTGATTGAAGATCTAGTAGTTGTTTTTGCATATCACTTCTAATTAAAGGATCTAAAGCACTAAAAGCTTCATCCATTAACATGATATCACTATCAGTCGCAAGCGCTCTTGCTAAACCAACCCTTTGTTGCATTCCTCCAGATAATTGATTTGGAAATTGATTTTCAAAACCTGTTAAACCAACAGCATCAATTTTTTCCATAGCTACACTATGTCTTTCCTCTTCTGCTTTACCTTGCATTTCCAATCCATAGCCTACGTTCTGTAAAACAGTTTTATGTGGGAACAAACCAAATCTCTGAAATACCATACTCATTTTATGTCTTCTAAATTCAATTAGTTGTTCTTTATTTAATGACATTACATTTGTTCCTTCTACTAAAATTTCTCCGTCAGTGGGATCGATTAATCTATTTAAATGCCTAATAAGAGTTGATTTTCCAGATCCTGACAAACCCATACAAACAAAAGTTTCACCTTCTTCTATTTTTAATGACACATTATCAAGACCAACTGTATGACCAGTTTGTTCTAAAACTTCTTCTTTGTTCGCTCCATCTTTTACCATAGGCATTACAGATTGAGGATTGTTCCCAAAGATTTTATAAACATTATTAATCTCAATTTTAGACATTATTTACCTTTCTTTGTATTTGGTGCTGTTCTCTCTTGTAGTGTTTCTCCATAAGATTGAGTTATCCTATCAAGAACTATTGCCAGAAGCACAATTGCGATCCCTGCTTCAGCAGCTCTTCCTACATTTAATTGTTGAAGTCCAAGTAAAACTTCATCTCCTAAACCTCTAGTACCTATCATTGATGCAATAACAACCATCGCTAATGCCATCATTGTACACTGATTAATACCTTGCATAATATTTGGCAAAGCTAATGGCATTTGTACACCCCAAAGCTTTTGTTTTTTACTTGCACCAAATGCATCTGCAGCTTCAATAACCTCAGTATCAACAAGCCTAATTCCTAAATCTGTTAGTCTAACTAGAGGAGGAACCGCATAAATAAATGTGGCTATAATTGCTGGAACTGCACCTAAGCCAAATAACATAATACCTGGAATTAGGTAACAGAAACTTGGAATAGTTTGCATTAAATCTAAAACTGGCAAAATTACATTTCTTGTTCTTGCACTTCGTGCCATAGCTATTCCCAATGGAATCCCAGCAACAACACAAAGAAATATTCCAATTAACATTATTGCAGTTGTTTCAATTGCTTTTTGCCAAAATATTGGGTGAAGAAAACCTATAAAAAAAGTGCAAAATCCTACAAATACTGTTGTTCCAATTTTTCTTCCACTTGCAAAGTAAGTTAAAACCACCACACCAAGTATAACTAGTGGCCATGGAGCTTGAATTAAAAAGTTTTTTACAAGCATTAACATATATAAAAGAACATTATTAATAGCTTCAAATATGTACCCATATTTTTCGTTAAGTGTTTTGAAACCAGAATTAATCCAATTCATTAATGGTAAATCCAACCATTTTGGCCATTTACCTCCTAGCCAAGAAAAATCATTTAATAATTCTCCAATATTGTCAGGTTTTCTTTTTGATTGAGAATAGCTAGTTATTAATAACCATACAAAAACAACCAACAAACCAATATTAAAAAATATTTTTTTATTTTTCTTTAATGCTTCCATATTTGTTTTTTACTTAAAGAAAGAGCCCCGAAGGGCTCTATCTTATAAATTTAATTTAGTGATTATAATGCTGCTGAAACTTTTTTAGCAACATCAGCTGGTACCCAGTCTTTCCACATAGTTTCTGTTTTCAAGAACTCTATTGCAGTAGCTTCCATATCACCACCTGACTCATCTTCATAGAATGCTAACATTTTGTTAACAGTAGCTGTTGGAACTGTATATTTTCCAATAAACTCATTTTCTTTTGGATGAGCTTTTGCCCATGTTGCAAGTACAGACTTAGTTAAAGCCATATCTCTATATTCACATGCGCATGAAGGTTTATAAGCATCTGGTCCGTTAGCTTTGATATCCTCAACAACTGCAGACATATTATCCCAGCAAGTTTGATCAAATTTCGGTTCAGTTAATCTTACTAGATCAACTTTACCCATTAAACCAGTTGGTGCCCAGTAGTAAGTGAAGATTGGTTTTTTCTTAGCAAATGCACCTGCTATAGCAGCATCTAATGCACCTCCTGAACCTGGATCAAAGTTTGTATAATATTTATCTAAACCATACTCTTTTTGTTTAACCAAGTTAACAGTGTAGCAAGTCCAACCAGATATACAGCTAGTCATTCTGCCTTTTGAAGGATCTTCTGGATCTTTAAATAGCGCAGCTATTTTTGGATCTTTCATATCTTCAACAGATTTTAAATTGTATTTATCAGCAGTAGCTTTATCTACATAGAATGCCTGCTGAGAGTCTGGTGTGTTTGTTCCCATATGGATAATTGTACCCGCTTCTTCGTGAGGTTTATAATTACCAATAATATTGTCATACCAAACTTCAGTAATAACATCTAATTGACCATCGTAATGAGCGGCCATAATAGGTGTAGTACTTCCCTTAGTTACAGACACTTGGCAACCGTATCCTTTTTCAAGGATGAAGGTAGTGATAGCTGTATGAATGTTCGCACTACTCCAGTCAAAATCTCCCAATCTTGCCTTACAATCACCAGCGTTTGCACTACTTACAATCAAAGATGATAGAAGGAAAATTGAGATTGTTAATTTCTTTAAAAACTTCATTAAATTATCTCCTTAAGGTTAAGTTTTAATACCGAGATTTAATAATGAATGTAGATAAAAAACAAGCTTTGAATTATTAATACAACTATTAATTGAGTTGATTTGATTACTCTTTTATATAAAAATTAAGTGTGAGTTCAATTTCCAAACTAGAAAAAAATTCAACGTATTTAAAAGTTATTTGGAATGATGGTGAAGAGAGCAAGTTTAATTACCTTTGGTTAAGAGATAATTGTCCAACTGCTCATGATAAAGATTCGAGACATAGAATGTTTAATATTCTGGAAGTCTCACAAAACATTAATCCCACAAAATATTCTATAAGATCTGATGGAAAATTAGAAATTAAATGGAGCGAAGGAGACCATACAAGCTATTACGATCCCAAATGGTTAAGAGAAAACTGTTATACTTTAAAAAATAAGCAAAAGTATGTCTCACCTTATAAACTTTGGGATAGTTCTTTAGAAAAGAACTTAAAATCTATTCATATTGATCATGATGAAATTATAAAATCTAATGATGGTTTAATTAAATGGTTAGAGCTTTTACATTACACCGGAATAGCCATTGTTAAAAATGCTCCAGTAAAAAAAAATTCTGCATTAAAAGTTTTAAACCGTATAAGTCATACCCGAGAAACTTTTTTTAAAACACCTTTTGAAGTAATTAATATTCCAAAACCAAATAATTCTGCGTATACAGCGCACGCTTTAAGAAATCATATGGATTTACCTTGGTTTGAAAATCCACCTGGTTATCAATTTTTACACTGTTTAATAAATTCAGCCAAGGGTGGTGACTCATCAGCTGTAGATGCATTTGCTGTGGCAGATTATTTAAAAAATAATGAAAAAGATACTTTTGATATATTGGTAAATACTCCCCTTAAATTTAGAGATAAAGACTATACTCAAGAAGCAGTAAGAAGTGTTTATGGAACAGCAATATCATTAACAAAAGATGGAGACTATAATGATATTCGTTATAGTATTGCAACACTAGATGCTCTTGATTGTCATCCAGATATAATGGATTCAGTTTATAAAGCTCATCATCGGTTTGGAAATTTGTTACATGATCCCAAATTTCAAATTAATTTCAGACTAGAGCCAGGCGATATTTTTTCATTTAACAATAGAAGATTACTTCATGGAAGAACTGAGTTTGATCCAAATTCAGGTCATAGACATCTCCAAGGATATTATATGGATAGAGATGAAATAATTGGAAGGTTAAAATTTCTTAAAAGTTATTAACAGATACAACCTGATTTAGAAAAATAATATATTTTAATATTTAAGTAATTAAAATTTAACGTTATCTTAACAGTAATAATTTACGTTATAGTAAAACATAAATAAATAAGAGAGGGAAAAAATGAAAAAAATACTTAGTATTTTAACAATTCTATTTACATTCTCTTTTACATCACACAGCTACTCAAAGACAGAAATTCATTGGTGGTATGGAAACAGTGGTTTTCTTGGTGATGTAATTATTGAAATTGCAAATAGATTTAATGCTTCACAAGATCAATATACGGTCATTCCTACAGGTAAAGGAAGTTATGAAGATAACATGGCAGCAACTATTGCTGCATTTAGAGCAGGAGACCAACCACACTATTCACAGGTTTATGATGCTGGTGCTGCGATAATGGTAGCGCAAGTTAAAAATGGTGTTGTCATTGGTTTTGAAGATATGGCAGAGAAATATGGAATTAAAGTCGACGCAGACAATTATATTCCGGGAATTAAAAATTTCTATGCTGACTCTGATGGGAAAATGATTGGTGTTCCTTTTAATAGTTCAACTTGTTTAATGTATGCAAACATGGACATCTTGAAAAAAGTAGGAATTGAATCAGTTCCAAAAACTTACGAAGAATTTGAAGCTATGGCTCCAAAAATTAAAGCTGCTGGATACATACCTTTAGTTCAAAGTCACTTTCCTTGGATCTGGACAGAAAATTTCTTTTCAAGACATAATCTACTTATGACTGATGGAAACAATGGTTACGATGCTGTTCCAACAAAAACTTTATTTGCTGAAACAGATGCATTTGTAATGCATTGGAAAAAAGTTAAGGAATGGTATGAAAAAGGCTTTTATGGTTATAAAGGAAGAGCATGGGGAGATAACCAAGCTCCATTTATAGCTGGTGAAGCTGCGTTTTGGTTTGGTTCAGCTGCATCGTTCGGTGGAATGAAAGGTGTTGTACCTAACTTTACAGTAAATCATATTCCTTACTGGGATTCTGTAACAGGTGGTAAAGAGTATCCAACGTTTATCGGTGGTGCTGCTAACTGGATATTAAATGGTCATACAGAAGAAGAGTACAAAGGACTTGCTAAATTTATAGAATTTATGGGTTCTCCAGAGATGGATCTGTATTATCACAATATGACTGGTTACTCTGCGGTAACTAAAGGTGGTATAGAGTTAGCTGAAACTATAAACTTCTATAGAGCTTCTCCATATCATAAAGCAGTTGGTGAACAATTAAGCTTAGAAGGTTCGACTATTCCTGGTGGATATAGAGCTGGTAACTGGCCACAAATTCGTGAAGTAATTTACGAAAATGTTGAGCCAATGTTAAACGGTAAAATATCAATCGAAAAAGGATTGCAGAACATGGATAAAGGTGCAGCTAAATTGTTAAAACAATTTGCTAAAACTTTATAATTAATAATTTAAATAAGGAGGGTATTGATTTACCCTCCTTATTTTTTATTTTACTTATATGAAAAAAGTCCAATTTAAATCTAGCTATTCACAATATTTATTCTTAGCTCCTCAGTTAGGAATTTTATTAATTTTTTTATATTGGCCAATCATACAAACTTTTAGAGATGCATTTACAATGCAAGATGCTTTTGGATTTGGAGCGACGTTTGTATGGTTTGATAATTTTTTATTTATTTTTGATGATCCAGCCTATTTCATAGCTTTCAAATTTACTATTATTTATAGTTTTGTAATTACATTAATTACAGGCTCCATTGGATTATTGCTTGCTGTTCAGGCCAATAATGTAATGCATGGTAAAAGCACTTACAAAACACTTTTAATTTGGCCTTATGCAATCGCGCCTGCGGTTGTGGGAGTAATGGCAAATTATTTTTTTAGCGAAAGATTTGGGCTTCTTTATCATTTATTTCACGAACTTTGGGGATTCAATTGGTACGAGAGTGTTTTTGACTCCTATATTTACGTAATAATAGCTGGTTCTTGGAAGCAAATCAGTGCTAATTTTATTTTCTTCTTGGCAGGTCTACAAGCCATACAAAAATCGGTAATTGAAGCATCCATGATTGACTGTAAAAACAGTTTTAGAAGATTTTGGACAATTACATTTCCATTATTAATGCCAACTACATTCTTTTTAATAATTATTAATATAACCTATGCTTTCTTTGATACATTTGGAATTATTGATACCACAACAATAGGTGCTCCTTCAGGTGAAACAAGAACTCTAGTTTATAAAGCCTACATGGATGGATTTAGAGGACTAGATTTAGGAAGTGCAGGAGCTCAATCAATAATGATGATGTTGATTGTATTAGTAATTACAATTTTTCAATTTAGATATATCGAAGGGAAAATACATTATAATTAATGACTAGATTTATCACATCAAGTTTTTCACATTTAATTTTACTTATTGGAATACTTATCATGGTAGTTCCTGTATGGATGATTTTTGCTAGCTCAACGCACACAAGTTCAATGATAAATATGAATGGTCTTCAAATGTTTGTAGGAGATAGCTTTTACGAAAACTACTTAAGGGTTTTATTATATCAAGGTGGTTTTTTTAAGGAGATAACAGCATTAAAAATGTTTTTTAATAGTTTTATCATGGCTACAGGAGTTGCAATATTGTCTGTTGTTACATCTTTAATGGCGGCATATGCTCTGGTTTATTACAGAATAAAATATGCAACATTATTGTTTTGGATAATATTCATTACAATTTTAGTTCCATTAGAATTAAGAATTTTTCCTACTTATTCAGTAATGGCTGAACTTAATCTAGTGAATTCTTACTTTGGATTGATAGTTCCTATTTCAGCCTCAGCTATAGCAACCTTATTCTTTAGACAATTTTATAAAACTGTTCCAGATGAATTACTTGAGTCCGCTAAACTTGATGGAGCAAATACTTGGAGATTTTTTGTTGATTTTTTAATTCCTTTGTCAAAAACAATGATTGTAGCAATGTTGATATTTATGTTTGTTTTTGGTTACAACCAGTATTTATGGCCATTATTGGTAACAACTTCAGAACAATATTGGACAGTGGTTATGGGGCTAAAAATGATGTCAGGTTCTATTGTCCATCGTTTTGCTTTCGTGATGATGTCTATGGTTCCACCAATTTTAATCATAATTGTGTTACAGAAACATTTTATTAAGGGGGTTTTTCAAGATAAATGAAAATTAAACCACTTCAAATAATTGCTCATATAATTTTAATACTAGGGGTATTGTTAATGGTAGTTCCTATTTGGATATCTTTTGCAAGTTCTTCACATGACTCTGTAACCATTCTTACAGAAGGTATGAAGTTTCATATAGGTGACCAGCTAGCAAGAAACTATAACGAAGTTTTAAATGAAAAGGGTGGTTGGTCAGAAGAAGTGACTGCTGCAAAAATGTTTATTAATAGTTTTATAATGGCATTGGGAATTGCAACACTTAAAGTAGTTATTTCTGCAATGTCAGCATATGCTTTGGTTTATTATAGATTTAAATTAGCTGTACCAATTTTTTGGTTAATCTTTATTACTCTACTTGTTCCTTTGGAGGTAAGAATTTTTCCAAGCTATAAAATTGTATCTGATTTAGGTTTAACAAATTCATACACAGGCCTTATTCTTCCGTTAGTTGCTTCAGCCACAGCAACTTTTTTCTTTAGACAATTTTACAAAACAATTCCAGATGAACTATTGGAATCAGCAAAATTAGATGGAGCAAATGCTTGGAGTTTTTTCATAGATTTCTTGGTTCCATTATCAAAAACTATGATAGCGGCAATGTTTATCTTTATGTTTGTATATGGATACAGCCAATATTTATGGCCGTTAATAATGACAACTGCAGAAGAATACTGGACTGTTGTAATGGGAATGAAAATTATTTACACAGAGAGCTATGAAGGAGTTGCTCTGCCAAGAACAGCAGAAAGATTTGCATATATCATTTTGTCAATGATCCCACCAGTTTTAGTGGTAGTATTTTTGCAAAAATGGTTCATAAAAGGATTAATTCAAACGGAGAAATAAATGAGTTTTTTAGATTTAAAAAATGTGACTAAGATTTACCCAAACGGAACTAAGGCTGTTCACGAAACTTCATTAAGTGTAGATGAAGGAGAGTTTATGGTTTTTGTAGGACCTAGCGGATGTGGAAAATCAACATTATTAAGAATGGTCGCAGGTTTAGAGGATATTACAGAGGGTGATATCAATCTTGATGGAAAATTAATGAATGAAGTTGATCCATCTGAAAGAGATGTAGCAATGGTTTTTCAGAACTATGCATTATACCCGCACATGAATGTTTATAATAATTTAGCTTATGGTTTAAAAAATAGAGGAATTGACAAAGAAACAATCGAGCAAAAAGTAAATGATGCAGCTAAGCTGTTACAAATTTCAGATTATTTACAGAGAAAACCTTCAATGTTATCTGGAGGTCAAAGGCAAAGAGTTGCTATGGGTAGAGCAATTGTAAGAAATCCAAAAATATTCTTGTTTGACGAACCTCTATCAAACTTAGATGCAAAATTAAGAATTCAGATGAGACTTGAAATTAAAAAACTTCAGCAGAAAGTTGGGGTAACAAGTATATTTGTTACGCATGATCAAGTTGAGGCTATGACACTTGCTGATAGGTTAGCAGTAATTAACAATGGAATTATTGAACAGCTTGGAACTCCTATTGAGATATATGATAATCCAAAATCCTTATTTGTTGCTGGTTTTATTGGCTCACCGCAAATGAATTTTTTAGATGGTAATTTAAAAAATAAAACATTATCTGCAGAAGGTTTTGAAATTAAAGATATTGATAGTGACTTTGAGGGAGAAGTTACATTAGGAATAAGACCTGAACATTTAAGTCAAAGTGAAAATGCTTTAATTAGTTTAAAAGTAGAATTAGTGGAACAACTTGGTTCAGATAATCTTGTTTATGGTCAATTGAAAAATAAAAAAGACTTTTGTTATAGGTGTCCAGGAAATCAAACTATTGAAAAAGGTTCTAATTTAAGTCTAAATATTGAGAACAATAAATATTATATTTTTGATAAAAGCACCGGTAAAAGAGTTAATTAAATTTGATTTTAAGCAAACCAAATCATATTAAAATTTACGGACACCGAGGAGCCAGGGGAGATCTTCCTGAAAATACTTTAGAAAGTTTCAAATATTTATTTGAAAACAATATTAATGCATACGAAACAGATATATTAATTTCTAAGGATCTTGTACCAGTTGTTGCTCATGATTTTAAATTAGATCCAAGCAGAACAAAAGATAATGAGGGGAATTGGATAGAGGATGAAAATTTAAAAATATTTGATTTAACTTATGAAGAACTTTTAAAGTTTGATGTAGGTTCAGTAAATAAATTATCCAGATACGGAAGAAGATTTATTAATCAAAAAAAATTAGAAAACCAAAGAATACCAAAACTTTCTGAATTATTAGTAATGTCTTCAAAAAATAAATCTGAAAAATTATTAATAAATTTAGAAATTAAATCTACACCAGAAGAAGAAAATTTGACACCAGAACCAGAAGATACAGTAAAATTAATTATGAACGATATAAATGAATCATCTTTAAAAGATAAAATAATCGTTTCATCATTTGATTGGAGAACTTTATCAGTAATTAAAAATCAATATCCTGAAATTCCAAGAGCTTACTTAACTCAACATTTGACAGGAATTAATATTAATCAAACTATTTACAACAGATCTCCATGGTTGAGTTTTTTGCCTTATTATGAAGATCATGAATTACCAAAAATTATAAAGTCACAAGGTGGAAAAGCTTGGCATCCATACAGAAAAGATATTACAAAAGAACTAGTAGATATTTCTCATCAAGAAGATTTGCCAGTAAATGTTTGGACAGTAAATAAAGAGTACGAAATGTTAAAAATGATTGAGTACGGTGTAGATGGCATCATGACAGACTACCCACTAAGGTTGAAGGAACTTTGTGAAAAAGAAAATATAAACTGGTTCTAGTTTATTTTAATGGATTTAAACATAGTCAATAATGAGGAAAAATTTTTAGCAGGAAAACTTGAAGGTTATACTTTAAAAGGTGCTGAAAATAAATTTGATGACAAAGGAAATCCTTTACCATTTCCAGGCTGCACAATAATTTGTAATATTCCTTTAGATACTCATTTATCTGAGCAAATTATTAGTTTTCAAAAAAATATAGAAAATTTTAACCCTGAAAATACTTACTTCTATTTACCCCCATCTAGTTTCCATATGACATTATTTGATTGTTGTAATTTGAATACAAAAAACACTAATTATTGGCCGTCAAATATAGATCTTGATATGGATTACAAAGATATAGCTGTTGAATTAAATAAAAGAATTGAAAACTATAATTTTCCAGAAGAATTGAATCTTAAATTAAAAACGTTTTTTGGTGGTTACAGTATTATTTTAGAACCATTTTCTGAAAAGGACGAAAAAATATTAAGAAATTGTAGAGATGAACTAAGCAGTTTATTAAAAATTAAATTTGAAAATCATCAAAGATATACTTTTCATATTACTTTAGCATATATCTTGAGAGAACTTAATCAAATTGAAATAAATAATTTAATTGAATTTAATAAAAAACTATCTTTGGACTTTAGTAAAAAATTTCCAAAAATTACTTTCACAAAACCTGAAATGTGTACTTTTAAAGATATGCTGGAATTTAAGAGTATTAATCTTTCCAGCCGGTAACAGTTTTTACTTCTAAATATTCTTCAAGCCCCCAAACTCCACCTTCTCTTCCATTTCCTGATTGTCTGTATCCCCCAAATGGTGTGCCTGCGTCAGCTGCATTTCCATTGATATAAACACATCCTGATCTTAGTTTTTTTGCAACTCTATGAGCTTTCTCTCTATCTTCAGTTTGTAAATAATTTCCTAAACCATAAGATGTATCGTTTACAATATTTACTGCCTCATCTTCACTTTCAAAAGGTATTATGGAAAGCACTGGACCAAAAATTTCCTCTTTTGCAATTCTCATTTCATTTGTGACATTTGTGAAAATAGTTGGTTTTATAAAATAGCCTTTATTTAATCCATTAGGCAACTCTGGCCCGCCCGCAGATAATTTTGCTCCTTCTGATATTCCGCTTTCGATTAAATTTATAATTTTATCATACTGTGTTTTAGAAATAACCGGACCAATATGATCTCCTTTTTTTGATGCTTGATCTACTTTTATCTTATTGGCTTCATCTACTGCCTCATCCACTGCTCTTTTATAAATAGATTTTTCAACTAACATTCTTGTTGGTGCATCACATGACTGACCAGAATTACTCATTACATTTCTTATGCCATCTCTAACTGCATTTTTATAACTATCGGCAAAAACTATATTTCCACCTTTGCCACCAAGTTCTAAGCAAACTCTTTTTATGGTTTCGGCTGCATTTTTCGAAATTAGTCGTCCAGCACGTGTTGAACCTGTAAAAGAAACCATATCAATATCGGGATGACTTGATATTTGAGTTCCAACTCCTGCACCATCTCCATTTACCAGATTAAATACTCCTTTTGGAAAACCAACTTCATCAATCATTTCTGCAAATAGCATTCCTGAAAGTGGTGCTATTTCTGATGGCTTTAGAATCATTGTGCATCCTGTTGCAAAGGCAGGAACTACTTTGAGAGCTATTTGGTTTATTGGCCAATTCCATGGGGTAATTAGTCCACAAACTCCGATTGGTTCATAATAAATGTGGTTATTAGATTTTTGATTAAAATGTTCATCAAATTCAAAGTCTTTAAGTCTTAAAATAAAATCTTCTAAGTGTGTTTGTCCAGATCCAGTTTGAACGTCTGTTGCCCAATCCATTGGTGCACCCATCTCGAGTGAAATAGCCTCTGCCATTTCTCCAAATCTTTTTTTATAAACTACAAGCAATTTTTCGAGCAATTCTAACCTTTCTTTTTTGCTAGTTTCTTTCCAGGTTTCAAAGGCAGTTTTTGCAGCCTTAACTGCATTATCCGTATCTTTTTTTGAACCTAACGAAATAATTGCACAAGGATCTTCATTGCAAGGGTTGATTACCTCAAAGTCATTTTTTTCAATTGGATTTACCCATTTACCATTAATGTAAAATTTTCTTTTATCTAACATTTAATAATCTTAGCATATTTATTAAATTTCATAGCCTTTTTCTTCTGGCTCATTATCCACAAGCTCATCAGGAAAACCTTCAGCCCTAAAATCAATTTTATTTAAATCTTCCATTCTTTTTACAATCATCGAAGACCATGCTCTTGAACCATATTTTTTTTGACCATCTTTAAATATCTCAACTATCTTTGGAGAAATCTCTAAAGGAGCATTTAATTTCTTAGCTAGATTATCGAATAAACCCGTATCTTTCAAAACAAGATCCATTGTAAAATTAATATTATATGAACCATTCAAAATAACCTGGCTTTCTGTTTCATGAACAAATGAGTTTCCAGATGAAACTGCAATACCCTTAAATGTTTTAGCTAAATCTAAATTTGATTTTTTTGCAACAGTCCATGCCTCACCTAATGCTACCAAATGAACTGATGCCAAATAATTTGTTATAACTTTAAGAACTGATGCACTACCTAACTCCCCAGCATGTAAAACTTTTCTACCCATTACAGTTAAGGCAGGTAATATTTTTTCAAAAGCTTTTCTATCTCCTCCTACAAATATAGCAATATTACCTGTGGCTGCTCTATGACATCCTCCACTAACAGGTCCATCTAGTGGGATAGCTTTTTTTGATATCACTTTATTTCCAAGTCTCTTAACCTCATCCTCATCTGTTGTGCTCATTTCTAACCAAATTTTATTTTCTGATAAACCGTTTAAAATTCCATCTTCACTTTCCATAACCTCTGCGGAAACTTCAGGCGAGG
>CACHQB010000003.1 GCA_902581925.1 uncultured Pelagibacteraceae bacterium | reverse complement strand
TTTAAAAGAAAAAATTTCAAAAATTACATTAATTTGTATTATTACAGCAGTGGTTGGTATCATTTTAATGTTAGGAAGTTCACTAACACCAGGTCAAATGACTGGAAACCTAGTTGCATTCATTATGCCGATATCGTTTGCGATCTTAATTTTAATTGTCAGAAAATATCCAAAAGTCGACATGATACCTTTACAACTGGTTGCTGGAATTTTTGCAACACTAATAGGCTTGTTTATGTCACCAAGTATTTTTGTTTCATCAAATGATATTTTTTTAGGTTTTATTGCAGGATTTTTTCAAGTTGGACTCGGCTTTATACTTATAACTATTGGAGCAAGATCAACTCCTTCAGCATTTGTTGGAATAATTATGTTAACTGAAGCTGTCCTAGGACCTATATGGGCATGGATGTTTGTAAACGAAAATCCACCCTTATCAGTGTTATTTGGAGGAGCTGTTGTTATAACAGCAGTATTTATACAATTTTCATCTCCATATATTTCAAAAAAGTTATAGAAATAAATTTAATATAAATTAATTGAATTATATATTTAACATTTAGTAGTTATTTTTTCTAAGGTTTTGGAGCTGCTCCAGTATTAGGATCTATTGCTTGATATCCAGGTTGATTTGTTGGAGCGTTTGGATCTGATTCCATTTCCTGCTGCATATTCTCTGCAGCTTGCCCTAATGTTTCGGCCATCGCATTACTAGTAATTAAACTTGAATCTATGCTAGAAATATCTGCGGTAACTTCAATGTCAGCATCGTTTATTAATTGACCTGTTGATAGTGTTTGCGATAAAGCCATATCAGTTAAATTATTTTCAATTTCAGTAATATCTTTTAATGCTGCATTTGCCAATGCATCTGATAAATTCATTCCACTTGATAATGCAGATGACATTTTTACTAAATCGACTCCAATCATTGTTTCTGCAATTGCATTTGAGGTAATAATACTAGGATCTATTCCTAAACTTTTTACAATATCTGAATTAATATTATCTAAATTTTCTACTACACCTGATCCTACCAAACCTCCACTAAGACTTACTAGAATATTATCTTCATTTTGAATGCCCATTGCTTCACTTAAATTTTTTACACCATTTTCTCCAACTAATCCAAGCATTCCCTGATTAACACTTCCTGTAGCAACTAAATCAGCCACAACTTCACTTCCTCCAGAACCATCTGAAATTGATTCACCTATTTTCTCAATACTTTCACTACCTACTCCGCCAACGCTATTTGCAACAACAGTTGATACATCTAATCCGTTGATTCCTGACGAACCTATAGTCGCAACTAAACCAGGTGTTAACCCTGTATTTTGTACTATTTTGTCTATACCTAACTCCTTTAATTTAGCAGTTTCTAAATTCGTCATTGCACCTAAAGTTTCTGCCATTGCATTACTTGTAATTAATTTTTCATCTACATTTGAAAGATTGTTATCAAAACTAATTTCCCCATCTGAAATTAAACCTCCAGATTTTAATTCCTCAGGAGGAGCAACAATACCCTGGACTCCAGAGGCTAAATTTGGTTTAGTTAATATAGCTGCTCCCACAATAACACTGGTATCACTTAAACTTTTGGGTAATTCCAAGCTTGTTGGTCCTAAGTTTACATCTTCAACTTTGACTTTTTTTTTTTGTTTTTTTCCTAGTGCCTGGCTTATCTGTGATGCATTCTTAGAAATTGTTTCAGCAATCCCTAAGTCGTTACTAGTAAATGCTACTTCCAAACTTTTACTTACATTCTCAATGCCTGTTTCTTCAATAATTTTACCAAGATCGTTTAATCCATTCTGGTTATCGATTTCATTAGAAATAATACTGATTTCATTCAAATTAAGATCTTCACCAATATTATTTAATGTACTATTACTTAAACCTTTTTGTGTCATAGTACTTGCAATACTTTTTGTAGTCAGACCAATAGTTTCTGCTAGAGCATCACTTGTTATTAAAGAAGGATCTATACTTGATGAGAGTTTTTCTGGATTTTTTGATAAAGTTTCTAGAGCTTTAGTTGCTGCACCTAATGGCAATGTATTCAATGCTCCTTGCATCATAGCCGGGCTCATTCCAATTTCCACAACATCCATTGATGAAAACGAACTAGGATCAAAATTTTCAATTTGGAAATTTTCTTGACCGGTAATATTTTGTATATTTACTGCGCCTAGATTATCAAGGCTAGTTAGCGTTGATCCAATACCAACTCCATCTTTATCTAAATTTTTCATCATTTGTTTCGTGTCTAAACCTGCTTTTGATACTATATTGATTTGACCTGCCATTTTTTGAATATCTAATACTTTCTCAACTGCCATTTGACCCGCAACACTTGTTAAAGCTGAAATTTCTTCACTTGAAAAATCTTCACCTAAAGATATTTCTTCTACAACATTTAAAGATGGGACTGTTGTCAAAGCAATATCCGCTACACTTTCAACTAAACTTAGAGATTGAACAGCAGCCGCAAGATCTCCTTTTTGAATGCTTTCTTGAGCAAACTCCACAGCTTTTTTTGCTTCAGATATAGATGTTTCGAGCGCTATTTCAATATTGTCATTTGCAGAGGATAAGTTTTGTAATTCATTGTTTAAGTTTTCTAGAACTTTATTTGTGTCCGTGTCCATTTGTAAAGCTGCTGCTTTTACAGTATTTTCAGCCAAGTTTGATATTCCTGATATATTATTAACATAATTTTCAGCATATAATTTTGAACTAAAAAACAATATTGCAAAAACTATAAATCTTAATTTATTCATTTATTGATTTATCTGCTTCAATTGTTGCAGCCCTTTGTGCGTTGATTTTTGTAATCTTTATTTGTTTTTTTAGGTCCTCTAATATTTTAATTCTTTTAGATAGCTCCTTATTTTTAATTAATTTTTTCTTTTTTTTATCTTTTTTGTTTTTTTTATATATTTGAGTCATCATTTTTCCAGTTGCCCAAAATTTATAAACTGCCTCAGATGATTTTGCATTTGGTGGAATTTTTAAGCTTTGTCTAATTGCGTCACGTGCTTTTTTTAAGTTTTCTAAACTTTCAACACTTGCTCCTCTTTCATTTAAAGTTTCGTTAAACATTGCTTCAAAATAAGCAGAATCCTTTATCATTAAATGTTGATATTTTTTTAAACCACTTTTTGATTTGATAAACCTATGATAAACTTTTTCACTTGCTCTTTTTTTAATAAATAAGCTGTTTTTTAAGGTCTCTTTTATAAACATATCTTTTGGATAATTTATTTTTTCATAAATAAATGCACTTGGTCTTTTTTCTACAGGCCAGTCTTTTAAATATTCATATTCTTTACAATAAAAACAATTTTTTTCTTTTGCCATTAGTTCATGGCTTATATTTGTAATAAAAAAAAATAATAAAATTATAAAAATTTTAATTTTTCTCATATATAAAGTTTAAGTTAGACTTTGATAAAAAATATATCAAAAAAAATAAATAATTTAATTTCATATCCATTGACTCAATTTAAAATATTTACAACTTGAGAGTTTTATATTTCCATTTCATAATTAGACCGCACCAGATAACACTATTTGACCTATAGATATTTTTGTAAAATTAATATATAATATTTTTTTTATTAAGTTAAAATGCTTAATTATAACGGGAGAATGGTTAGGAGCTAATTTAATTGCTTATCAAACCTGCCGAAGGAGCAAATACCCAATAATCTCTCAGGCAAAAGGACCGTACATATTAACTCTGGAAAGAGATTAAATTCTCGCCGAAGGAGCAAAACTCTCAGGCACCAAGACAGAGGGGTTAAAGAAGAGTTAATATGGAAATTAAAAAAACATCACTGAATAAACTTCATCAAAGCAACAATGCTAAGTTTGTTGAATTTGCTGGCTATGAAATGCCCATTCAGTACAGCAAAGGTATTATTGAAGAGCATAAATTCACAAGATCCCATTCTGGAATATTTGATGTATCTCATATGGGTCAGCTATTCATATATGGTTATGAAAGCTTAACTGAAGAATTAGAAAAAATTTTTCCATTAGATTTAAAAAATTTAAAGCAAAACTGCTCTAAGTATAGTTTTTTAATGAATGAAGATGCTGGAATTTATGATGATTTAATTATTACTAAAATAGAGGAGGGGTATTTAATTATCTTAAATGCAGCGTGCAAAGATAAAGATTTTGAAATTTTATCTAATTTACTAGGTTCGAAATTTAAAATGAATTTAGATAACAATAGATCTTTGATAGCAATTCAAGGACCTAAGTCTGCTGAAATTTTAAACTCAGTTATAAATGGGATTGATCAATTAAATTTTATGACAGGAAATTGGTTCGATTCTGATAATCAAAAATTATTTGTCACAAGATCAGGTTATACAGGCGAGGATGGATTTGAAATTTCAATTTCTAACGACAAAGCTGAAAAATTTGTTGAAAATTTAATACAAAAGGGAGCACAACTTATAGGACTTGGGGCAAGAGATACCTTGAGATTAGAAGCTGGATTATGTTTATATGGTCACGAATTAGATATTAATAAAACACCAGTTGAGGCAAACCTTAGATGGGCAATCTCAAAACATAGATTATTAAATGGAGGTTTTATTGGATCGAAAAAAATTATGAATCAAATGCAGGATGGAGCAAATCAATTAAGAGTAGGTATTAAACCTGAAGGTAGATTGATTGCTAGAGAAAAAACTAAAATTTTTGATGATACGGATACACAAATTGGCGAGATAACTAGCGGGACGTTTGGACCAAGTGTAAACGGTCCTATAGCGATGGGCTATGTAAATAAAAAGTTTTCAAAAATTGATACTAAAATTTTGCTTGAGGTAAGAGGGAAAAAACATCCGGCAAGTGTTTGTGCATTACCATTTTATAAAAAAAATTATGTGAAAGGAGTAAATTAATGAGTGAAGTAAAATTTTCTAAAGAACATGAGTGGATTACTTTGGAGGGAGATGTAGCCACAATAGGAATTACAAAACATGCAACAGAAATGCTTGGAGACATAGTTTTTGCAGAACTTCCTGAAAAAGGATCTAATGTTGAAAAAAATGGTACTGCAGGAGTAGTAGAATCTACTAAAGCTGCTAGTGATGTTTATACTCCAGTTAGTGGTGAAGTGGTAGATACCAATCAGTCTATAGTAGATGATCCTGCCAAAATTAATGAGGACCCTGAAGGTAGTGCATGGTTTTTTAAATTGAAAATTAAAGACACATCTGAGCTAGATACTTTAATGAACAAAGAAGAATACGATAAATTTGCAAAGGAGACATCAAGCTAATGTTACATAATTCACAAAAAGATTTTATTAGAAGACACATAGGTCCATCTGAAAGGGATCAAGAAAAAATGCTTAAAGATCTTAACTTTAAGTCATTAGATGAATTTATTAATAGTACCATTCCAGAAAAAATTCAGTTTAAAGGTGAATTAAATATCGGTGAACCAAACTCAGAATATGAAGCTTTAAGAAAATTAAAAGCAATTTCAAAAAAAAACCAAATTTACTCAAATTTTATAGGGATGGGTTATTATGGGACCTACACACCATACGTAATTTTAAGAAATATATTAGAAAATCCTGGATGGTATACATCATATACACCTTATCAGCCTGAAGTAGCTCAAGGTAGATTAGAGATGCTATTAAACTTTCAACAAATGATTGTTGATTTTACAGGCATGGATATAGCAAATGCCTCTTTACTTGACGAAGGAACAGCGGCTGCTGAAGCTATGGGTTTAAGTCATAGACTTAATAAAAGTGAAAGTAATTTAGTTTTTGTTTCAGAGAATTGCCATCCACAAACAATTGATGTTATTCAAACTAGAGCAGAGCCAATGGGTCTTAAAGTACTTGTTGGAAATGAGGATAAAGTTCTAGAGCAGCTAAAAGAAGATATTGTTTGCGGAGTTTTACAATATCCAGGAACTTTAGGTGATATCAAAGATCCTAGTGAGGCCATAAGTAAAATTCATAAAAAAAATGGAAAAGCAATTTTAGTTTGTGATCTCCTTGCCTTGTCTATGTTAAAAACACCAAGAGAACTTGGAGCTGATATAGCAGTCGGTAGCTCCCAAAGATTTGGTATTCCAATGGGTTATGGAGGACCTCATGCAGCCTTTTTTGCAACAAAAGATGAATATAAGCGATCTATGCCAGGTAGGATCGTTGGGGTTTCGGTGGATAGACATGGAAACAAGGCTTATAGATTGTCTTTACAAACTAGAGAGCAACACATTAGAAGAGACAAAGCTACAAGTAATATTTGTACTGCTCAAGCTTTACTAGCGATTGTTTCGGCAGCATATGCTATTTATCACGGACCAGATGGAATTAAAAGTATTTCTGAAAGAGTATCTCAATTAGCAAAAAATTTTGCAGATAAAATAAAACAATCTGGATATGAATTATACTCAGATTATTTTTTTGATACTGTTACTATTATCACCAAAGAAAAGACTGATCAGATTTTCAAAAATGCTTTGGACCAAAAAGTTAATATTAGAAAAGTAAATTCAGAAATGCTGTCTGTTTCATTCGACGAAAGAAAAAATGTATACAGAGTAAATCAATTACTAAAAATATTTAATGCTGCAGAATCAATTAAAAAAGAGGATCCTACTGTTAGTCTACCAAATCTTCCAAAAAATTTATTAAGAACTTCAAAATATTTGGAACACCCTGTTTTTAATTTATATCATTCAGAGACAGAAATGCTTAGATATCTTAAAAAGTTAGAGGATAAGGATATAGCTCTTAACAGAACAATGATCGCTCTAGGTTCATGTACTATGAAATTAAATGCTACTGCAGAAATGATACCTATTTCGTGGAGAGAATTGGCTGAGCCCCATCCATTCGTACCCGTCGAACAGATGGAGGGATATAGAGAAATGTTCACAGATCTTAAAAATTGGTTAAGATCTATTACCGGTTTTTCTGGTGTTTCACTTCAGCCAAATGCGGGAGCCCAAGGTGAGTATGCTGGCTTAATGGTAATAAGAAAGTATCATTTAGATAGAGGGGATGAAAATAGAAATATATGTTTAATTCCAAGCTCAGCACATGGAACTAATCCAGCAAGTGCACAGATGGTTGGAATGAAAGTTGTAGTTGTTGACTGTGATAAAGAGGGAAATGTTGACTTTGAAGATTTAAAGAAAAAAGCAGAATTGCATTCAGACAATCTTGGTGCTTTAATGGTAACTTACCCATCAACCCATGGTGTATTTGAGGAAAAAATTAAAGATATATGTGAAGTAATTCATGAACATGGTGGTCAAGTTTATATGGATGGAGCAAACCTAAACGCACTTGTTGGAGTTGCAAAACCAGGAAATTTTGGTCCTGATGTTTGTCATATAAATTTGCATAAAACATTTTGTATTCCGCATGGTGGAGGAGGACCTGGGATGGGACCTATCGCATGTAAAAGACATTTACAAGTTTATCTACCAAATCATCCAGTCGTAAAAGATTGTGGACCTGCAAGTGGAATAGGTGCCGTTTCAGCAGCTCCTTGGGGAAGCTCAAGCATTTTATCAATTTCTTGGATGTACATTAAGATGATGGGATCCGAAGGTGTAAAACTTGCAACACAAATTGCAATCCTAAATGCAAATTACATAGCAAATAGATTAAAAGACCATTACCCAATTCTTTATAAAGGTTCAAATGGTAATGTAGCTCATGAATGCATTATTGATATTAGATCAATTAAAAGCGAAACAGGCATTTCAGAAGAAGATATAGCTAAAAGATTAATAGATTATGGATTTCATGCACCAACAATGTCATGGCCAGTTGCTGGAACAATGATGATAGAACCAACAGAGAGTGAGAGTTTATCTGAACTGGATAGATTTTGTGACACTTTGATTAGCATTAAAAAAGAAATAGATATGGTCAAGTCAGACAAGTTTGACAAAGTAGATAACCCTATTAAAAATGCACCTCACACTGATATTGAATTAGCTTCAGATGAATGGAATCATAAATATTCAAGAGAGCAAGCTGCGTATCCAGCAAAATTCTTAAAAGCAAATAAATTTTGGCCTCCAGTTGCAAGAGTTGACAATGTATATGGAGATAAAAATATTTTTTGCACTTGTCCAAGTATGGATGAGTTTAAAGAAGATGCAGCATAACAATTAATGAAAATTGCCGTCGTTGGGTCAGGAATTTCTGGACTAAGTGCTGCTTATTACTTATCTAAAAAACATCATGTAGATCTTTTTGAAAGAGAAGACCATTTTGGTGGACATTCTCATACTATAGATTTATTTTTTAATGAAAAAAAAGTTTCAGTTGATATTGGCTTTATTGTTTTTAATTTTCAAACTTATCCAAATTTAATTAATTTTTTTAAGGAAAATGATATTCAAATTGAAAAAAGTAATATGTCTTTTTCAGTTTCAGTAGATAATACCAATTTTGAATATTGCGGAAAAGGGTTTAGTGGGATTTTCTCCAATAAATCAAATTTATTTAACATTGAGTTCTTAAAGATGTTTTTTGATTTAATAAAATTTTATAAAAAAAGTGATCAAGTAACTATATCTAGTGACAAAATTACTTTAGGTGAATATTTAAAAATTAATAAATTATCTAAAACATTTGTTGATTATCATATAATACCAATGGTATCTGCAATTTGGTCTATGCCCCCATATGAAGCAAGCAAAATGCCAATTAGTTTTTTTTTGAGATTTTTTAAAAATCATGGTTTGTTCAAATTAAAAAATAGACCACAGTGGTACACAGTATCTAATAGAAGCAGAACTTATGTAAGTAAAATACTTTCTCAAATAAGTGGTGAGCATTATAAAAATTATAAAGTTACAAAAATAAAAAGAAAATCATCAGGATTAGATTTATATTATGGTGGAGAAAGCGAATTCTTTGATTATGATAAAGTAGTTTTGGCAACGCATGCTGATGAAGCTTTAAATTTAATTGAAAATCCAACTGAGGATGAGAAAAATATTCTTTCAAATTTTAGCTACAAAGAAAATATAGCTTACATACATACTGATCAGCGTGTCATGCCGAAAAATAAAAAAGCTTGGTCTTCTTGGAATTCATCAATAGATGATAAGAATTTAGAGAAAAATTCAATTACATACTGGTTAAATTTGTTACAAAATTTAAAGTGTGATGAAAATATTTTTTTAACACTAAATCCTTACTTCAATATCGATGAGAAAAAAATATTGAGAAAAGTAAAATTTACACATCCATATTACGATCAAAAAGCATTAGATGCTCAATCAGAGCTTATTAAAATACAAAATCAAAAAGATTTACTTTTTTGTGGCAGTTATTTTGGTTACGGATTTCATGAAGATGGAATAAAATCATCCATTGAAATGCTGAAAAACCTTAATGATTAGTTCTTGTATATATAATGGAAATGTAATCCATAAGAGATTTAAGCCAAAAGAACATTTTTTTAAATATAAAGTATTTTCATTATTTATAGATCTATCAGAGCTAAATGAGCTTAATGATAAATTAAAATTTTTTTCATTAAATAAATTTAATCTTATAAGTTTTTATGAGAAAGATCATGGTGATCGTGATGGATCATCTCTTTTTGAGTGGGTAAAAAAAAATCTAATTAATAACGAAATCAGTACTGACAACATAAAAGTTAAACTTTTATGCTATCCAAGAATATTTGGTTATGTTTTTAATCCACTAAGTATTTTTTTTGTATATGATAGAAATGATAATTTAATTTCTATTTTATATGAGGTTAAGAATACATTTGGTGAGCAACATACTTACGTTTTTAAAGTAGAGGGACAAAATAAATTAATTCAAAATAATTGCTCAAAGAAATTTCATGTTTCACCATTTATTGAAATGGATTGTAATTATTTTTTTAGGATATTAAATCCAGAGCAGAAGTTGTCAGTTGTAATTGATCAATATGATCAAGAAGGAAAAATTCTTTTTGCATCACAAGATGGTGAAAGATCTGATTTGACAAGCAAAAACTTAATGAATTCTTATCTTAAACACCCTTTAATGACATTTAAAATTATCTCTGCGATACATTTTGAAGCGTTTAAATTATGGATTAAAGGAATTAAATTTATTAAGAAAAAATTTAAAATTAAAAATAATTTAACGGTAGAAAATTAATGTTTTTAAATAACGCTGCAGATAAATTTGTTTTTAAATTTCTTAATAAAATAAGTCATGGTTATCTTGAGCTCACTACACATAATGGAAAAATTTTCAAGTTTGGAAATCCAAATGAAAAATTGCATGCAAATATTTCAATTAAAAAACCAAATTTTAATTATAATTTAATTAGAGGTGGTAGTATTGGATTTGCTGAGAGCTATATGAGAGGTGAATTTGAAACTGACAACTTATCAAATTTAATTGAATTAACTGCAAGAAATATAGAAGTCATATATAGATTCTCAGGCCTTCTCGATTTTCCAATAATTAATTTTGTAAAAAATAAAGTAATCAAAAATACAAAAAGTAGAAGCAAAGAAAATATTGCTAAACATTATGATCTAGGTAATGATTTTTTTTCTCTTTGGTTAGATGATACACTCACTTACTCTAGTGCTATTTTTGATGATAACTCGAAAAATCTTTCTGATGCTCAAAATAATAAATATCAAAAATTAATTGATCTAATTAAACCAAATAATGGTGACAAAGTTTTAGAAATAGGATGTGGTTGGGGAGGTTTTGCTGAGTACTTAGGTAAAAAATACGATGTCAAACTAGACTGTATTACAATATCAAAAAAACAATTTGAATATGCAAAAGAAAGAATTTTTAATTGTGGTTTAAACGAAAAAGTAAATATTGAAATAAAAGATTACAGAGATCTTAAAGGTAAATACAATTCAATTGCCTCTATAGAGATGATTGAGGCTGTTGGTCAAAATTATTTAGAGGGTTATTTTAAAACTATTAAAAACAACTTATCTGATGACGGTAAAGCAGCTATTCAAGCAATTACTATCGATGATAGGTTATTTGATAGATATAAAAATAAACAAGATTTTATTCAAAAATATATTTTTCCTGGTGGTTTTTTACCAAATAAAAATAGTATTAATCGTTACGTTTCTGATAATGGCTTAACTATAAATTCATACATTTCTTATGCTGACCATTATGCAAATACATTAGCTATATGGAGAAATGAGTTTTTAAAAAAATGGGATTTAATAAAAAATCAAGGTTTTGATATAACATTTAAAAGAATGTGGGAGTTTTATCTTTCATATTGTGAAGCTGGATTTAAGTCAAAAAATATTGATCTGATACAATTTTCAATGCAAAACAAATAAAAATAATGGAGATATTTATGCGACATATAAAAATAATTAAGTCAATTTCATTGATAATTTCATTATTCTTAATTACAAGTTGCTCAAATAATAGTGCTATGAAACCAGAAGACTTTAAAGACAAAGAACCAAGATTAATTATTGAGGAATACTTATCTGGGAATGTTAAGGCCTGGGGTGTTCTGCAAAATAGATCAGGAAAAGTTACAAGACAATTTTCTGCAGATTTAAATGGAACCTGGGATGGAAAGCAATTAATTCTTAAAGAAAAATTTAATTGGGATGATGGTGAAGTTCAAGACCGAGAATGGACAATAAATAAAATTGATGAGCATAATTACGAAGGAACAGCAGGAGATGTTGTAGGTAAAGCAATAGGATATTCTTATGGACCAGCATTTAAATTTGAATATGTTTTATTAGTTCCAGTTAAAGGTAAAGAATTAAAAATAACTTTCGATGATTGGATTTTTAAACAAGATGATAGAGTTGCAATTAATAGAGCAACAATGACTAAATTTGGTTTTAAAGTAGCTGAATTGACAGTTGTATTTGTTAAAGATTAACTATTTTTTTTGGTATTTCGTTAGTTTTCCAACTAAACCAAAATAAATTTTACTCGGTAAAAAACTCAATAGTTTTAATGTGATTGTAAGTGATTTTGGAAAATGTATTTCAAATATATTTTTGTTAACTAAACCTTCATAAATTTGATCTGCAGCATACTCAGGAGTTTTTAAAAAAGGCATTTTAAAATCATTTTTATCTGTCATTGGCGTTTTAATAAATCCAGGAGATACTAAACAAACGCGAACATTGTACCTTTTAAAATCAAAGTACAAACTTTCAGCTAAGTTATTTAATGCAGATTTAGATGGTCCATATCCAGTTGAATTGGGTAACCCCCTATATCCTGCAATTGAGGAAACAATTGTTATTATACCATTTTTTTTATCTCTAAAGTATTGTTCAACTGCTTTGATACTATTCACAGTTCCAAAAAAATTTACTTTAAAGACATCTTCCATTTGTTCGACATCTATATCTTTTTCTTTTTTGGGATCCCATGTTCCAGTTGAAAAAAAACAAATATCTATATTTTCATATTTGTTTTTAATTTCGTTAAATACTTCTTTGCACTTTTCCTTATCTGTTACGTCTAAAGGAAAACTTGAAATATTTTCATAAGAATTTGAAAGCTCATTTAGTAATGCAGCTCTTCTTGCAGATATAGCAACGTTCCATCCCTTACTTGCAAATTTAATTGCTAAAGCTTTTCCAATACCAGTACTACCGCCAGTAATCCAAATAGTTTTTTTACTCATTTTTTGTTATGTATATATCTTACATGTTTAAAAATAAATTTTTAACATTTATATTGTTTCTTGCTATTACATTCACTGCTTCATTGATTGGCGGTTTAGCTACCATTACATTTAAAGAGCCATGGTACTCATTATTAAACAAACCAACATTTAATCCACCAGATTGGATATTTGGACCTGTTTGGACCACCTTGTATACATTGATGACAGTTGCAATATGGCTTTACTGGCATACAAAAAATAGAGATATGAATACTGTCTATATTTATTTTATTCATTTAGTATTCAATACAACTTGGAGTGTAGTTTTCTTTGTTTTCCACAATATGGCTTTGGCTCTTTTAGTATTAATCATATTAATAGCATTGATAATTAATCTTATTTTGAGGTTTAAACGCGTCAAGATGTTGAGTGCATACCTAATGATTCCATATTTACTTTGGTGTAGCTTTGCACTAATTCTGAATACTAGCTTAATTATGTTAAATTAGATATGGATGATGTTGTAGTAGTTGGTGGTGGAATAATAGGGGCGGCAACCGCTTATTTTTTATCTAAAGAAGGCAGAAAAGTAAAAGTTATTGAGAGAGATCCTACTTATAAAACAGCTTCATTCCCATTATCTTTAGGTGGTTTTAGAAGACAATTTTTCCAAAAAGAAAATATTTTATTAGGAAAATTTGCAAGAGAATTTATTTTTCAAATACCAGAATTATTAAAAACAGAAAAAAATCCCAATCCAACAGCTAGTATGGTAACCAATGGATATCTTTTAATGTTTGGTCCTGAACACGCTGAAGAACAATATAGAGCATTAGAAAATCATAAAGAATGTGATGCAGGAACTAAAAATATTAAAGGGTCAGAATTATCTAAGGTTTTCCCTTATGTAAATAGTGAAGGGATAGAGACAGCAACTTATACGGATAATCAAAGTGAAGGATGGATTGATCCATTTATGTTTCATAGCGCTCTTAAAAGTAAAGCAATAGAGCTTGGAGCAGAATTTATTAAAGGTGACGTAAAAAGTATTTCTGAAATAAATGCTAAAACAATTGTTTCTGCAGCTGGTTGCTGGACAAAAGAATTGTTAGAAGATATTCCTGTTGTTCCTCAAAAGCATACAGTGTTTAGAGTAAAATGCCCAACATATATAAATGAGATGCCACTAAGCGGAGACTTAACAACGGGTGTTTATTGGAGACCAGAAGGTGGTGAATATTTAGCAGGATCACCTATTTCTGTATTTGATGCAGATGATTTGGAACCAGCTTGGAATGATTTTGAGGAATTAGTTTGGCCAGCTCTTGCTAAGAGAATACCTGCCTTTGAAGAATTAAAGTTAACTGGTGGATGGGCAGGTTACTATGATTGTAATAGATTGGATAACAATGCAGTAGTTGGTAAGCATCCAAAATATGATAATGTTTACATGGCTTCTGGATTTACAGGCAGAGGATTAATGCAGGCACCAGGTATCGGTAGAGCCTTAACTGAATTAATCACAACAGGATCATACCAAACAATTGATATAAGTGATTTTGCAGTTGAGAGAGTTTTGGGTAAAACTGCTAGGCCAGAGCCCTACGTTTTATAATTTAAGTTCCACAAAAAGTTTGATATTTTTCATTACTCGACGGAGCAGGTGCTTTATATTCTTCAATATTATTCTGATTGTCATAAGGATTTTTTAAAATGGCTAATAACTTTTTCATTTTATCTAAACTTCCTTTGTCTGCTTCAGCTAAAGCTTCCTCTACTTTATGATTTCTAGGAATAACAGTTGGATTATTTGATTTCATAAGTTTAGTTTGTTTGTCCTTTGTTGAATTATTTAATTGAGATCTTTTTTTCCATTCATTTTTCCAATTGATAAAATCATTATTTTTGTAGACTTCATCAGAATTGATATCCATTAGATTACAAAAAGTATTTGTATAATCTGCTTTATTTTTCTCCATCCAATTAAACAAATCATTAATTAATTTTTTATCATTTTTATCCTCACCAAATAAACCAAGCTTATCTCTCATCATATTTAACCATTTACCTTCATAAATATTTTGAAAATTATCTATTAAATCTGATGCTAATTTTATTGCAGTATCTTCATTTTTATCAATTAGAGGAATTAAACATTCTGCAAATCTTGCTAAATTCCATTTTGTAATTGGTGGCTGGTTAGAAAAGGCGTATCTGCCAAATTTATCGATTGAGCTAAATACAGTTTTTGGATCATAATGGTCCATAAATGCACAAGGACCATAATCGATGGTTTCCCCTGAGATTGCCATGTTATCAGTATTCATAACTCCATGAATAAATCCAACTCGCATCCAATTGATTACTAACTGACATTGTTTTTCCATAACAAGATTTAATAAGTCTAAAGCTTTTGAATTTGATTTTTTAATTTCTGGATAATGCCTGTTTATTGTGTAGTCGATTAAAATATTTAAATTTTCAATGTTTTGAGTTGCTGCAATATATTGAAATGTTCCGACTCGAAGATGACTTGATGCAACTCTTGTTAATATAGCACCCTGTAAAAGATTTTCTCTTACAACTTTTTCTCCTGTTTTTACTACAGCAAGGCTTCTGGTAGTTGGAATATTTAATGAATGTATCGCTTCGCTGATAATATATTCCCTAAGCATAGGACCCAGAGCCGCTCTTCCATCACCACCTCTAGAAAAAGAAGTTCTTCCTGAACCTTTAAACTGAATGTCAAAACGACTATCATTGTTAACTAAATGCTCACCCAATAAAACTGCTCTACCATCTCCTAACATAGTAAAGTGTCCAAATTGATGACCCGCATATGCTTGCGCTATGGTATTAGTTTCTTCCGGTATGAAGTTACCAGAAAATATTTCTGCTAATTTTCTTTTGTCTGTTTTTGAAAAATCTAAATTTAAAGTAGATGCTAGTTCCTCATTTAAAATTACCAATTCAGGATCATGAACAGGAGTTGGTTTAATATTTTCTTTAAAAGTATTTGATAACTTTGAATAAGTATTATCAAAATGCCAACCAATGGTCATTTTAATTAACTAACTTCAGCTTGATTTTCTTTTGGTTTAACTTCTGTTTTAAATTGATTTGAGATTTTTTGCACTTCAACAGAAGATACCTTGTATTCTGCACACATTGTTTCTTCATCTTTACCATGACCTGTAACCATATTAACCATATGTTCTGGGAAATGGAATGTAGTAAACACTATTCCTTCTTTAACTTTATCTGTCACCTCTACTTTAAGGGCAACTTCACCTCTACCTGAATAAAGTCTTCCAATATCACCTGTATTTAGATCTCTGTACTCAGCATCTTTAGGATGAATTAATAAAACATCTTCATCAATAATATTTATATTTTTTGTTCTTCTAGTCATTGTTGCGGCGTTGTAATGTTGTAAAACTCTACTTGTTGTTAAAATTAAAGGATAATCTTTTTTATTAGCTTCAATTTCTGATGACTCTTTCCAATCAAAGTTTTTAAGTCTACCTTTACCTAATTTAAAAGTTTCAGTATGTAAAATTTTAGTATCAGTTCCATCTTCTTGAACTGGCCATTGTAATCCAAATTTTCCAAGTCTCTCTCTAGTAACTCCCTTAAAGAAAGGAACGATATCAGCAATCTCTTCTAGAACTTGATCAGCGTCATAAGTTGGTTGGTCAAAACCCAATTTTTGCATCATTTCAGTTACAATTAATCCATCAGGTTTAGTGCCTGGTAGAGGAGGCACAGCTCTGTTCACTCTTTGAATTCTTCTCTCAGTATTTGTAAAAGTTCCATCTTTTTCCAAGAAAGTTGTACCTGGTAGAACAACTGTCGCTAATTTTGCAGTTTCACTCATAAATATTTCTTGAACAACTAGAAGCTCTAATGAGTTCATAGCCTCTATAACATGAGCGCTATTAGGGTCAGTTTGAACTATATCTTCACCAATAATCCATAAACCTTTAAGCTCTTTATCTATTGCAGCTTCAAACATTTGAGGAATTTTTAATCCTGGTTTAGTCGGATGTGTTACTCCATATTTTTCGGTATAAAATTCTTGATGTTTTTCATCAGCTACAGGAAAATACCCAGCACCCTGGTGTGGTTGACATCCCATATCTGCTGCACCTTGAACATTGTTTTGGCCTCTTAAAGGATTAACCCCAACACCTTTTCTTCCAATGTTTCCAGTAATCATTGCTAGATCTGCAATTAGCATTACTGTTTTTGAACCTTGTTCGTGTTCAGTAACTCCTAATCCATGAAACTCCATTGAATTTCTAGCAGTTGCATATGCAATTGCAGCTTCTTTAACTAATTGTTTATCTACTCCAGCTACTTTTGCTAGTTGATCTACATCCTGTCTTTCAATCTCTTTTAAGAAATTATCAAAACCTTCAGTTCTATCTCTTACAAAATCTGCATTATAAAGTTTTGATTTTATAATAAAATGTAACATCATATTTAGAACTGCAACGTTAGTTCCAGGTCTTAGTTTAATGTGATAATCAGCAAGTTTCGCAAGCTCAGTTGTTACTGGATCTAGAACAATTAGTTTTTTACCTTTCATCACTTGCTGTTTTATTTTGGCACCTGTTACAGGATGAGCATTAGTTGGATTAGCTCCAATGACTAAAAATAAATCTGCATGATAAATATCTTCTGTAGAGTTAGTCGCTGCTCCTGTTCCAAAAGTTTGTTGCATTCCCCAAGCTGTTGGTGAATGACAAATTCTTGCACAACAATCTACACTGTTAGTTCCAACTGCAGCTCTAATCATTTTTTGGAAAACATAATTTTCTTCATTCGTACATCTCGCAGAGGAAATTCCAGCAAAGGCATCTGGACCATTATCTTTTGTAATTCTGTTCATTTCCTTTTTGATAAAATCATAAGCTTCATCCCAAGAAGCTTCTTCAAATTTTCCATTTCTTTTAATTAAAGGTGTTTTTAATCTGTCCGGATGATCATAAAAACTAAACGCATATCTTCCTTTAATACACGTATGTCCAGCGTTAACTTCTGTTTGTTTTGGAGTATCAATAGCTACAACTTTATCATCTTTAATTGAAGCCTCTAAATTACAACCAACACCGCAGTATGAACAAGTTGTTCTAACTTTTTTATCTACTGCAGCAGACTTTGATTGAAAAACATCTGAGATAGCATCTGTTGGACAAGTGTGAGCGCAAGCACCACAAGAAACACACGAACTATCTCCAAACATCATATCGTTATCAGTTGTTATTCTTGATTCAAATCCTCTTCCACTCATTGTTAAAACGAATGAACCTTGAATTTCATCACAAGCTCTGACACATCTTCCACAATTTATACAATTGTCTAAATTCATTCTCATGTAATCATGAGATGTATCTCTTGGAATTCCTTTATGTTGTTTTGGACTGTTATATCTGTGATCAGATACTCCTAAATCGTTTGCTACTGTTTGTAATTCACAATTATTATTTACCTCACAAGTATCACATTCCATAGGGTGATCTGTTAATACTAATTCAACAATATTTTTTCTAAGATCTTTCAAAGACTCATTTGATGTAAATATGTGTTGATTTTCAGCAACTGGAGTATGGCAAGAAGCTACTACTCTTGTAGGACCATCTTTTTCTAAAGCAACTTCGACCGAACACACTCTACAAGCTCCATAAGGTGCTAAATTTGGATCATCACATAAGGTAGGAACTTTTTTTTCACCTACATAACTTTTTACAAATTTTAAAATAGACGAGTGATTTGGACCGATTTCATACGGTTTTCCGTCAATATAAGCAATTTTTCTTTTCTCTGAACTCATTAATTATCTTTAACCATATCATTTTTCATTTCATCCCCAAAGTATTTTAGGATGTTTTGAATAGGAGTGGGAATAGCTCCGCATAAAGCGCATAAACAACCTTTTTTCATTGTAACAAGCAATTCTTCAAGCAATTTCAAAGGTATTTTTGCAGTTTTCTTTTTAGCTTGGTCAAACATTTCTTTACCTCTGTAAGATCCAAGTCTTACAGGGAAACATTTTCCACATGATTCTTCTGCAGAAAATTCAAATAGATGATGAATGTATTCAGCCATAGAAAAATCTTTAGGAATACTCACCACACTAGCATGACCCAACATGAAACCTTTTGCAGTAAACTCCTGAAAATCTAAATTCAGATTTTCTATTTCACTTAATGGAACCACACCACCAAGTGGCCCACCAATTTGAAAAGCTTTTAATGGTTCTTTGTATCCTCCACCAATTTCATTAAATATTTTTTTCATCGGCGTTCCCATATCAATTTCATAAACACCTGGGTTGTTAAAGAAACTATCCAAACAAACCAATTTAGTTCCTGCAGATTTTTTATTTCCTACAGATGAAAATTTTTCAGAACCATTTATTAAAATTCCTGTAGCAGCTGCTAAAGTTTCAACATTGTTAACAACAGTTGGTTTTTTATATAATCCTTCTGTAACAGGAAAAGGCGGTCTAACATCAACTTCTGCCCTTCTTCCTTCAATAGATGCAATCAAAGCTGTTTCTTCTCCACAAATATAAGCACCTTGACCAATACAAATTCCAAGATCAAAAGAAAAATCGGTTCCTAAAATATTTTCACCCAAAAGACCTAACTTTTTAAGTTCATTGATACTTCCATTGATGGCTTCTATAGATTTTGGATATTCTCCACGAATATATAAAACTCCCTCATCGCTTCCTATTACAAATCCACACATTACCATTCCAAAAATAACTTTTAGAGGCTGGTCTTCTAATAAATATCTATCTGAAAAAGCACCAGAGTCACCTTCATCTGCATTGCAGATAACGTACTTTTTTTCTCCTTTTGCTTTACTACAAAAATCCCATTTCATTCCTGTTGGAAACCCCGCGCCACCTCTACCAGTTAAATTAGAATCTAAAAGTGATTTAACAATTTCTTTTTTATCAGTTTTTAAAAATTTATTTAATTGATCTTTAAATTGGTCAGTTGATGAAAGTTTATCATCCATTAAGAAACTTGTTGTGGCAAAACTTTTTGAGAAAAATTTCTCTTGTTTAATTTCTTCACCTTTAATTATTTGGTCAATTTTTTCTATATCCTTCCCAGCATAATTTTCTCCATCATAATGGAATGCATGGTTTTCATAACAATGTCCCAGGCAAAACATTTCTCCAACTTTATCGTCACCAAGTTTTTCTTTTAAAGTATCTTTTAACTTCTCTTGTGTGCCAGCGCACATGCATGCACTACCATTGCAAACAAAAGCTTTCTTTTCTCTATGAGATGGTCTTAAAAATTCATAAAATGATTCAGCTCCATGAAGTGTTGAAACCCCAAGGTTATGTTTTTTAGCAATTTCTTTGATATCTTGCGGTTTATCGCTTAGTGTATTTTCTGAAATTTGCTTAAATAAATTGTCTTTTAAGCCAATTCTTCCAGATAAATTACTTATGTTTTTTGACACAAATACCCTTTTCTCTATATTATTTAGTTCACAATAACTTTTTTGTTATTTGTGTAAATATTAAAACTATCCCTCTTTACGAAACCTATAAGGGTTATGTCAAATTTATTCGCTAAATCTATGGCAAGACTTGTTGGCGCACCAACACCAATCATTATACCAATATCTGTCATTAAAACCTTTTGAACTAACTCAAAATTAAGTCTTCCAGAGCATGTAATAAATTGAGTTTTTGGATCTAGCTTACTATTTTTTAGAGTGCAACCAATAAGCTTGTCTAAAGCATTGTGTCTTCCGACATCTTCTCTTAGATCTATCAATTTTCCGTTAGTGTTAAAGAGACCACTTGCATGGATACCACCTGTTTTGCTGAACTCTGATTGAGCTTCTCGTAAAGTGTCGGGAGATTGAATTATAATATCTTTTGAAATTTTTGGTTCAGAGGCGTGAGTTTTATTTTTTTTTAAAATCTCAAGTGCATCTAATGAAGATTTTCCACATACACCACAGGAAGAATTGGTTAAAAAATCTCTTTTTATTTTCGCTATATTAACATTTTCTGAATTTGTTAAAGTTGCTAAGATTTTATTTTGAATGTTGTATTGGCCAACTTTTTCACCAAAACTTTCAACAGAAGCAATATCTTTTAAAGATGTAATGATTTGTTCATTAAATAAAAAACCTGTTACCAAGTCTTCATCATGACCCGGTGTCCTCATGGTGATAGATAAATTTTGATTAATCCATTTATCTTCTGATTTATATTTCAAAGAAATTTCAAGAGGCTCTTCAATAGATATCAAATCTTCTGTATCATTAAAATTTTTTGAAGAAAATTTTGTAACTTTATATTTTGAATTCATTAAATTATTTTAAAGGATAATTTTTTTTCAAAAGATATTTGTTAACAATAATTGCCAATAATAGAATAATAATGCATCCAAAAATTATTGGATTAATTAGATAATCATAAGAGGCACTACCTATAATTACCATTATAGGATTTCCACCAGCTGGTGGATGGACAACATTCAATAATATCATTAAAAATACCCCAATACCAACTGCAGCTGCAATATTGATGTAAATAGGTAGTGGAATAAAATGAACAAAAATCACACCAACTAAAG
Organism: uncultured Pelagibacteraceae bacterium; assembly: GCA_902581925.1. Taxonomy (GTDB): domain Bacteria; phylum Pseudomonadota; class Alphaproteobacteria; order Pelagibacterales; family Pelagibacteraceae; genus Pelagibacter. Next base: position 80,456 of record CACHQB010000003.1, on the reverse strand, counting down.
CTGTTATCAGATGTCCAAAAAAAACATTTTTTGGTTGAGCAAATGGGCTTTCAGGAAAACCAAATAACAAAACCATGGAAGATCCAAAAGACCCTGCTATAAAATAGCCAAGAGTACTTTTGTAAGTAAGTACTGTTAGCACACCAATTGTGAACGCTGAAAAAAATCCAGCAATTAATGCTTTCTGCAAAATAGGTTTTGAAATGTTAATCATTTAAATTTTTAGAGCTTTTGCAATTGTTCTTAAAGGTAATAGTAAACATTCTTTCCTAGAGAGATTTTTTTTATCAAAAATTTCCATGAAATCCTTCCAATGTTTCTCTAAAGTTATTTTAACATCATCAAACAATTGCTCTCCAATTACAATAAATCCTTTAATTTCTTCTATCTTTTTTTCTTTTATCTTTCTTGATAGTAAACTAACTGAAGCCTGACAATAAACACATGATTTGCACTGATATGCCATGTCTTTCACAACTTCATCTTTAACAATTAAGCTTATTTCCATTTCATCTCCACATAATGGATTTTTGTGTTTAGTTTTATGAGTGTAATTTTCAAGAACTTTGTTGTTTTCTGTATGTGAGGCAATTTCTAAAATTCTTAAGTCCATTTAATTTCTTTAATTCAAGTTTGAATGTTTTATATTTTGGTTAATGGATCATAACAATATTTTAGGCACAGTGCTAGCAGGCGGAAAGTCACAAAGATTTGGTGAAGATAAATCACAAGTGACCCTAGGAAATAAGCTATTAATAGATTACGTATTGTCGGAAATAATTGATCAATTTAAAGAGATTTTGATTGTCTCAAATAATTCGATAAATTTTCAAAGTTCAGAAAAAATTACTAAAATTAAAGACTATAAAAAAGGACTTGGTCCTTTATGTGGAGTTTTATCTGCCATGAAATGGATCAAAACAAATAAAAGAAATTACCAGTGGATAGCAACCTTCCCTGTGGATACTCCTTTTTTTAAGAAACAAATACTAAAAGATTTCATTAAAAATATTAATTTTAAAGATAGTGATTTATTTTTTATTAAATCGAATAATACAAGACATAATATTTTTGGCTTATGGTCAATAAAATTACTAGATAGGTTAGAAAAGGACTTAAATGATGGAGAAAGAAAAGTAGAGTTATGGGCAAATAATGTTGGAGTTAAAATAATTAATATGGAGTTCCCAAATAATGATCCTTTCTTTAATATAAATACAAAAGAGGATTTAGAAAAAGCTAAAGAAATATTGAAATGATTAGTTACGAGCAATCTAAGAAAATATTAAAAAAAGCAAAAATTAAAATTAAAGATGAGATAATTAATAGCGTAAATTCTTTAAATAGAGTTGTTTCTAGCAATGTTTATTCTAATATAAATTATCCAACTGGTGATAATGCTGCTTTTGATGGATATGCGATTAATTCAAAAGATACAAATCAAATTAAAAAAAATTCCCAAAAACAATTCAAGATAATTGGCTCAATTGCTGCTGGTTCTAAACCATTAAAGAAAAAAATTAAAAAATTTGATACAATAGAGATAATGACAGGAGGAATAATTCCAAAAGGGTTTGATACAATTATTCCCATTGAGCAAATTAATTTTTACCCGAATAAAAAAAACAAAAAATATATTTTAATTGATCAAAAAATAAAAAAATATAACCATGTAAGGTTTGCTGGTTCAGACTTTAAAAAAGGTGAGATTGTAATTAAAAAAAATTCAATAGTTCAGCCAAACCATATTTTAGCTTTTAAAAGTCTAGGAATAAAACAATTTAGAGTAAAAAGAAAAATTAATATATTATTTTTTTCAACTGGAAACGAAATATCAAATAAAGATAATATCCCAATTTGGATGGTAAGAAATTCTAATACTCACTATATAAAAAACTTAAATCAAAATTTTTTATTTAATTTTAAAAGTGGAAGTATATTGAGAGATAATCATCAAAATATTTTTAAACAAAAAATAAATAAATTAATTAAATCTAAGGATGATATTATTATTACTTCAGGAGCAGTTTCTGCGGGTAAGTTTGATTTTATACCTGATGTAGTTAAAAAATTTAAGTTATCAAGCTATTTCAAAAGTGCTGCAATAAGGCCAGGAAAACCAATAATGTTTGCAAAAATCAAAGGGAAAGAAAAGGCAATATTTGGACTCCCTGGTAATCCGATTTCCTCAGCCGCATGTTTTAGATTTTTTGTAATTCCATATATTTTAAATGCTTTAGGATTATCAGAAGAAAAATCTATTAAAGCAATTTTGACAAATGGATTTAGTAAAAAAAGGAATTTCACAAGATTTGTAAAGAGCCAATTAAGCACAACTAAAAATGGAAAAATAAATGTTGAAATTTTAAAAGGCCAAGAGTCTTTTAGAATTAAATCATTTGTAAAATCAAATATTTGGGTTTTGTTACCAGCAGGTAAATCAAAATTTAAAAAAGGAGAGATCGTTGATTGTTTTTTCCCCAACCTTTCAAATCAAAATTTAGTTTAGAAACGTATTTTTGTTGTAGAAAATTCTATTTACAATTAGATTTCTCAATATGTTAGAGTTGAGAAATCCAAGAATAGCCATTCCTGTAGTACTTTTTGCTGGTCTATTATGGTCGTTTGGCCCATTAGTAGTTCGATACATGGATAATCCTCAATTGGTACCTTGGCAGTACATTTTTGGCAGAGGTTTAACAATTTTCATTTTATTAAATCTTTATTTATTTTTTGAGGAAGGAAAAAATTTTTACAAAAACTATTATAAAATAGGTTTATCTGGAGTAATCGGTGGATCTGGATTGGGGATCGCTATGATTACATTTATTTATTCAATTACAAATACCAGTGCTGCAGTTACTTTGCTTTGTTTAGCAGCAATGCCTTTTTTTACAGCATTATTGGCATTTTTATTTTTAAAAGAAAAAATTTCACTTAATGTTTGGATATCAATCATAATTGCAACAGTTGGTATAATTATTATGGCTCTTGATAATACTGGTGAAAAATCATTAGTTGGTTTTGTGTTTGGTTTAACATCATCTATTGGTTTCTCAGTTTTTTCTGTAACTCTAAGATGGAGAAAAGAAACACCAAAATTCACAACTGTAGCTTTCGCAGGTTTCTTTTGTTTTGTGTTTGCAACAATTATGATTTTATCAAATAAATTGGTTTTCTTTTCGTCTAGTTATAACGGAGCTTTATTTTCTTTGCACGGAACACTAGTTTGCTTTGGATTAATTTTATACTCAATAGGATCTAAAGCAATACCAGCAGCAGAATTGACTTTATTATCTTTAACAGAAGTTGTTGGTGGAATTTTTTGGGTTTGGTTGCCATTATTTGGTATTAATGAAGTACCATCTACAAATACCATAATCGGTGGTTTTTTTCTTTTTGTATCTATATTTTATTACAGTTTAATAATGAGATGGAACAAAAGATATATAGCATTAAATTAACATGGAACGACCAGATTTTTTTGAACTTAAAAACGGTGAAAAAGTAAAATTACCTTTCACAGACAAAGAATATAATGATCGAGTAAGCAAACTTAGATCACTGATGGATCAAAATGGTCTTGATATGGTCATCTTAACCTCAATGCATAACGTTGCATATTACACTGGATTTATTTATTGCTCTTTTGGTAGACCATACGGATGTGTGATTACTCAAAATAAAATCTCAACAATTTCAGCTAACATTGATACAAGTCAACCATGGCGTAGATCTCACTGTGATAACGTTATTTATACTGATTGGAAAAGAGATAATTTTTTAAGAGCTATTGTTTCAATTATTGGAAGAGATGAACCTCCAAAAAATATTGGAATTGAAAATGATCATGTAACACTAGATATGAGAGAAAAAATAGGGTCTATTTTTACTTTCTCAGTATTTAGCGATGTTTCAAAAGATTTAATGAAGCTTAGAATGATTAAATCAAACGAAGAAATAGATATAATTAGAAATGGTGCAAGAATTGCAGACATTGGTGGCGAAGAAATAGTTAAAAATATAAGAGAAGATAACACAGAGATTGAAGTAGCAATAGCATCGAGAGATAGAATGGAAAGAGAGATTGCTAAAACTTATCCAGATGCAGAGTACATGGACACCTGGGTCTGGTTTCAATCTGGTATCAATACTGATGGAGCTCACAATCCAAAGACAAATAGAAAATTAGTTAAAGGAGATATTTTATCTTTAAATACTTTTCCAATGATCTCAGGATACTACACAGCACTTGAGCGAACTTTATTTTTAGATCATGCAGATGATGCATCTCTTAAAGCTTGGGAGGCAAATGTTAAAGTTCACAAACGTGGATTAGAATTAATTAAACCAGGTGTTAAATGTTCAGATATTTGTCATGAACTTAATGAACTTTTTGCTGAGCTTGGTTATCTTCAATATCGAACTTTTGGTTACGGACATTCATTTGGTATGCTCTCTCATTTTTATGGAAGAGAAGCTGGTTTAGAATTAAGAGAAGATATTCATACGGTGTTAGAAGAAAACATGGTTGTTTCAATGGAGCCAATGATAATGATACCAGAGGGTAATCCTGGCGCAGGAGGTTATAGGGAACATGATATTTTGGTTATTGGTAAAGATGGAGCAGAAAATATTACAAAATTTCCTTTCGGGCCTGAGCATAATATTATAAAAAACTAATCTTTATGAGCGAGAATAAAACTATTGTTAATAGTTGGAATGAGTGGGATCCGTTAAAACATGTTATTGTTGGAAGAGCGGATGGCACTTGTATACCAGCACCAGAGCCAGCATTAGATGCAAAGGTTCCTGAAGATAGTGATATGCGAGGTCAGTTTGGACCAAGAACAAAAGATACTGTTGATAAAGCAAATCAGCTTTTAGATAATTTTTCAAACGTGCTTGAAAAAAGAGGAATTAAAGTTGATCGACCAACTCCAATAGATTTTAATCAAAAAACTTCTACACCTGATTGGGAAGCCGAAACCATGTTTGGCTGCATGCCTCCAAGAGATGTCTTGTTAACTGTAGGTAATGAAATTTTAGAGGCAACTATGAGTTATCGTTGTCGTTGGTTTGAATATTTATGTTACCGACCACTTCTAAAAGATTATTATAATCAAGATCCTAATATGAGACACGAGTCTGCTCCAAAACCAAGATTAACTGATGCAGATTATAGAAAGGATTATTTATCGGATAAAATAGGTGTCCAAAAAAGATTAGAGTGGACTGAAAAAAAATATTTTGTAACCACAGAAGAGGAACCATTATTTGATGCAGCGGATGTATTAAGATTTGGAAAAGACTTAGTTGTTCAACATGGATTTACAACAAATCTCAAAGGAATTGATTGGTTAAAGAGACATTATAAAGATCATAGAGTTCATGCAGTTAACTTTCCGGGTGATCCTTATCCAATTCACATTGATGCAACTTTTACACCCATTAAAGAGGGTTTAATTATCAATAACCCACAAAGAAGACTTCCTAAGGAGCAAAGAAAATTATTTGAAGATAATGGTTGGGAAATTGTAGACAGTGCACAACCAGCACATAACGAACCACCACCATTATGTTACTCATCAACTTGGTTATCAATGAATGTATTAGTTTTAGACCCTAAAACTGTATGTGTAGAAAAAAGTGAAACCTATCAAGCTGAACAATTAGATAAATTAGGAATGGAAGTTATACCAGTTGAACTTAGAGATGCATATGCTTTTGGAGGAGGCCTTCATTGCTGTACAGCTGATGTTTACCGAGAGGGTGATCTTAAAGATTATTTTCCAAAACAATAATTAACTTGGATTTTGTTTTAAAAATTCAATGTATTTAATTACATCTTGATATTTTTCATCAGGAATGTCTTTATAGCTAGCATTGAATTTGCTTTTCACACAAATAGCAACATGAGCATATGGGTTTCTTCCTTTAGGATGATTTGGGTGATCAGGTAATTGACCCACCAAATAATCGCCAGCTTCCTGAATAATTTTCCAGAGTTTACTTGCGTTTTCTTTGTTCATTAATTATTGACCAAGAGATTCTCTTGCTTCTGCTTCTGTATAATTTGTACCATGTTCTGCATTGTATGCCGCAACAGCATCAGCAAAACTCCCATAGCCAAGGCCTTGTGCTGTAGCCTCTAAATCAACAGATACACCCGCGCTTGTTGCTGCTCTAATTGTATCAGCAACATCTTGAAGACTGCTATTAGCTGCAGCAGCTATTTGTCCAGCATCAAAAGAACTTAAAGATCCAGATTGGAGTGCATTAACAATATCAACATTTGCTTGATAAGCTGAAGCATATTCTTCTACAGTCCAGTTTGCCCCATGTTGTGCGTTAGCTAAATCAGTTAAATCTGAATAATTGTTTATATCAAGTCCATATGTGTTTCCAAATGATCTTGCAAAATCATCAAGTGTGAATGAAAATTCGAAATTAGATGAATTTAAATCTAAACTATTTGCTATTTGTGAAAAATCATTATTATTATTTTGTATTAATAAATTAAAGTCATCAAGATTTAATATTTCTTTAAAATTTTTCATTGCAAGTTGAGCTTTAATTGACTCAATTTCTTCATCAGACAAAGAAATTTCTATACCTGCTTCATTTACAATCTTTTCAGGAATAGGATTTTTCCATGAATTCGCCCAATCACTTAAATCCCAATCTTTCATAGTAGATGCAGATGCTAATTGCAGATTCACCAAATCCATTTTAACATTTAAATCATCTCTATAGATATTAAGAAGATTATTTATTGGTATATTTGAATTTTCTAGATTTAAAATTTCTAATTGAATTTCGTTAGATTTAATATTTTTGTTATTTTTTATTGATTTAGTTACCTCACCTAATATTTCAAGATCTTTTTGACTAAAATTATCAAAATTTGCATTAGATAAGTCCTGCACGTATTTTTTGATTAATTTATCTTTTTTTATATTTTGAAGAATAAACTCAGATATTTTTAATCCACTTAAAACTGAAGCATAGTTTGAGTCTTTCATTTTATCAATTTCCAAAATAAAAGAACTTAAGAGTTCATAATCTTTTATGTAAAGATTTTTTTTAAGATTTTTTGTAAGTGATTTGAAATTTTTTTTATATTCTTTATCAAACTTTTTATCTAGAATTCTATAATTTATCTTATCATCGATCAGAGATTTTAACTTTGAAACATCTTTTGATATTTTATTATGTCTTTTTGCAAGTGATTTTTCATTTTTAGATAATTTATTTGTTGTAATTTCAGCCTGGTTTAGGAGCTTGTATAGTGTGTAATATCTTTGAATTGCAGTTTCAGGGCTATCTTTTAAGGATAAACCAAGTGCCTCTCTCATTGATTTTTTTGCTTTACTTAACCCATAAAGTTTTCTTAAATCTCTCTTAGCTGAAGATCCTACATTAGGATATTTTTCTTTAAATTTTTTTAATGATTTCTCACTATCCTTTAATTGTTGCATATAAAAATATTCAAAGTAAGCCATACCTAAAATTACTCTATCCGAATATTTTTCCATCAAACCTTTTTGTTTAACAAAAATACTTATAAATCTTTGTGTAGATCTTAATTGTTTATTGTGAAAACTTTTTGCTGTATCTGGAAACATCCCATCTGGTGAAAAAGTAATTTCCTTAAACTGACCAATTTGTTCAAGATCTTCTAAAAAGACACCTATTTTAATTTCTTTTTCAGATCGTTCATTGCTATTGGAAATATTAAAATTAAAAAAAATAAGAAGAATAAAAAAAAATATTTTTTTCACAATGGAATTTGTTTATAATAAATTTTAATTAATTCATCTAAAAAAATATTTTTTCTAATATCTAAAATTTTTCTGATCTTTTTGTCTTTAATAGCATTCCAAGAAACAAATAAAGTACACAATTGATACAAAGCAAATATCTCATTTTTTTGATTTTGAGATAAATCACTATCTGCCTCTACATAGTTTTCAAAATAAGAAATATTATTTCTTGCACAGTTTAAATAATATTTACAAGCATCAGTTACTGTAGCGGTTGACCACCAGTTTGAGTCTTTGAAAAGATTAGATATTTCTTGATAGAAAGAATTTGTTTCAGAAATAACTAAATCCTTTTGAACATTTTCTGAAAATTGATCTAATTCAAATTGAATTAAAGCTAATATCTTTTTTTCACTACTTCTCTTCACAAGTAGTTCAATGACATTTTTGTATGACATTGATTGGATTTTATTCCAATTATCAAAAAAATCGTTTGGTGCTTTATTTGAATCTCCCATTTTTAAATATTTAAAGGTAACCAAGAATTATATAAAGGATTATCTTTATTGATTGGAAGTTTAATATTCTTATTTTGTCTAGAAGAATCATATACAGCGGTTACAAATTCTAGAGATTTTCTAGCATCTGATAAAGTTACTTCATCACTAGAAGATCCATCTAGTTTATTTGCAATTTCATCAAACATACCTGCATACCATGATTTTGGTTCTTTTACTTTTGATAGCACTTCATCTATTTGAGCTTGAGTTATAGGAGCTCTTGGTAAAAAGTCCCATTTATCATTAGCTGGACTATATGGTTTATCTGGTGATGCAGCTGACTCAGCTGTTAATCCTTCAAAACAAAATCGAAGTCTACTAGTATCATTTGCAGCACCTAATGTAGTTGAACTTGTAACTAGAGTTCCGTTTTCCATTTCAATTGAAAGGGCAGCGCAGTCCTCAACTTCAATATCATTTACTCTGGTTGATATTTTGGCAAAAACATTTGAAACAGGACCTAGGATCATACTAACTAAATCATGAATATGAATAGAGTGACTTAAAATAGCCCCACCTTGTTCACCTTCCCAAGTTCCCCTCCAAGGTTTTGAATAATAATCTTTACCTCTATTCCAATGAGTTTCTAATGTACTAACCAAAGGTTTTCCTGCCAAGCCTGATTTAATTAATGCTTTTAATTTTGAAAATCCTAGACCATACCGATATTGAAATACTGGGAAAATAATCTTACCAGTTGTTTTACTGATCTTTTCTAATTCGTCTACTTCTTTAAGACTTGAAACTAATGGTTTTTCACAAATCACATGCTTTCCAGCTTCCATTGCTTTTTTACAAGCAGAAAAATGTAAATGGGGTGGTAGACAAATATCAATGATATCAATTTCTTTAACTTTTAATACATCGTCAAAATTTAGAGAAACTTTTGTCTCAGTGTTTGATTGTAGTATTTTATCAATAGCTTCACGAGTTAAACCACATAATGTGTGAACATTAAATCTGTCAGATACTTCTTGAAAATCTTCAAAATGTTTTGCTCCTATATTGGTTCCAATTATTGCTACTTGATATTTTTTCATTTTTTTTCAGCTTGCTCTTGAGCTTTGATAGCAAGTTCCATTGAAAGATAAGTAAGATCTTGAGGACATGCAGTTTCTGTCCTGTTTAAAACATCATTAATTAAATTTCTAAAGTAGGGTAGCTTAACATTAGAACAATCAATATGTTTCACCTCATCATTATTTGCTAAAAATAAATGATTACCTTTTTCTGATTTTGCTAAATCTGTATATTTTCTTATTTCAATAAAACCTTTGTCTCCTAGGATTAACAATCTTCCATCTCCCCAAGTTGGAAGAGCATCAGGAGTAAACCAATCCAGGCGAACATAACCATGCCCACCATTTCCAGTAAGGTTCACTTCACCAAAATCTTGAAAACCAGGCATATCTTTCTTTGTAGTGTTTTCTACTAATGCATGGTTGATTTTTGCCTGATTTGAATCCGTAAAAACCAAAAATTGATGAATTTGGTGAGAACCAATATCGGTAATAATTCCTCCATAACTTTGACGATTATAAAACCAATCAGGTCTTTCATAGTTTCCTTGCCTATGTGGACCTGTACCAATCGTTTGTTTTACTTTTCCTATTTTACCTTCATTTACTAATTCTTCAGCTTTAGCAACTGCAGCAACGTGAAATCTTTCAGAAAAATTTACAGACCATATCTTTCCAGTTTCTTTAACAGTGTTTTTCAAATTATTTAATTGATCCAAGTTAGTACAGCCTGGTTTATCTACCATAACATCTTTCCCAGCTTTTAAAGCATCTGTAGAATGACCAGCTCTATCTACAGGGATTGAAGATATTAAAATCATATCAATAGACGGATCATTTAATATTTCTTCCTTGTTTTCTTTTCTTTTAATCTTTGGATATTTTTTGTTAAATTCGTTTAAAGTTAGTGGATCACCTTCAGTCCAAAAATAATCACAAGTACACTCTTCTTTTAACATTTCATCTAACATGTCAAAGATATGACCATGATCTATTCCTATAACGCCTAATTTTAAATTATTTTTCATTTAAAGATTTAATTTTTGACTCAAACTTTCAAAAATTTCGTTTTCAATATTATTCCAATTATTAAAATTTTTTTGATGAAATAACTTTACTTTATTATACGGGTTTATTTTATAAAACTCTCCCCATCTCCAATCAGGTGATAAATTTAAAATACCCCATGTTTCATGATTTAACGATGCTGACAAATGAAGCAAAGATGTATCTGAAGAAATTACTAAATCTAAATTTGGTATAATTGAAGAAATTTCTTTTAAATCATGTTTGCTAAAATCAATTATTTTTGATGATTTGAAGTAATCTAAATCTCTGTCCCAAATCTCACTTTGAAGATTATAAAAATTTATATCTAAAGAAAATATTTTTTCCAATGATTTTAAAGGTATTGATCTAAATGGTTCATTAGGACCGTTAAAAGATCCAGACCAAGCTATACCAATATTCATCTTTGATGTATCAATTTCTTTTTTCCATTTTTCTACAGAATTTTTATCAAATCTTATTAAATTTTCATTATTATCAAGATTATTTTTATAAAAATATTTTAATAATGAACCAAGTGCAATTTTGTAATCAAATTTTTTATTAAGAATTGTTTCATTATTTTCAATTTCAAGATTATCTAAATCTGATTTAAACAATTCTTGAATTTTTTTTGGCACAATAAAAATTACTTTTTTTGAAATTTTTAACAAAGGAATAATAAATTTAGAGAACTGAATAGTGTCTCCTAATCCCTGTTCATTATAAACAGCAATTACTTTTGAGCTTAAATCTTCTCCTTGCCATTCTTTTACCTCGACTAAAAAATTTTTAATCTTTGAAGGTCTATACTCATAATATTTCCATCCAAGTTCAAAATTACCCTCAAATAAATGTCTCATACCTAAAAAATTAAAAAAATCTTGATTTTTGTTAATAATATTCTCATTTTTTTTAAAAAGTGTTCTAGCTTCTTCTATTTTACCTATAGTGAAATATATTTTTATTAATTTTATTAAAAATTTAATTTGACTTATGTTGGATTTTAAAATTTCAACTGCTTCTTCAATCTGGTTTTTAAAGAATAAATAGCTAGCTTTATTAAATAAAAATTCATTAAAGTTTGCATCTATGATTTCTGCTTTTTTATAATAAAAATCTGAATTTTTTTCATCTCTCAGCTCTAAATAGTTTGATAGAAGATTATTTATGATTATTTTATCATTTTGATCTAAATTAAAAGCATCTAAAAAATACTTTATTGACATTTTTGGTCTATTTTTTTTTAAGTATATATTTCCAATATTGTTCAATGCATATTTCTTCTCTATACCATTTAAGTTATTACAATTTTCATAATTTTTAATTGCCTCATCATATTTTTTGTTAATTTCTAATGCGTAGGCAAGTTTATAATAAAATGATGGATTTTTATTTTCTTTACCAACCAGTTCATAAGCAACAGAAAGCATTTCATTTATTTTTTTTCTTTTATGATAAACTGTATAAAGATTTTTTAATGGATCTAAAAATGACTTATTAATTTTTATTGAGTTAAGAAAACTATTTTCAGCCATCTCTAAGTCATTTTTTAAAAGATAAACAACACCTCTTAAATTAAAAATTATGTCACTATTTTTTTTATTCTCATATAATTTACAAAGCTTTAATGCTTTTTCTAAATCTTTATCGTTTATACTTTGAATTATATTTTTTAGGTTTGACATAATTTTAATACATACCCGTCTTGTTTGAATCTTTATAAAATATTTCTTTAAGATATTTGTTTTCTCTTTTTTTAATTAATAAATTCTCTTTATTCATTAGTGATTTTGGTCTTTGAATTATCTCATGATTATGAAATTCATCAACTCCTCTTGCTAATTGAACACTATTTTTACCTAATACTTGTTTAACATTAGTGCCAATATAACTTTGAATAACAAAACCAATTCTTCTATCATTGCTTTTGTTTATTCCTGAACCATGAACTATTCTTGGATGGTGCAATGAGATTTGACCCGCAACAAGCTCAATAGATTTAACTTTATCCTCAGGTACATTTTCCACTGTTTGACCTCGAGTAAGTAAATTTCCTTCATTAAATTTCTCATTGTGATCTTTAATATTTAAATGTGATTTAGGCCACATTTTCATACACCCATTGTTTTCATTTGAGTCTGTTAACGCTACCCATGCTGTGACCCAATTGTGTGGTTCTAATCCTATATACTTTGCATCTTGGTGATAACTTACAAAACCTTGTTCGTTAGGGTTTTTAATAAATAAAGTAGTGCTGCAAACTAATATGTTTTTTCCAATAATACTTTCTACTGCATCTAAAATTTTTGAATTATGAACAATCGAATCAAGTTTTGGCGAAATTAAATGAACATTATATCTTCCCGACTTATTTATTTCATTTGGCATTTTTTTTTCAATTAATTCTATTTCTTGTCTTGCTTCTAATGCTTCACGACTAGACAAAACTTCAATAGGGGATATGTAGCCTTGATCTTTATACTGTTTAAGTTGATTTGATGATAGATAAGTCATATTATTTTGAAAAGATTATATGAGCTCAACTATTTCTTCAATAATTTATGGCCGAAGTATTTAAATTAGGAATTGCTAGCAACAACAATCAACCCATCAAGGAAGTAAATTCAATTGAGGTTTTAGCAAATAAAGGAATAGTAGGTGATAGACATTTTCATGATTTTAATGATCCATACAATCAATTGTCTTTAATAGAGTCTGAGAATATTGATGAATATAATATTAAATTCGGGCTCGATATACCTTACATCAATTTTAGACGGAATATCGTTACAAAAGGCATTCAATTAAATGATTTAATTAGAAAAAAATTAAAAGTAGGAAATGTTGAATTAGAGGGGATTGAATTATGTCGTCCGTGCAGGCACTTGACTGAAATGCTTGATCAAAAAAATATTCTTAAAGAATTTATGAGAAAAGGTGGTCTAAGATGCCAAATTCTTTCTTCATCTAAAATAAATATAGGTGATAAAATAGAGGTAATTAACAATTAAGGCTTTGCAGTTTCATTAACTGTGTTTTCATCAAGTGTTGCAGGCGCATCGGGATCTAGCTCTAATCCTGCAGGAGTAATTGTTGCTGGAACTGGTGTAAAAGTTGAGTCTGGGTTCTCAACAGTTTCTCTAACTTTCATTCTATATAACCCAAATCCACCAATTATCGCATGCGCAATAATTAAAAAAATAAATAAACCATTTAATCCAAACCATTCCATAAACACAGAACATAAAACAGGACCACTAATTGCGCCTACACCAAAGATCAACTGCAAACCACCTCCAGCTGCTACGAATTTTGATTTAGGAACAAAGTCATTTGTGTGGGCAAGGTTAAGTGAAAACAAAGGAAGACATAAACTTGAATACAATCCTACAGCAATAAAAAATATAATTTTTCTTAAAGCAAATTCATCCATGTAATAAATATTTTGAATAGGATCATTTGAAGTTAGAATTGAAATAAACGCTAAAAAACAACTTCCAAAAGTTGTAATAACAATTACTTTTCTTCTATCAAATGTATCTGAAAAATAACCTATTGGTCCTTGGCCAATCACTCCTGCAATTGTTGCAATAAATAAAAGTATAGATGTCTCAAATAAAGTAAATTTTGCAAGTGTTGCGTAAACAGATATTAAAGAAAAGAATGCTGCATGAATTATTCCTGTAAAAAAAGAGCTTAAAGAACCAAGAGGTGAGATTTTATAAAGTTCTACAATGCTTATTGTTTCAATTTTTTTAAATTTAGGAGCAGGTCTTTTTGTTAACAAAATAGGAACTAGAGCAACAGAAAGTAAAACAGAAACCAAAATAAATGGTTCGTAGTCTTCTGGTTTGCTAACATTAAGCAGCAACATACCTATAGCTAATCCAAAATAGATTACCATCATATAGGCAGACAATAGTTGTCCTCTATTTTTATTTGTCGCTCTATCATTTAACCAGCTTTCAGTAACCACATAACAACTAACTAAACTTATACCAGTTATAAATCTACTAATTGTCCACATAAATGGATTTACATAAACAACAGCGATTAAAGCACTCAAAGATGCAAGTGAAGCGAATGCAGCAAAAACTCTTATATGACCAACTTTTTGAACAAAGTTAGGTGTTGTTCTTGAGCCCACAAAGTAACCAACATAATATCCAGACATAAAGATACCAGTTGTAAAAACACTAAAATCTTCAAGTACTGATCGAATACCCATAACTTGCATTTGCAAGCCATGAGCAATCATCATTACCCCTATCCCTATAAATAGAGCCCAAGACTTTTTTACTTCTTTTTGCATAATAAGTTTTTAAGTTTAATAATTTCTGGCTAAGTAGTTTTGGTTTGTGTTTTTTTTATGGCCAGTAAAGAATGAATTGCTATCGTGATAATGATAACGATACCTCCATAGATAGTCTCGTTAGATGGCTGTTCTTTGATAACCATCCAGACCCATATCGGTCCAAGGATAGTTTCTAATAGGAAAAATAGATTAACTTCAGCAGCAGTTATAAATCTTGGTGCTATGGTGACTAAAACAAATGGTATGGCTACACACATTACACACATTAAAGGTATATAAAAAAGATCTTTATCCACTAGAGCAAAGTCTTTAACAAAGAAAAAGGCAAATATTGCAACACAAGATTTTCCAATTACTGCAGCAGGTACTAAATCAATTGTTTTAGCGTATCTCGCAATGTTAGCATTACAAGCCAATCCAAAAGAAGTGATTAAACCAAACATATCTCCATAAAAATTACCAAGACTTAAAGAGTCGTAAAAAATATAAACACAAGCAATAAAGGTAATTATTATAGCAAACCAAGTTTTATTATCTGGTTTTTCTTTTAAGAAAATAGCACCCAACATTGCTGAAAGCATTGGTGCAAGAGCTACCATTAATAAAGTATTTGCTACATTAGTATTTTGAATTGAAATAATAAAAGTAATATTACAAATAGAAAAACTAATTACATAAAAAATACCTGGATAACCAATTTTAAACAAAGCTTTTAAGAAATTATTTTTATAAAATAAAAGAAGACCGATTAACACTACCACAAATGGTATTGCTCCTCTGTAAAATAGCATTCCCCAAGTATCAATATTTGATAATCTTATAAGCAAAGAGTCAGGAGTTATAAACATAACTCCTATAAACGCCATTAAGGAACCTTTTTGTTGATTAGTTAAATTATTCACGCTTTAAGCTGTTTCCAAAAAGTTTTAGCTAAATTTATTCCTGATAGATCATAAAGTGTTTTAAGTCCAGTTGGAGATGTAACATTTATATCTCCATTTAGTTTTTGATCTATAAAATCAATTCCTGCAAAAAAAATATTTTCTTTTTTTAAATCTTTTGCAATTAGTTTTGAAATTTTAATTTCTTTACTTGTTAATTTTATATTAGTTGGCTTTGCTCCTTTACTCATATTACTTAAAATTGAACCTTTCTTTGGAACTCTTGAAATTGCACCGCATACTTTTCCATTTATAATAAAAACCCTTTTATCTCCCTTACTTATTTTAGGAAGAAATTTTTGGCACATGATATGATCGTGTTTTTTTATAAATTTGTTTACTAATTTTGAATTAAACTTAGTTAGTAAATGAATATCATTTCCACTGAAACTATGGATGGGTTTTAAAATGACTTTTTTGTTTTTTTTGAAAAATTTTTTAATTTCATCCATATTTTGAGTAAAAATAGTAGCTGGCATATATTTTTGGTATTTAGATGAATACAGTTTTTCAGAAATGTTCCTTACAGAGGTAGGGTTGTTAATTATTTTAACTTTTGTCTTAATTGTATCTAAGATGTATGTTGTTGAAATATACTCAAGATTAAAAGGTGGATCTTGGCGAATAAGAATAAATTTACATTTACTTAAGTCTAGATTTTGTTTTTTTGTGATTTTATAGAATTTTTTATTGCTATAGTTAAATTTAATAAAAAAACCTTTAGCTGCAACTTTCGAATTAACTACTGATAAGTCTTTTGGATCATAATAGAAAATTTTGTATTTTTTACTCTGAATTTCATTTGCTAAAAAAACACTTGTATCCGTTAAAGGATTTAGTTTAGAAGGATGGTTTCCTTGAATAGCAACAATTTTATTTATCATATAATTCGTCTAAATTTTCGTTTTTTGAAAATTTACTAATCATATGATCTGCGTTTGTTGTCTTATTATCAATTACTTTTTGTAGATGGTTTAGGAATACAGTTTCGTTATTACCTTTTTTACTCAAAACATCTCTATTCTCTAAACCCTTTCTTGAAAGATCTAAAAGTGTAGATGACCAATAAAGAAGATCTTTACCCATTAATTGAGTATTAAATCCTTTTTGTGGTGCCTCTAGATAAGCGTTAATTATTTTATCAATTTCCCATGTTGAAATTAGTTCATGAACTTCGTCTAAATTTCCATAAAGCATACCTATGTTGAAAGCTGGTCCTGCACATAAACAATCCCAACCACATGTATCCATTGATCTCAATTCAATATATTTCTTTACTCTGTTTTCAGTAAATATTGTACTTAAGTGAGTTGTTAAGTCTGCTTCAGTTGGAAGTCTATTTCCAATTTCTTGGATTTTCCCTTTCATAAAATCTTTAAAAATATATTTCCTACCCGAAATATATTGATCTTTATTTTGTATAAATAATATAGGAAAATTAATTACAAAATCTGCATATTTTTCAAAATTCATATTTTCGAAAAATAATTTAGGCAATCCACCTCTAGAAGTGCTTTGCCACACTTTAGCTCTATAAGATAAATAGTTACTATTTTTTTTCTCCACAATTGAGGAATTAGCAAACAAAGCAATTGTAATGGGTACAATTGAGTTTGCTACTTTAAACTTTTTAATAAAATCTTCTTCAGAACTATAATCTAAATTTAATTGTGTACCACATGTTCGATACATCATGTCCAAACTAAGTTCGCCACCTAGAGGCATGTCCTTGGTCATCAATTCATATCTTTGTTTAGGATTGTTTGGTATTTCACTTAATTTAGATATTGGATCGAACCCTGCACTAACAATTTTTATATCCAATTTTTTTGTAACTTGCTTTAATTCAAACAAATAGTCTTGTGACTCTGCACAAGCTTCGTGCATATGATTTAACTTATCTCCTGATAATTCTATCTGATTGCCTGGTTCAAGAGTTATATTTTTACCACCTTTATTAAGCGCAATAATGTTTTCTTTTTCAAAAACTGGATTCCAGCCAAATTCAAGTAAGGCTGAAAACATTTCTTTTATTTTTGAATAATCAATCCTTTTATTGTTTGAATTATTAAATAAAAACTTTTCATGCTCTATACCAATTTTAAAATTTTTAGACTCTTTAATACCTGATTTAAAATAATTAATAATTTTTTCTTTTGAATCAATCATGCACTTTAGATAGTGATTTATATCTAAATTTAAAGATAATAATAAGGTTCTTTTGCGAATATCTTTTTAACTAATGGCTTAAAATCATCTAATGACATACTTTTGTAATAAGGATCAAAAGAGCATTGGTCGTATTTTTCGCAAAAATCTATAGTGTCTTGATAGTATTTGTGATCTTTAAATTTGTCTCTTGCATTTCTATCTCCCCCTAAATGATGAGCGCTGTAGTAAGTTTGAAAAAGACCATGATGAAGAATGATCCAATAGGTTCTTTCCGAAACATAAGGTCTTAGAATGGAAGCAGCATATTGAGAATGATTCATTGGCGCAAGATCATCCCCAATATCATGTAACAATGTTGCTACAACCATTTCATCACTCTCTTTATTTTTATATGCCCTTGTTGCAGCTTGTAAAGAATGTTCTAATCTAGTAATCTTATAACCTTCTAATGTCGTAGTTTGTTTAGATAAATAATTTAAAACTCTCTCAGCAGTTTGTCTCTCAAAGTTTTTCTCAAATTTTTCAAGAAGCTCATAATCTTCCTTAGTTCCATTTTTCATTTCAGTAAAATTCACTGTTTTCATATTTCAATTATTTGATCCAGCGCTTAATAAAGATAGTTGGGTTATTTTATTATCTCCTAACTCATCTACTAATTTCACAGGATATTCACCTGTGAAATAATGATCTGTTAATTGTGGATATGTTTCGTTTCTATTTTCAAAACCAATAGCTTTATACAATCCTTCTATTGATAAAAATCTTAAAGATTTAGCTCCAATATATTCACAAATTTCATCATTTGTTTTATTTGCTGCCAATAATTCTTTTTTAGTAGGTGTATCTACACCATAGAAATCTGGATATCTTATTTCAGGGCATGCAATTTTAACATGAACTTCTTTTGCACCAGCATCGTAAAGCATTTTAACAATTTTATATGATGTTGTTCCTCGAACAAGAGAGTCATCAATTAGAATTATTTTTTTATTTTTAATTGTTGTTTCATTAGCATTCAATTTTAATTTAACACCCAAGCTTCTGATTTTCTGGCTAGGTTCGATGAAAGTTCTTCCAACATAATGATTTCTAATTAATCCATGCTCAAAATTCATTTTTAATTCTTGAGCAAAACCCATAGCAGCAGCATTTCCAGAATCTGGAACTGGGACTACTATATCTGCATCAGTATCGTTTTCTTTCGCGAGCTCTCTTCCAATATTTTTCCTATGCTCATATGCTGTTTTTCCCCCTATTAGACTGTCTGGTCTTGAGAAATAAATATATTCGAATACACAAGGTCTAACTTTTTTAGCAGGGAAGGGCTTGATACTTTTAAGATTATTATTTTCAATTAAGACTATTTCACCATTTTCAACTTCTCTTAAAAATTTTGCACCAATTATGTCAAATGCACAAGTTTCAGACGCTAAGACATAACTATTACCAAGCTTACCGATTACTAGTGGTCTAATTCCGTAAGGATCTCTAACACCAATTAACGAGTTTTGCGTTAACATTACTAATGCATAGCCACCTTGAATTTGGAAAATTGCTTCAATTACTTTATCAATTGTTTTTGATCTCTTTGATTTAGCAATTAATTGAACAATCGTTTCTGTATCTGAGGTAGTATAAAATATGGCTCCATCTTCAACCAGTTTATTTCTCAAAGCTATTGAATTAGTAAGATTTCCATTATGTGCAACTCCAATTCCACCTGCATTGGTATCAGCAAAAAAAGGCTGTATGTTTCTTAATATATTATTTCCAGTTGTGCTATATCTATTATGGCCAATTGCATAATTTCCCTTAAGATTATTGAGTACCTTTTCTTTGTTAAAATTATCACCCACTAAACCAAATCTTTTTTCAGAATAATATTTTTCACCATCAAAAGTTACTATACCACAACCTTCTTGGCCTCTATGTTGTAGAGCATGCAAACCAAGTGCGGTCAGAGCTGAAGCATCTTTGGTATTACTAATTCCAAAAACTCCACATTCTTCTTTTAATCTTGGATTATAGTTCTGTAATTTTTTCTTTAGAATCTTGATATGTTTTTTCATTAGGAAATTCTTTTATCAGATAACTACTACCTTTTTCTAAATATGGAAAGACGTATGATTTGTCAAAATTTATTGGCCATTTATCATAATTATAAACGATATGGACACCTGAAAAAATACAAACAGAGATGATGTAAGCTCTTATGAAGCCAAAAAAGAATCCAAATGTAGTATCTAAGCCACCAATTCCTGTATATCTGACTGCTTTACTGATGCCTTTATTAACTAACAAAACTAAAAAGATAACAACTACAAATATTACTAACCCCAAACTAATATCAAGCACATACTCATTATCAATTATGTCTTTTACATAGGGTTTAATTTTAGGAAATAGAATCAATGTAATTATGTATGCCAACAACCATTTAGCCATTGAGAGAATACTTAAAATGAAGCCTTTTTTGTAACAATTTATCAAAGAAAGAATTGTTAAAATTAAATAAATTAAATCAATTATCGATATTGCTTTATAAAAATCTTTTATGATTTCTAACATTAAGTTGATTTGCCAAAAGGTTTAATAATTAAGATTAATGCAGGAAGCAAAGTTAATACTGATATCATAGCCAATAACATAGCTAGTCCTGTAAACACACCAAAATAAATTGTTGGGATAAACTTTGATAAGACCAAAATTGAAAATCCAAAAACAATCGTTATTGAAGTGTTTAGTATAGCGACTCCAACAGTTGAATGACAAGTTTTTAATGTTTTGTTGTAATCCTTTATTTTATTAAACTCTTCTTTAAATCTGTAAATATAGTGAATACTGTTATCTACCGCGATACCTATAGTAATAGCTGCAATAGTTATGGTCATCATATCTAAAGGTATTCCTAACAGTCCAATTATTCCCAGTATAAAAAAAGCTGCGATAAAATTTGGAACAACACCAATCAATGAAAGTTTTATATTTCTAAATAAGATTATAAACATTGAAAATATTCCAATCATAACCAATCCCAATGTTAAAATTTGAGATTTAAATAGACTTTGCAATAAATTATTAAACAATATTAATACACCTGCTAATTTATAATCCTTATCCTCTAAACCAAATTTATCTTTTAGATCAAAATTAATTTTGTTAATTAAATCATTTCTTCTTAAATCTTCCTGCGAGTCTATAATTCTTAAACTAATTCGAGCCTCATTATCTTTGATAGAAAGATAAGGATCGATGATTTCAGTTTTAATACTCTCTGGAATTTTAGAGTAAAGTACCCCCATTTCTAAAGTGCCTAAAGGCTTATTATTATTTAATTGAGTAGCAACCTCAATAATAGATGAAAAAGATAGAACTTTGCCAATTTCAGGTAAGCTATCTAAGTAATTATGAACAGATGTAATTAGATCAATTTTATCTTTGGTAAACCAGTATTTTTCATCATTAGTATCTTCTTCATCACCCCA
Source organism: uncultured Pelagibacteraceae bacterium (assembly GCA_902581925.1). Lineage (GTDB taxonomy): Bacteria > Pseudomonadota > Alphaproteobacteria > Pelagibacterales > Pelagibacteraceae > Pelagibacter. Next base: position 59,148 of record CACHQB010000003.1, on the reverse strand, counting down.
ATCCTCAAATTCATCATCTTCTTCAGATTTTTTTGCCTTTTCTTTCTTGGGAAATTTTATAATAACCTCAAGAGGTGTGGTTCCACCTAGCTCCTCATCTATAAGCTTCATACCCTTGTAAATTTCAGTATTCTTGTCAAAGTAATTTATAAAACTATTTTCAACTTCAAGCTTACTTATTCCAGTTATACTGAATATTATAACTATTCCAGTTACTAAGAAGATAGAGTTTTTATTATTTATAGAGATTAAACTAAGTAAATTTGTGATTTTAGATTTCTGTTCTTTCTTCACTGAAATATTATTTGTGGGTGCAAAGTTTAAAAGGGTAGGTAGTAAAGTAAATGTAATGATAAATGATGTAATCAAACCGAAAGTCATCATCCAGCCAAAATCAATAATAGGTTTTATTTCACTAAAAATTAAAGATAAGAAAGCGAAAATTGTAGTTAGAACAGTATAAAGAATTGGCCAAAACATTTTTGAAGTTGTTAGGAAAATAATTTCAAAATTATTTTTTGATGGATAATCTTTTTTAAGCTGAAGAAACCTAGTACTCATATGAATATTCATTGCCATTGTTAGAATTAACATCAGTGCAATAAAATTTGATGAAATAACTGTAACTTTCCATCCTAGCAATCCAAGTAATCCCACCATTATTATTACAGAAAAAAGACAACTACTTATAGGAACTACAATCCAAAGAAGGTTTCTAAAAACAAACCATAAAGTAACAATTATAAATAACAGAACTCCCAAACCAAAAACTTTTATGTCGCTTTTGATAAAAGTCATCATGTCATCAGCAATCATTGGTATTCCACCAAGATAAATCTTTCCAACATCACCATAGCTTTGAATAACTTGTCTTATTTCTAAAATATTTTGATGGTTTTGTTTTTTGATTTGATCTTTAATTATTTCAAGTTCCTCTTTTGATTTATTTTCTATATTTTCTAAATTTTGAGATTGTTTAATGTTAATAATAATTCCACTAGTTTTACCATCTTCGCTAATTACAAAATTTCTAAAAACAGGACTATTTAAAATTTCTTTAAAACCTCGATCTTTATCAATATCTTCATCTTTTAATGTTTTAAAGCTTTCTAGTCTTTCTTGAAGTGGTGCATCTGAATTACTTAAAAGAGGAACATCTAATAATGTAATTACGCTGTGGACCCAGTTGAGGCTTTGAATTTTGTATTTTAAACTTAGTAAATTATTAAGTGATGAGTCAGTTACCATTCCCTCATTTGGTGTATAGGTTAGAATTAAAAATTCTTTAGATCCATATCTTTTAGAGATTTCTTTTAAATATGCTAAATCTGGATCATCCTTTAAAAGCAGAGTTTCTGATGATGCATCTAGTCTGAAATTTTTCGTATAATAACCAAAACTTAAAATAGCAATAATTAATAATACAAATATTGCTTTGGGGTTTTTAAGGATAACATTTTGATATAAATGAGCTATCATTCAAGCTCTTTATATTGGAATTTAACTTAATTGAGTATCCTTAAATTTTGTAAATCTTTCCTCAAATTCAAGAGTTACATTACCAATGGGACCGTGTCTTTGTTTTCCAATTATAATTTGAGCCAAATGTGCAACTTCATTCATTTTTGCTTGCCACTCAGCATGTTCAACAGTCGCTTCTCTCGGCTCTTTTCTTTGCAAATAATATCCTTCTCTGTAAACAAACATGACAACATCAGCATCTTGTTCAATAGAGCCAGATTCTCTTAAGTCTGCCAATTGAGGCTTATGATCATCTCTTTGTTCCACTTGTCTAGATAATTGCGAAAGAGCCACTACAGGAACAGAAAGTTCTTTTGCTATTGCTTTCAGTCCTTGTGTAATTTGTGAGATTTCTTGAACTCTTCCATCTTTATTAAAAGTAGTACCTCTCATTAATTGAATATAATCAACTACTATCATATCAAGGCCAAAAAGCCTCTTGATACGTCTTGCTCTATTACTCAAAGCAGCAATACTTATTGCTGGAGTCTCGTCTATATAAAGAGGAAGTTCAGAAATATTTTTTGATGTTTCTAAAAACTTATCAAACTGATCGTCTGATATTCTTCCTCTTCTAATATCGTTAGAACTAATTCTTGCTTGTTCAGAAATTATTCTAGTAGATAACTGCTCCGAAGACATTTCAAGAGAAAAGAACGCTACAGATGATTTCTTACCACTTTCCTGTAATTTTTGAGCAGCGTTAAATGCAATATTTGTTGCTAGTGAGGTTTTACCCATCGATGGACGACCAGCAATTATAATTAAATCTGATTGATGTAACCCACCAAGCTTATCATCCAAATCTCTTAAACCAGTTGGAACACCAACAATTCCCTCTTCATTTTTATAAGCAGCTGAAGCCATCTCAATTGTTTGTTTCATTGCCTCATCAAATTTTAATAAAGAAGAATTAAAAGAACCTTTTTCAGCTAAATCAAACAATAATCTTTCAGAGCTTTCGATTATAGATTGTCCGTTAGTATCAAGATCATTTAATTTTGCATTATCAATAGTTTGTTCAGAAATTTTTATTAATTCCCTTCTTACAAACATATCATAAATTATTTTTGAATATTCTATTGCTTGTCTTACTGATGTAGAAAATTTTGTGATTTTAATCAAATATTCAGGAACATTTAGATCATCTTTTTCTTCTTCAAAATAATTTTTTAAAGTAATTGGGTTGGCCAACATACCTTTGTAGATAAGACTTTCAACTGCCTCAAATATTTTTTGATGCATTGGATCATAAAAGTTAATACTAGAAATTATTGTATTTATTTCATCAAATATATCATTGCTTACAAGGATAGATCCTATAACGGCTTGCTCTGCTTCAATGTTATTTGGTAATTCTTTAAATTGATCTTTGACTATACTTAGATTGTTTTCCATGAAAACAAATTTACATGAAAATTGATTAAATAAAATTTCAAATTATTGCTGGGGAAAAGAGTGTATAATTATTGAATCGTATCAGCCGAAGAAACATTGACTGTAATTTCAGCATCAACTTCTGAGTGTAAAGAAATTTTAACTTTAAATTTTCCTAAAGCTTTTATTTCTTCAACTGGTTGTATCATTGAAGGTTTAACTTCAATTTTGTTTCCTTCTTGAATAAGTTTTGAAATTTCAGTTGGTTTGACTGAGCCATATAATTCATTATTTTCTGTGCTAAGTTTCTTTACAGAATATTCTTTACCATTAATTTGCTCAGCAATTTGAGAAGCTTCTTTTTTCTTTTCATTATCTTTTTTTGATAACTCTGCTTTCATTTTTTCAACTTCTTTTATATTTTCTTTTGAAGCATAAAGAGCTTTTTTATTAGCAATTAAAAAGTTTCTGGCAAAACCTCTTTTCACGTCTATTATTTCACCTATAGACCCAATTCTTTTCACGTTTTCTAATAAAATTACTTTCATATTATATAAGTGCCAAATTTCTAGCTCTTTTAATTGAAAGAGATAGCTCCCTTTGTTTTTTTTGAGATACATTTGTAATTCTTGAAGGCAAAATTTTACCATTTTCAGAAACATATTTTTTAAGAAGTTTTATATTTTTATAGTCCACTTCTGGGGCACCTTTCACGGATAATGGACAAGTTTTTTTAAATTTGTATTTATTTGGTTGAAAAATACTTAGTTTTGCAAAGTTACTTTGTTTACCTTTTTTGTTTGTACTTTGTCTTTTAGGCATTAGTTTTTAACACTTTCTTTTTTTTCACTATCTTCTTTTCTTCCAAAATAATTTGTTTCTAAATCAAACTTTTTTACTCTAACTGTTAGATATCTTAGTAATTTTTTATCTATAGCTTCGTTTTTTTCTAATTCATCAATTACAACACCTTTGCCTTTGATTTTAAAATGAATGTAGCTACCTTTTTTATTTTTTTTTATTAAATAAGATAAGTTAAGTAGTCCCCAGTTTTCAGTTTTAACAACTTCTCCATCATTTTTTTCAACAATTTTAGAATATTTTTCTGTTAATTGCTTTAATTCACTGGGTGAAGTATCTTGTCTAGCTATAATAGTATGTTCGTATAAATTCATTTAAGTTCTTTAATAAAAAGTGAGGATATACTATTATAAAAGTTCAATTACAATAGTTAAAAAGGCAAAAATATTAGTTTTTTTTATATGTTTTCGGTAATTTTTCCAGGTCAGGGATCTCAAATAGTGGGCATGGGAAAAGAGTTATATGATAAATTTGGTATAGTTAAAAATTTGTTTAAGCAGGCAGATGACACATTAAATTTTTCTATTTCTAAGCTTGTTTTAGAAGGTCCAAAAGAAGAATTAGATTTAACACAAAATACACAACCAGCAATATTTTTAATTAGTTATTCAATATTTAATGTTGTGAAAAATGAATTTAATGTAGATTTGAATAAAGCAAAATATTTTGCTGGACACTCCCTAGGCGAATATTCAGCTTTGTCATGCGCAGGATATCTAGATTTTTCAGATACATTAAAAATATTAAGAATCAGAGGAGACGCTATGCAAAACTCTGTGCCTAAAGGGCAGGGAGGAATGGTTGCAATTTTAGGATCAACAGTTGATTTGATTGAAAAAATTTTGACAGAAAATAAAGAAAACTTTAAAGCACAAATTGCAAATGACAATTCTGAGGGCCAAATTGTTTTGAGTGGAAAAACTGAGGATTTAGATAAGTTAATTCAAATTTTAAAGAATAATTCAATAAAAAATATCAAATTACCAGTAAGCGCACCTTTTCACTGCGATTTAATGAATAATGCTACGAAAATTATGAAAGAAGAGTTAAATAAACTAAATTTTAAAAATGGACAAAATAAATTAATTTCTAACGTAACTGCAAATGAAATTGAAGATGCTGAGGAGCTTAAAAATCTATTGATTAAGCAAATAGAGAATAGAGTTAGATGGAGAGAAAGTGTAATTAATATGATAGAAAATGATGTAAACCATTTTATAGAAATTGGACCTGGGAAAGTTTTATCAGGTTTGGTAAAAAGAATTAATAGAAATGTAATAATTGACACAATTAATGTTCAAAGTGATATTGAAGGTCTAAAAATATGACTGATTTAAAAGGTAAAAATATTATCGTTACAGGTGCTTCTGGTGGAATTGGAAATTCAATAATTGAAAAATTAAATCAAGAAGGGGCAAATATTTTAGCGTCAGGTACAAGAATAGAAAAACTTGAGGAACTAAAAAACAAATATGGAAATATTAAAACATTAAAGTTTGATATTTCTCAAAGCGATAAAATTGAGGAATTTGTTGAAAACGCTACCAAAGAACTTGGTGGTAGTTTAGATTGTATAGTTAATAATGCAGGCATCACCCAAGATAATTTAGCAATAAGGATGAGTATAGATGAATGGAAAAAAGTAATTGATGTTAATTTAACATCAACTTTTTTAATGAGCAAATCAGCAATTAAAAAAATGCTTAAAAATAAATCTGGTAAGATTGTTAATATTACTTCCGTTGTTGGACATACAGGAAATTTAGGACAAGCTAATTATACTGCATCTAAGGCAGGTATAATTGCAATGTCAAAGAGTTTGGCAATAGAATATGCTAAGAAAAATATAAATATAAATTGTATTTCACCTGGATTTATCAAAACTGCAATGACAGAAAAATTAGATGATAAATTTAAAGAGGCTATAATATCAAAAATTCCTTCTGCCCGACTTGGAGAACCAGATGATATTGCAAATGCTGTACTTTTTTTATGCTCTAATCACTCAAGTTATATTAATGGAGAAACCTTGCATGTTAATGGAGGCATGTATATGGCTTGACAAAATAGGTTTTTAAACTATTAAGAATTTATAACAAAAAGGATCAATATGTCAGAAGACGTTTCAAGCAAAGTAAAAAAAATTGTAGCTGATCACTTAGGTATAGATGAAGCAAAAGTAACTGAAGAGTCTAGTTTTATAGATGATTTAGGTGCTGATAGTTTAGATACAGTAGAACTAGTGATGGCTTTTGAAGAAGAATTTGGATCTGAAATTTCAGACAGTGAAGCTGAGAAAATTTTAACTGTAGGGGATGCAGTTAAGTTTATCGAAGGAAAAGCTAACTAGAAATTTTAATGCCATCAGAAAAAGATGGAGTAATGATAATCTTATCTTCTCCTTCCGGAGCAGGTAAAACAACATTGGTTAAAAAATTATCTAAAAAAGATAATTTTGAAATTTCAATATCACATACTACCAGACAACCTAGACCTGATGAAAATCAAGATGAAGATTATTTTTTCGTTGACGAATTAGAATTCAAAAGGTTAATTAAAAATCAAGAGTTTCTTGAGTATGCAAAAGTTTTCAATAATTTTTACGGCACAACAAGAACACCAGTTATAGACAAATTAAATAAACAAAAAAATGTTCTTTTCGACATTGATTGGCAGGGAGCTGATCAAATAAAAAATAAAAAATTAGATTATAAACTAATTACTTTTTTTATACTTCCACCAAGTAAAGAAGTTTTATTTAAAAGGTTGTCAAAAAGACATGTAAATGACAAATTAATAGCTGAGGAAAGAATGAAACAGTTCGAAAGAGATGTCTTGCATTGGATTAACTATGATTATGTTGTTGTAAATAATGATTTAAATGAATGTTATTTAAAAATTTCAAATTTGATAGATGCAGTAATTACTAATGGATCTAAAGATTATGATCCTGACTATATAAGAAGTCATGTTGAAAAATTAACTTCTTAATTTTTCGTATTCATTTGTTAATTTATAATAGGTCTCTAATCTCAGGTTTTGAGGTCTTAAATTTAAATTGATTTTTAGCTTATCTAGAATTTTTTTATCTCCATTAAAAAGTTGATTAAATGGTTTTTTTAACATCTTTCTTCTTTGATTAAAAAAAACTCTCGTAACTTTTTCCAAATTATTAGCATCATTAATTTTAATAAAATTTTTCTTTGGGTGAAATAATAACAATGAGCTATCAATCTTTGGTTTCGGAGAAAATGCTTCTGGTTCAATGTCACATATCTTTTTAATATTAAGCTTCCAATTACAAATTATAGATAACCTTCCATAATTTGAGGTGTTAAATTCTGCAATTATCCTATCAGCAACTTCTTTTTGAAACATTAAAACCAAACACTCAAACCAAAAATTGTCTTTTAGATTAATTATCCACTTGCTCAGAATTTCAGTTGAAATATTATATGGCAAGTTACCAAAAACAGTTACTTCTTCTTTAAAAAGTTTAGTTTCATCTACTTTTAAAATATCCTCATTAATAATTGTTATTTGATCATTAAATTTATGTTTAAGATCACTCGAAAGTTCATTATCTTTTTCTATCACGAATATTTTTTTTGGATTTTTTTTTAAAATATATGATGTAAGATTTCCGGTACCAGGACCTATCTCTAAAATAGTTTTATTTAAAATATCAGCAGAGTCTACAATTTTTTCCAAGATTTTTTTATCTATTAAGAAATTTTGGCCTAAGCTTTTTTTTGCTTTAATCAATTTTTGTCCAAAAAAGAAATAGCTTTAATCAAGCTTAGAGGGTTTGATTGATTTTTTCCTAACATTTTTTCATTTGGACCATGGTCAGGAGAAATCCTTAAGAAAGGTAATCCTAAAGTTATGTTGATAGCGTCATATTCATACAATGTCTTTATAGGTGATAATACTTGGTCATGGTACATGCCAAGTATAACATCATAATTTTTTCTGTTATTTTTTAAAAAAATTGTATCTGCTGAGTGTGGACCAGTAACTTTAAAATTATTTTTTTTCAAATAACTAATAGTTGGTTTAATGATTTTTTCATCTTCGTTGTATTTATCTACACTTTCACAATGTGGATTAAGACCGAGCACTGCAATTGTGGGTTTTTTATTTAATTTTTTTCTATAAAATTTATCAATCAATTTTACTTTTTCGATGATAGCTTTTCTATTTATTTGTTTCGTTACATTTTTGATTGGGAGATGAGTTGTTACAGGGCATACAGATAATTTTTTATTATATATTAGCATAGCATTTTTTTTAATTTTAAAGTTTTTAGAAATAAATTCTGTAATGCCTAAATAATTTTTTTTTAGTAAAGTTTTTTTATTTATTGGACCATTTATAAATTTATTTAAATTATATTTTTTTATAATCTTAAAAGCAATTTTAAATGAATTATTTATATATTTGTTCGATTTATTAGTTATTTTTTCAAAAGCATATTTTGGATTATAATCAACATCAATTATATTAATATTATTATTACTTAATTTTTTTTTTAATATATTATTATAATTCAATTCTATAATTTTTTTTTTGTATTTTAATTTATCCATTTGCAATTTGAGTAAATTTAAAGATGCTATTAATATTATAGGACTTTTGATTTTTTTTTCTAATGACTTAAAAAAAATTTCTAAAAAAATACTATTTGGTTCACCTGCTACAACTACAATAGGTTTATGTTTCATTTATGCTCATATCTTTTTTAACTTTATTAAAATACATTTTAGAAAACTGATTTAACTGATCATTTGTTCGAGACCTGATCATTTTTTTTAATTCTTTATCAGTATCAATTTTTGATTTAATATTTTTTATATCATTTATTTGTAATATTAAAAATCCCCCCGCAACTCTTATTGGATCTGTATATTCGTTGATCTTTAAAGAAAATAATTCTTTTTTAATTTTATTAGTTATTGAACTTTCATCTATCCAATCTAGCTTACCACCCAAGTTTGAAGTTTGGGAAATGCTATATTTAAGTGCAGCGTTATTAAATCCATTTTCTTTAATCATTTTTTTGATTTCATTAAATTTTTTATCAAGGTTTTCTTCTTTGTTTATTTCAAAAAATATTTCTGATAATAAAAATGATTTTGATAATTTATTTTTATATTTATCAATTTCATTTTTAAGTTCATTTTCATCAATTTTTATTTTTGAAGAATATTTTGAAAAAATTATTTCATTCCATAAAGCTTCAATAGTTATTTTTTCTAATACGTTCTCATAAGATATTTTTTTAGCATTTAAATATTCTTTAAACTCTTCAATGTTAGACATGCCTATCTTGAAATAGATTTGTTTGAGTAATTGTTCTAAATATTTATTAGGAATATTTTTTTTTTGAATTAGTCTATCTATTTCAATTTGTTTAATTTTTTCTTTCAAAATAGATTTTTTTGAGATTTGTATTATCTCATTTTTGCTTAAATTATTTAAATTGGGATTAAGAGCAAGCAAATATCTAATTTCGTCTTCCACATCTATAGTTGTTATAATTTCATCATTTACTCTTAATACAATTTCATTTTCAAAACTTTTAATTTCACCATTAGTAAATATGACGATTATAAGTGTTGATATAATTAATTTAATTTGTTCTTTGATAAATTGATCTTTCATATGTAGTTAAAGGAATTAGTGAAATAGTAAAAAATAAATTTTCTTCTGGAACAAGATCATTATCTTTATAAAAAGTTTTATTGAATTTGATACCTGCTGTCAAACAATCATTTTTATATTCATAGATTAAATTATAATACTCAGTTAAATCAATTTTTTTATTTCTTCTTGTTGAAAATGAAAAAATATTATTTTCATCAAAATTATATGAAATTGTATTTGAAATAGAGTGATTAGAGCCAATCTCACCTCTTTGTTCTTCATAATTAAATTCTGTTAAAAAGTTATTGACTTCAAACTTAAAACCTAAAGAATGAGAGTCAATAGTGTCAAAGTTATTATCAATAGAGAAATTATAATTTAAACTCGTACTCTCAAAAAGTTCGTTGTTAATTGAACCATATAAGTTTGAATTTTTTTTATCTAAAGTTGAAGTTTTTGGAATTTTTGTTTCAAATTTATCTCTTAAAACTGTTGCTAACCTTAATTCAAAAAATTTATCCTTTTCTAAATCATCTTCTTTGATTTTTGAAGTATTTTCAATTTTATCTAATTTATAATTTAAACCTATAGTTAGTGACTTGCCTGCTTCAAAAGAATCACTAAGTCCAAGTCTGTTAATTCCAAAGATATTATCTGCATTTAACAATCTATTTGAAGAGCTATAATCCTTCATGTTATTACCTGGGTTTGCTCTAAAAGAAATTTTTGGAGTTAAAATTTCATTTTTATTTATATCTCTTCTAACTAGTGGCAAACTAGTTTCAATCTCAGCGATACCCATACCTTCTACTCTAGGTGATGACTTATATGTAGGATCATTTTTTCCCATAGAATTTAGGTTCTTTAGATATATGTTAAAATTATTTTTAAAACCTAAATTAGAAAAATAATCTCTAGATTGTAAATTTAAATCATTAGTTATTGATGTTCTGAGATTATTTGTATCTTTTAAATTATTGCTTCCACTAGAATTAAGTCTAACTGATCCATCAAAATCAGAAATATTTATATTCTTTGAAAAGTTATATGAAGGCAAAACATATTGATATCTATCACTGTGTTTTTTTCCTAGCTCTTCAAATGCCTGAAAGCTGCCTGAAAAGTCATAATCTTGATGTTCTAAATTCAAATTAATATTTGAAACCATAGAATCTTTGTTGGTTGGTATAACATCGCTTTCAAATGAGTAAAGATTATTTTGAAAGACTTTTAAATAAGTATCATTATTTACACGTTGTAAATTTGCCTCTAAATTTGAACTTTCATAATTTGATAGATTTAAATCCTTCACAAAATTTAAAAAAATATGATTTATATTTTTTTTTTCTTCAGTAGGGGAGGATTTATAACCTCTTGTAAAACCAACATCTGATATTAAAGACCAGTCTTTAGTAATTTTTCTGAATTCATTTTGTAAAATTATTTTATTATCATCAAAAATAGTTGGTTTGAATGTACTATCTTTGTCATCTCCCATTGTTAAAAAATATGGAATAAAAATTGATGAACCTAAAGTTTTAGAGTTATTAAATTGAGGTTTTAAGAAACCAGTTCTTCTTTTTACTGTTGGGTCTGGGTGAAAAAATTTTGGAAAATATATTATTGGAATATCATACATTCTTAAAACTGCATTTTCATATATTAAATCTTTTTTTACTTTATCATGTATAATTTTTTCTGATTGGATGCTCCAAGGAGGGCATTTGTCAGTAATTCTACAACTTGTAAATATCCCTTTTTTAATTACAGTTTGTTTTTCGTTACCAAAAGATGAAACCCCATATACTCTTGGATCTTGTTCACTATTTTCAAAAATTTCTTTGTGAATTTTTACTTTAGTATTTTTTGCAACAAAAGATTTCTTTTTAAAATCAAAGATACCTTCAGAAAAATAATAATTATCAATACCATCGTTATCTGCTTTAGCATATACATTAACTTCTTTACCTTTAAGAATTTTTTTATCAATTTTGTATAAAAAACTTTTTAATTCATAGGTATTTCCATTTCCATCCTCTATAATTGCTTTTTTATCTGAAAGTAATTCTTTATTATTTTTTATAAATTTTACATCCTCAGATTTAAAATTATATTTATTCTCAATCACCGCAATTGTTGCTCCTTCTGTAAAAATTATTTCGTCATTTTTAAGATAGGTCGCTTTATCAGTATTAATAATTGTTTCTTTTTTTATATCTATGAATTTTACATTATCTTCAGCATTTAAAACATTTGTAATTTTGTTAAATTTAAATTTTGATGCAATTATAGTATTATTTTTATTTATAGCTTTTGAATTACCCTCTGTAATAATTATTTCGTCATTTTTAAGATAGGTCGCTTTATCTGAAATAATAATCGTTCCATCTTTTGTATCTGTAAATTTTACATTATCTTCAGCATTTAAAACATTTGTAATTTTGTTAAATTTAAATTTTGATGCAATTATAGTATTATTTTTATTTATAGCTTTTGAATTGCCTTCTGTAAAAATTACTTCTTCATTTATAAAATAAGTCGCTTTATCTGAAATAATAATTGTTCCATCTTTTGTATCTGTAAATTTTACATTTTTTGATACATTTAAAACTTTTGTAATTTTATTATATATAAAATTTTCTCCCTCTATTTCTAAACCATCATTAGTAATTGCCTTTCCTCCTTTTGAACCAACTATTAGATTTCCATTTTTGGTAATATCAATTTCAGTAACATTAAAATCTAATTCATCTGCAGAGTGTAAAAGATTTGTAGAAAATAAAAAAAAATATATAAAACTAATTATGACTATGAGTTTATTTTTCATTTATTTTGAATAACATTATAGTGTTTATAATACCCAATAATATCAAAGGTATCCAAATTGCAAATATTAATGGAATTTTTTCTGTAGAACCCATCACATTAAAAAAGTTACTGATATAGTAAATTAATACTGAAAAAAATAGTCCAATTACAATTTTTAATGTATTGCTTTTAAAATTTTTTGTATTGAACATTATTACTGAAGAAAAAATAGTCATTAACATTAGGAAAATTGGGTAAGTAAAAATTTTGTATATCTGTAAATTTACGTCAACTATTGAATAGTTTAAAGAATTATAATTATCTCTGAGATTAATTAATTTAATTATTGACAATGATGATAGGTTAGAAAATAAAGATTCTATCATTTTGAGATTAAAATTTGTCTCAAAATTATATAAATCTTCGTTTTTGCTTGTGTTTTTTTCTATTATTGAAGCATCGTAAATAATCCAAGTATTATTTTTTATATCTATTTTGTCACTTTTTATATTTCTAATAGGATTGTAGTTTTTATCAAAAGTTGTGATGATCGTATTTTTTAAAAAATTAGTTTCTATTTTTGATGAATTTATAATGCTAATTTTATCTTCATAAATATCCTTTATCCATAAGCCATTTTTGTTAATTACAGCCAAATATGTTTTATCTTTAGAGTATTGATTTTTAAATTCTAAATAATAACTCTGCAAGTTTGAGGATAAATTGTAAAAAAATACAATAATTAATGTACCTAACAATAAACTAAGAATAGAAAGAACTTTTATTATTTTAAAATTATTTAAACCAAAATATTTGAAAATATTAATCTCATTATTATTTAAAAGTTTAATAAAAAAAAATTGAGTTGAAACTAAAAAAATAAATGGAAACATTTCAAAAATTATTGATGGAGAACTCATTAATGACAAATATATAGGATAAAGAGTATTTACATTTTTATCACTAAAAAATTCAATTTCTTTTAAAATATTCAAAATAAAAACTAAACTTGTCATAATACAAAAAATGTTGAAAAATGATTTTAAAAAAATTGAAGATAAAAATTTAATATATGTGCTCATTTTAAATATTTATTAAATTTGAATTTATAAAATAGTATGGAGTAAATTAATAAAACAGAAATCATAGGAATAAAAATTAAGAAAAGATTTTTAGATAAAGTTTTATCAACATAACCTAATAAACTTTCAGAAATAATTATTATTAAGATCCCAATTATAAAAATTAAAAATCTTATCTTTAAGTAATTTATATTTTCCTTTGGTATCAATAGATTAATTGATGAAATTAAAATTAATAGTGGTAAATAAAATGGGTTAATTAATCTTTCTATAAGTTCTCTGTAAACATTTCTTGGGTTATCTTTATTACAATTTATTATTTCAATTTTTTCAGAATTGAATAAACTTTTTATACAATTAATTAAACTTTCAGTAGGTTGCTCTTGAAGTTTTTTATGAACAACCATATGTGAGTTCATATCACCTAATCCAAAATCTGATTTTGAAAAACTAAAATTTGTTATTTTACCTTGAGTGCTACTTAAAGTTTGTCCATCATATAAAACTAAAATTTTATTATTTCCTCTATTTTCAAAAACACCTTTCTTTGCATAAGTTATTTGGAATGAATTCTCTGTAGCTTTTTTAATATATATATTTATTAGTTCATTATTTTTATTTTTATCATCAGTATAAATTGTCAAACCTTTTATAGTATCATTAAATTTTTTTGGTTTAATTAAACCTTCGAAGTAATCTACATCAGAAGTTCTTAACCCGCTCCTTGATATCTCTTCAGATTTAGGAACAACAATTGATGTTAAAAAAATTTGACCTGCTAGCAGAATTAAAGAAAATAGTAAAAAAAAATTTATTACACTAAGTTTTTCTATTCCATGATTCCAAAAAATCATTAGTTCGTTATTCATTTCGTATTTAATAAACACATATGAAAAACTAAAAAAAATGCAGAATGGTAATACTTTTGTAACAATTTTTGGAATATTTAAAAGAGTATAGTTCATGTATACCGAATAATTTCGACCATCTTCGATTATAATGTCTAAAAAATTTACCGCCTGAAATACCCAAATTATAGAACTAATTCCTAGCAATGTTACTAGAAAAAATATTAAACAGTCTGATAATAGTTTTTTAAATATAATTTTTTTCATTGAAAAATGATATTTTTATTCATATATAGCATTCATCTCGTATAGAGTGTATTTAAAACTTATGTCAATTAAAATTGTTTATAAAAAAAATTTGTCTAAAAAAAACTTTTCTAATGAAGTTTTGTTTATTGATGAAAAATTCAATATTTCAAGTTTAAAAAAACATATTTTAAGCTCAGAATATTCATATATTAGTGATCTAATAAAGTCGAGCGATCTACAAAAAAAAATATTAACTTTCGATTATTCCTCTAAAAAAAAAATAATATTAATATCTTTAAAAAAAGAACTTAAGAGCACCGAGGTAGAAAATTTGGGAGCTAAATTTTACGAATTTTGCAAGAGTTTTAAAAAACATGATTATTGTATTAATTCAAACACCGTATCTATAAAATATAAAAATTTAATTGGATATTTTTTGCATGGATTTAAGTTAAAATCATACAAATTTGATAAGTACAAAACTAAAAAAAATAGAAAAAATATATCTATAATAGTAACTGGAAAAAATATCTCATCTATTAAAGACCAAATAAAATTTAAAGCTATAGAAGAAGGAACTTTTTATACAAGAGATCTGGTTTCAGAGCCTGGAAATGTTTTACATCCTGATGAATATGCCAAAAGACTCAAATCTTTGAGCAAGATTGGTTTAAAAGTTAATATTTATGACGAAAAAAAATTAAAAAAACTTGGAATGAATACTCTGCTTGGAGTTGGTCAAGGAAGCATCAGAGGCTCTTATTTAGCTACCATTGAATGGAAAGGTTTAAATGATAAATCTAAACCTTTAGCATTTGTAGGAAAAGGAGTTTGTTTTGATACGGGAGGAATTTCTCTTAAGCCAGCTAAGTTTATGGAAGATATGACATATGATATGGCGGGTTCAGCAGTTGTAGTTGGGTTAATGAAAAGTTTGGCTTTAAGAAAAGCAAAGGTAAATGCTGTTGGTGTAGTTGGACTTGTTGAAAATATGCCAGGCGGTAATGCGCAAAGACCAGGAGATATAGTTAAATCATATAGCGGCAAGACAGTAGAAATTTTAAATACAGATGCTGAAGGAAGATTGGTATTAGCTGATGCACTTACATACACCGAAGAAAAATTTAAGCCAAAATTTATAGTAGATTTAGCGACACTAACAGGAGCAATTATTGTTTCTCTTGGATCTGAATACGCCGGTTTATTTTCAAATGACGATAAGTTGTCAAATGAATTAATTCACGCAGGAGAAAATGTTCAAGAGAAGGTTTGGAGAATGCCGTTAAATAAAAATTTTGATAAATTAATTGACTCAAAAAATGCAGATATGCAAAATATTAATTATGTTGGTGGAGCAGGATCCACGACAGCTGCTCAATTTTTACAAAGATTTATTTTAAAAAAAACACCTTGGGCACACTTAGATATAGCTGGAATGGCTTTTTCAAAATATGGTGGAGCATTAAATTCAGGTGGTGCAACAGGTTATGGAGTTAGATTATTAAACAAACTAATTGAGGATCACTATGAGTAATTTAGAACAGACATTATCAATAATTAAACCAGATGCAGTTGAAAGAAATCTTGAGAAAGAAATTAAAGAAATATTTAAAAGTAAAGGTTTTGCAATATTGAAAGAAAAAAAAATTCAAATTGAAAAATCTGAAGCAGAAAAGTTTTATAAAATTCATGAAACGAAGCCATTTTACAACGATTTATGTGATTATCTTTCATCTGGTCCAATTGTGGTTATGGTTCTCGAAAAAGATAATGCAGTTATAGGAAACAGAGAATTAATGGGCGCGACAAATCCGAAAGACGCAGAAGAGGGTACTATTAGAAAAAAATTTGGAATTTCAATTGATAAAAATTCAGTACATGGATCAGATAGTGTTGAAAATGCTAAAATTGAAATAAATTTTTTCTTTAAAGATTAAAGATTAAAGACTTTTATTATAGCTTTTTGATATAGTTTATGTTCTTGGATTAAAATTTTTTTAGCGAGAGAGTTTTTAGTCTCATTTTTTGAAATTTTAACTTTTTTTTGTAGAATAATTTTTCCAGAATCTAATTTAGAATTAACAAAATGAACTGTGCATCCTGAATATTTTTCTTTATTTTTTAATGCTCTTTCGTGAGTATTTAAGCCTTTATATCTAGGTAGTAAAGACGGATGTATATTTAAAATTTTTCCTTTAAACTTTTTTATAAAATTCTTTGATAAAATTTCCATAAATCCAGCCAAACAAATCATTTCAATATTATTTATTTTTAAATAAGAAATAAATTTATTTTCGCTCAAATTTTTATTTTTAAAATTTAAAACTTTTTTTTTTATTTTATAAATTTTAGCATAATTTAATCCCTTTGCTTTAGCATTGTTTGAAACAATTAACTCAATAGATATAGGAGATTTATTACTTTTAGAAAATTTGATAAGAGATTTTAAGTTACTTCCTGTACCTGAAATAAATACAGCTGTTCTAATTCTATTGATACCAGTTGATAGAACCATTTAATTTAACTTTATTTTTATCATTAAAAATTTTTCCGATAACATAAGGTCTGTACTTTTTAGAAAAAAATTTATTTATTTTTTTAAGATTTTTACCTTCAATAATAAGGCAAAAACCAACCCCACAATTAAATGTTTTGAGCATTTCCTTTTCGGAAATTCCATTTTTTTTTAGCCAATTAAATATTTTAGAAGTCTTAATTTTATCTAAGCTTATATTTGCAGAAAGTTTATCAGGTATAATTCTTTTAATATTATCAGATAATCCTCCTCCAGTTATATTTGCACAACCATTAATTAAATTTTTATTAATTAAATTCATTATTTCTTTAACATATATTTTAGTTGGTTTTAAAAGCTCAGATTTTAAAAATTTATTTTTTTTTATATTTATTTTTTTTTGTTTAATTAAATATCTTACAAGAGAAAAACCATTAGAATGTAAACCATTAGAAGGAACCGCTAATATAAGATTATTTTTTTTTATTTTATTTTTATTTAAAATTTTATTCTTTGCAACAATACCAACAGCAAAGCCTGCAATATCAAATTTACCTTTTTCGTAAGTACCAGGCATTTCTGCAGTTTCTCCACCGACTAGTTCACATTCTGATTGGTTACAGCCTTTTTTAATCCCGTTTATTATTGCTTTAAGTTTTTTAAGATCAATTTTATTTATAGATATATAATCTAAAAAAAGTAATGGCTTTGCTCCTTGAACAATTAAATCGTTTACACTCATTGCGACTAAGTCAATTCCAATTGTATCAAATCTATTTAATGTATTAGCAATTTCAATTTTAGTTCCCACACCATCTGTGCATGCCACTATTTTAGGTTGTTTAATATTACTTGGAATGTTCGTAATTGAACCAAAACCACCTATATTAGAAAACTTTTTTTTGCCTCTTTTTTTTGATGAAACTGTAGAAATGAAATCAACAAATTTATCAGCAGCACTTATATTAACTCCACTTTTTTTATAGGTAAATTTTTTTTTATTCATTAATATGTTTTATGAAATTTATTCCTCTACTTAATAAATTTAAGCCTTTATATAATTTTTTTATATTTCTTGCTTTAATAAATATTTTCTTTTCCACAGGAAAACTTCATGCAAATACATTTTCTATTAGCGATATTGAAATATCAACACCTTTTGAAATAAATTTTAATAAAAATGAAATCATCGACAAAGGATTTGAAGAGGCATTTAATGAACTTATTATGTCAATTGTCCAAAGCAAAGATCATGTAAAATTAAAAAATACCTCAATTAATCAAATAAAGGGTATGATTGAAACTTTCTCCATTGTAGAAGAAAAGTTTATTGATGAGATTTATTATCTAACTCTGAATGTTTCATTTAATAAAAAAAATATATTTGATTTACTAGAGTCAAAAAATGTTTTTCCATCATTGCCTTTTAAAAAAGATATTTTATTTATTCCTATTTTTGTTGATCAAAATAGAAATCAGGTTTCAATGTTTTCAGAGAATATATTATTTACAAGCTGGAATTTAAATAATAAAAGATACAGTCTTTTAAATTACATCTTACCCACTCAAGATCTTGATGATTTTAGTTTAATTAAAAAGAATATTAATAATTTAGAAACTTATGACTTCAAGAAAATTATAAATAAATACAATATGAATGATCATATAATTATGATTGTTTTTAAAAATAATAATAAAATAAGAATTTTTAATCAGAAAAAAAATTTAAAAAATTTAAATTATAATGAAGTGAACTTTGATAATGAAGAAGAGATTTTTAAATTTATTGATAAATTAAAATTAGTATATGAAGATTTTTGGAAATCACAGAATCAAATTAATACCTCAGTAAAACTATCTTTAAATATTTCTATAGATAATTCTAATAATATAAAAATTAAAAAATTTGAAAAAGTTTTATCTAGTATGGATTTGATATATAATTCATATATTTATAAATTTGATAATCAAAATAATTATTATAAAGTTATTTTTAATGGAACACCTGATAAATTTTTAGAAGTCATGAGTTATCAAAATTATTATTTTGAAATTAAAAATAAAATTTGGGTTTTAAATGACAAATCTTAATCAGCAAATACTTAAATTTGATTATGAGCAAAATTTTAAAGACCAGGATTTTTATGTTTCAAATAGCAACGAACATTCTTTTCGACTTTTAAATAATTGGCCAAAGTGGGATAAAAATTTTATAAACTTAATAGGTGAAAAGTTTTCAGGAAAAAGTCATTTAATTAATATATTTTTAGCAAAAAATGGAGGTATTAAAATTAATTCAGACGATATTAGTAATGATTTTCTTCATAAAATTAAAATATACGAAAACATTATTATTGAGGATTTAACTGAAAAAATAAATGAAAACTTATTATTTTCGCTTATTAATATAATAGATCAGGATAATAAATATTTGATAACAACTTCAACAATACCAATAGTTGATATTAAATTTAAATTAAATGATCTAAAATCAAGATCTACTAATTTTATTTTATCTCAAATTGAAAAACCTGGTGATGATTTAATCTATGCATTAATATTAAAAAATCTTTCTGATCGTCAAATATCAATAGATCAAAAACTTGTTGAATTTATAATTAAGAGAATAGATAGAACATATGGCAAAATTTCTGATTTCATATATAAAATCGACGAAATTAGTTTAAAAAGAAAAAAACCGATCGATTTTAAAATTATTAAAGAAGCTTTAGAGGTTTAATTGAATAAGTATAGAACACATAAGTGTAATGAATTAAGAAAAGAGGATGTAGATAAAAAAATTTCTCTTTCAGGCTGGATCAATAAAAAAAGAGATCATGGGAATTTATTATTTATTGATTTGAGAGATAATTACGGAATAACCCAATGTATAATTGACAAAGATAATAAACATTTTTCTGATTTAGAAAAAATGCAATTAGAAACAGTAATAAAAGTTGAGGGAAAAGTTGTAAATAGATCTAAAGAAACAATTAATTCTGAAATTGATACTGGTGAAATAGAGGTTGTTATTGAGCAGTATGAAGTTTTGGGCACTTGTAAAGAGTTACCAATGCCAATCTTTAGTGATCAAGAATATGCTGAAGAGATAAGATTGAAATATAGATTTTTAGATTTAAGAAGAAAAAAAATTCATGAAAATATTATTTTAAGATCTAAAGTTATTTCATATATCCGAAGTGAAATGACTAAATTAGGTTTTTTAGAATTTCAAACACCAATTTTAACTTCATCTAGTCCGGAAGGTGCTAGAGATTTTTTAGTACCTAGTCGTTTAAATCCAGGAAAATTTTATGCATTACCTCAAGCACCTCAACAATTTAAACAATTAATAATGGTCTCAGGGTTTGATAGATATTTTCAAATCGCACCTTGTTTTAGAGACGAAGATGCAAGAGCAGACAGAAGTCCTGGAGAGTTTTATCAATTAGATTTAGAAATGTCATTTGTTGAGCAGGAAGATGTATTTAATGTTGTCGAGAAGTTAATGGTAAATACATTTAAACATTTTTCTACTAAAAAACTGATGTTTGATAAATTTCCAAAGATATCATACAAGGAAGCAATGCTTAGATATGGTACTGATAAACCAGATTTAAGAAATCCACTTGTTATAAATGATATCAGTGAAATTTTTTCAAGAGAAGATGTTTCATTTGATATATTTAAAAAATTAGTAAAATCTGGATCTAAAGTAAGATGTATTATTACAAAAAATACAAAAGATAAGCCAAGAAGTTTTTTTGATAATATTGATAAATGGGCAAAAGAAGAAGGTGCATCTGGTTTAGCTTATTTTACTTTTGAAAAAGATAAAGATATTTCAGCAAAAGGCCCTATAGGAAAATTCTTTTCTCAAGATGCATTGGTTGAAATCATGAAAAAAACAAACTGTGAAATCGGAGATAGTATTTTCATGTCTTGCGGAAAACAAGACGAATTAGAAAAAATTACTGCGCTTGCAAGAGATAAAATTGCAAAAGATTTAGATTTAATTGATGAAAATATGTTCGCATTTTGCTGGATTGTAGATTATCCAATGTTTGAAAAAGATTTATCAACAAATAAGATTGAATTTAGTCATAATCCATTTTCAATGCCCCAAGGAAATTTAAGTGAAAAAGATTTTGAAAATCCATTAGATATACTTGCTTATCAATACGACATAGTTTGTAATGGAATAGAATTATCTTCAGGAGCAATTAGAAATCACAAACCAGAACTTATGTATAAACTTTTCTCAATTGCAGGATATGACAAAAAACAAGTAGATGAAAAATTTAGTGGAATGATTAATGCACTTAGTTATGGTGCGCCACCACATGGAGGAATAGCACCCGGTATTGATAGAATCGTAATGTTACTAGCTAATGAAAAAAACATTAGGGAAGTCACAATGTTTCCAATGAACCAAAATGCTCAAGATCTGATGATGAATGCACCATCACAAGTAAATCCAGATCAATTAAAAGAATTAAATTTAGCTTTAAAAACTAAAAAATAAGTTATTTTTTACCCTTTAGACTTATTTTTACATCTGAAAGATCAACTAGATTTTTTTTATAATTATTTCTTACGAAACCTTTACTAGTAATATCTTTTACAATTTTTAATAATTGATTTTGATCCTCAGAGCTCTGACCTTCTGTAATGATAGCATCATTTCCTCCAATAGTTGGAGTGTGGGCTAGATCTTCTCTGTTTTGATATGAAATAGCTAATTCTCTAAAAATATAGTCTAAAATTGATGTAGCACTTAAAATTCTATCATTACCATGGACTTTGCCAGATGGTTCAAATTTTGTACCAACAAAAGCACTTATATATTCATCAAGCGGAACGCCATATTGAAGGCCCAGAGAAACAGCAATTGCAAAGTTGTTCATTAAAGCTTTTACAAGTTCGCCTTCTTTACTAGTATCAATAAATATTTCTCCAATTTTTCCATCCTCATACTCTCCAGTATGTAGGTAGACTTTATGATCACCAATGGTTGCTTTTTGAATATATCCTTTTCTTCTGTCTGGCATACTGAATCTTTTACCTGATTTCTCGTTGGCTATATTAATATTTGTTATTATACTTTCTTTATTTTCTGAGCTTTTATTGTTTTTTTCTGAAATTACTTCTACTTTTTTGTTTTCCAAAACTTTGTTATTTTTAGGATCTAAGCTTTTTGTTTTTCTATTATCAAGTTTAACATCTAATACCTCGAATTTACCATCATCTCTCTTCTCTAAATTTTTTAACTCTGCTTCGTTAATATCATCTAAATAATGATTTACTTTAAAGGTACAGGTATAATAAGTTTCAACTAAATACTTTGCCATTTGACCTCAATTTAAAATATAATTTGAATAATGAATCAATTAATTTATATACATATTCATATTTTAGTCTAATTTAAATTTTACAATTTTTAATTGAATAAATAAAAAAAAAATGTTGACATTTTTAAGCAAAATTTTCATATGGTGGAATCAAGATACTCTTGGAACAAGACTAAAAACTATTTTTTTTGGAAAACTCGTTGGTACTGATGAGTTAGGAAATAAATACTATGAAAGTAAAAGTGGAAAAAGATGGGTCATTTACTCAAACACAATTGATGCATCAAAAATTCCAGTTGAATGGTATTCTTGGATTCACTTTACACCTAATAAAATTGAAAAAAAACATACCTTAGAAAAATACGATTGGCAAAAACCACATCAAGAAAATTTAACTGGAACTGATTCGGCATATTATCCAAATAAGAACAAAGATGGTGTTAAAAAGAAATACTCAAGTTGGAAAGAATAATTTTAAATTAATCAATTTAGTTTTTTTATTTTATTTTTCTTTAGTTTTTAATTCATACTCAAATGTTAATTTAGAGGGAACTTTTACCAATCTTAAAATTTTGGATAAAATAAGTTCTAAAAATACTTTGCTTAAACTAAAAAACGGAGAACTAATAAAATTTAAGGATTTATCTATTAAAAGTCTTAAATGTAAAAATTCTGAGTTTGATGACAATCCAGAAATAACTGCCTATATACAAGTTAGAGATTTAAAAGATAAAAATAATGATGAGGTATTTGTTTTTAATGGATGGATGTTTTCATCTAGTCCTTCAATAACACCCTTCGATCATCCTGTTTATGATGTTTGGCTTGTAAGTTGTTATTAGACTATAGAGTCCTTATCTAGCCAACTTACATTAAAATCTGAATTAATGAATTTTTTGTGATTTAGTAATTTTTTATGTAATGGAATAGTTGTAGTAATACCTTCAATTACAAATTCATCTAAAGATCTATTCATTCTTTGAATAGCCTCAGTTCTATTTCTTCCATGGCATATTAATTTACAAACCATACTATCGTAATAAGGAGTTACCTTATAACCTTGAAATATTGCTCCATCTACTCTAGTTCTAAATCCAGATGGTTGATGACACATAGTTATAACTCCAGGTGATGGTTGAAAATTTTTACTAGCATCTTCAGCATTTATTCTACATTCAATTGCGTGTCCCCTAGGATTTATATCACTTTGTTTCAAAGCTGTTTCTCCAGAAAAAGCAATCCAAATTTGTTCTTTTATTATATCAATCCCAGTAACCATTTCTGTTACAGGATGTTCAACTTGGACTCTTGTATTCATTTCAAGGAAATAAAATTTCCCATCTTCATATATAAATTCAACAGTTCCAGCACCCATATAACCAATCTTTGCAACCATATTTACTGTTTTTTCAAATAAGTCTTTTCTTAATTTATCATTTAAAACTGGACTTGGTGTTTCCTCTATTAATTTTTGATGTCTTCTTTGAACAGAACAATCTCTTTCATGAAGATGAACCACTCTATTTTTTCCAGCAAGTATTTGAACTTCTATATGTCTCGGATTTTGGAAAAATTTTTCAATATAAACTTCATCATTACCAAAGTATTTTTGTGCTTCAGATTTAGCTATTGAAAATAATGTTTCAAATTCCTCTTCCTTGAAAACTATTTTCATACCTTTGCCTCCACCTCCACCTGAGGCTTTGATTAAGACAGGAAAACCAATTCTTTTACAAAGTTCTTTTGCTTCAGAAGCATTTTTTACACCACCTTCAGATCCCTCAATAACAGGTAATCCATTCTCTTTGGCTATTTTTTTAGCTTGGATTTTATCACCCATCATTTCAATATGTTTTGATGTTGCTCCGATAAAATTAATTTTATTCTCTTCTAAAATTCTTGCGAAATTTGCATTTTCAGAAAGAAAGCCATACCCAGGATGCACTGCGTCCGCATTCGTAAGTTCTATTGCTGACATTAAAGCAGGAATGTTTAAATAACTATTTGCTGGTTGATGAGAACCAATACATACACTTTCATCAGCCATTCTTACATGCATACTTTCTCTATCAACATCTGAATGAATAGCGACAGTAGAGATTCCCCATTCCTTACATGCTCTTATAATTCTAACTGCAATTTCCCCACGGTTTGCAATTAAAATCTTTTTAAACATTATTTATTCAAGAATAATAATAGTTTGACCAAATTCGACAGGTTGACCGTCTTCAACACAAATTTCTTTTACAACACCATCAGATGTTGACGGCACATGATTCATTGTTTTCATTGCCTCTACAATCATAATCGTGTCACCTTTTTTAATTTTTTTTCCAACCTCAACAAATTTTTTAGCACCAGGTTCTGGAGCATGATATGCTGTTCCTATTATAGGTGAAGTAATTTCAGTTCCTGATTTAATATTTTGATTATTAGCATACACTGGACTTGATGCAGGTGATGAGGAAGAAACAACTTGTGGCTGATTACTAATTGAAACATTATTTTTTGATACTTTAATTTTTGTATCTTTTTCCGTTATTTCTATTTCAGTAAGATTAAATTCTTTTAAATAATCACTTAATTCTTGAATTATTTTTTTATCTATTTTCATTTTGCAAAGTCTTTTGTAATGAAATTATGGCCAAAATATATCCTTCAGCACCTAATCCAAAAATTCCTCCAGTTACGACACCGCTTATAAGTGATTTATGTCTAAATTCCTCTCTTTTGTAAATATTTGACAGGTGTAGTTCAATTATTGGTTTTTTGAATAAATCTAGAGCATCTCTTATAGCCACAGAAGTATGAGTAAATGCAGCAGCATTTATAATCATACCATCAAACTTTTTTCTAGCATCTTGAATAATATTTACCAATTCTCCCTCAATATTAGATTGTGAAAATTCTACATCAAGACCAATTTCTTGTCCCTTTTTTAAACAATTTTCTTTAAGTTGATTAATAGTAGTAGATCCATATTGTGATTGTTCTCTTTCTCCTAATAGATTAAGATTTGGACCATTAATAATAATTATTTTATTATTCATTCAGCATTTATATACGATGAAAAAAATAAAAAAAATAAAAATTAAAATAAATGGTAAAATCAAATTTATAACCCTAGACACTAATCTCTCTGTGGTGTTAAAAAATCTAAAAATACCATTAAATAAAGTAGCAATTGAGCTTAATGAAGAAATAATAGATAAAAAAAAAATTAATAAAATAAAACTAAATAAAAATGATAAAATTGAAATAGTTCATTTTATTGGAGGGGGTTAATTGAAAAAAGATAGTCTTATTATTGCAAATAAAAAATTTAATTCAAGATTAATTGTTGGAACAGGTAAATATAAAAGCATGTCTGAGTGTGCAAAAGCAATTAAATTATCTGGAGCAGAAATTGTAACAGTAGCTGTTAGAAGGGTAAATATTACTGATAAAAATAAGCCTTTGTTAATGGATTATATAGATCCAAAAAAAATTACATATTTACCTAACACAGCTGGATGTTTTAATTCTAGAGACGCTTTAAGAACACTTAGGCTCGCTAGAGAAATAGGTGGTTGGAAATTAGTTAAATTGGAAGTTTTAGGAGATAAAAAAAACTTATTTCCCGATATGATTGAAACATTAAAATCTACAGAAGTTTTAGCTAAAGAGGGGTTTAAGGTTATGGTTTATTGCAATGACGATCCTTTAATGGCTAAGCGTCTTGAAAATTCAGGTGCTGATGCAATTATGCCTTTAGCAGCCCCAATCGGATCAGGTTTAGGAATACAAAATAAAATAAATATTCAAATTATTAGGAAACAAACTAAACTTCCTTTAATTATAGATGCTGGCTTAGGTCAGGCTTCAGATGCAACAATTGCAATGGAGCTGGGATGTGATGGAGTGCTTGTTAACACTGCAATAGCAAAAGCAAAAAAACCTTTTGAAATGGCGCTAGCTTTTAAGAATGCAGTCATAGCAGGAAGACAATCATATAAATCTGGAAGAATTGACAAAATTTTAATGGGCAATCCATCCTCTCCAACAAAAGGAATTATTTAGATTTTTTAAAATATCTTTTTTTTTTATAAGTTTTTTTAATAATTTTTTTATTTACTTTTTTTTCTGAAAATTTATTTTCTTTAATTTGAATTTGTAAATTTTTCAATTTTTCAAAATACTCTACTAGCTCAATTGTCTTTTTTGATTTATTTTGAAAATTTATTATATACTCAGGAATGATTAATGAATTGTCACTTATAATATCAATTTTCATTTTATTTTTTTTTTCAAAATAAGTTAAATCGTTCACAAAATTTTCCTTCAGAAAGTTGGAAATTTTTTCACAAACTTTCAATTCAACAAATTTTGCTTTATTAATTACTGACTTCAATTCGACAATTTTTAGAAGTTTTTGTGCAAAAGATTCATCTGTTAAAGTAACTTTCCACTTAATTGCACTCTCCCTCAATCTTTGTCTAGACATCTCCAAAAGACCAAAGTTGCTTATTCTTCCTATTTGAATTCTTGCTCTGTCTGTTCTGCATTTTTCCTTTAGTTTTCTCTCTACTAATCTCCTATTTCCATAATTAAGCATGTCAATAAAATCAATTATAATTAGTCCAGACAAATCTCTAATTTTAATTTGTCTTGCAATCTCTTCAGCAGCCTCAATGTTGGTATCAAGAGCAGTACTTTCTACGTTTTTACCTTTAATTGAGCTACCTGAGTTTATATCTATTGAAACTAAAGCCTCAGTTGGGTTAATCACAAGATAACCACCTGACTTTAGTTTTATTTCTGAATCAAAAATTTGATTTAATTTTTGTTCAATATTTTCTTGTATAAATAATGGAATTTTACCTCTATATTTTTTTACCTTTTTTACACTAGATGGCATAATTGTTTTCATAAATAATTGAGCTTTTTTGTAGCCTTCATTTCCTTCAACAATTATATTTTGAGTGTTTTCATCAAACATATCCCTTAAAGTTCTCTTAATAATTTCACTTTCTTGATGTATTAATGATGGAGCAATAGAATTAATTGCATTTTCTTTAATCTGACCCCATGTATTAATCAAAGTTGTTAAATCATTATTTATTTCATTTTTAGTTTTGTTACTACCTGCCGTCCTAACAATCAAACCCATCTCACGTGGTATTTCAATTTCATTCAATATTGTTCTTATTTTTTTTCTATCTGCTGGATTAAATATCTTTCTAGATATACCTCCACCTTTAGGAGTATTTGGCATTAGGACTATGTATTTTCCAGCGATTGAAATAAAAGTGCTAAGAGCTGCACCTTTTTGACCTCGCTCATCTTTTGTAACTTGTACTAATATAACTTGATTTGGTTTAATAACTTCCTGAATTTTATATCTTTTAAATCTAAATTTCTGTTCTTTTTTATTTTCTTTATCTGTTGAGTTATTTTTATTTAGAGTTTCCTCATCTCTTTCATCTTGATTTTCTTTTTCAAGAGGATCGTCTATTTCTAATTTTCCTTCCGCAAGATTTTCTTCATCTTTAGCTTCAACTTCTTTAGAAAGTTCTTCTCTTGCTTTTTCCTCTTCCTCTTTAATTTTATCTAAATCTCCTTTTGGAATTTGATAATAATCTGACTGAATATCGTTAAAAGAGAGAAATCCATGTCTTTCTCTTCCAAAATCTACAAATGCAGCCTGTAGAGATGGTTCAATCCGACTTACTTTTCCTAAATAAATATTATTTTTTATTAAATTATTCTTTAAACCTTCATACTCGTAATCTTCAATATTGTCGCCTGATTTAAGAACAACTCTCGTTTCATTTGGATGCGAAGCATCGATATATAAATTTTTTTCCATAATTTTCTAATTTTTATTTTCATTAATATTTAAATTTTTTATAAAATTTTGTTTAATTTGCTTGCCATATCTTTAACAAATTCCAAGATATAATGGAAACAAAATGAATAAATTTTTGAAAAATATCTTTATATTATCCATATCATGTATTCTATTATCAGGCTTATTTATCATAACTATATTATGGGCTTATTCTAATGATCTTCCTGACTACAAATTTTTAACAAATTACAAACCATCAGTTTCAAGCAAAGTTTACTCAGGAGAAGGAGAATTAGTTGCAGATTTTTCTCAAGAAAAAAGAGTATTTGTTCCTTTTAACTCCATACCTAAAAATGTAATTAATGCTTTTTTATCTGCAGAAGATAAAAATTTTTTTTCACACCCTGGTGTTGATGCTAAAGGTGTTATTAGAGCTACAATAAACAATATATCAAATATATTATCTTCAAAGAGATTGGAGGGTGCATCAACAATAACCCAGCAGGTTGCAAAAAACTTTTTATTAACAAACGAGGTAAGTTTAAATAGAAAAATTAAAGAAGCAATTTTAGCATTTAGGATTGAAAGAGCTTTATCAAAGGAAAGGATTTTAGAGTTATATCTTAATCAAATTTATCTTGGAAGCGGAGCATACGGGGTTGCAGCTGCAAGTCTGGAGTATTTTGATAAATCAATCAGAGATTTAAATTATTCACAAGCTGCTTTATTAGCTGCTTTACCAAAAGCTCCAAGCAAATATAATCCTTATAAAAATCCTGATTTAGCAAAATTTAGAAGAAATTTAGTATTAAAAAATTTATACGAAAATAATTATTTAACATCAGAATGGTATGAAAAACTCATAAATGAGGAAATAATTTTAAAAAAAAATAAAAAAATTTATTTAGAAGACGCTCAATACTTTATTGAAGATGTTAGAAAGAGTGTTATCGAAACTTTTAGTTATGATAAAGTTTACAAACAAGGTTTAAATATTAATACTCCAATAGATTTAAATTTACAAACAATTGCAACAAAATCTCTTCGAGATGGATTAATCGCATATGATAAAAGAAAGGGATGGAGAGGACCACTTACAAATAAAATTTATAATTCAGAATGGAAAAAAGATTTAAAAAAGTATAAATTAGAAAATTCAATTAATTGGAAATTAGCAATAGTCAAAAAAATAAATAAATTTTCAGCAGAAATAGAAACAGAAGATAATATCAAAGGTATTATAGAATATAAGAGCATTTCTTGGACAAAGAAAGAGTTTAAGAAATTATTAAAACCTGGTGATGTTATTTATGTTAAAAAAGTTAAGGAAAATATTTTTAATTTACAACAACTACCAAATGTAAACGGTGGCATTGTTGTGATGAATCCATTTACTGGCAGAGTTTTAGCATTAAGTGGTGGTTTTAGTTTTAAGCAAAGTGAGTTTAACAGAGCAACTCAAGCTAAAAGACAGCCTGGATCAGCTTTTAAGCCATTTGTTTATGCATTAGCTTTAGAGAATAATTTTACACCAACATCATTAGTATTAGATGCACCACTAGTTTTAGACCAAGGAGATGATTTAAAAATGTGGAAACCAGAAAATTATGGAAAAAAATTTTATGGACCATCTACTTTAAGGGTAGGTTTGGAGAAATCTAGAAATTTAATGACAGTAAGAATAGCCCAAAATCTTGGTATAAAGAAAATAGTTGATTTTTCAAAGTCATTAAAAATTTATGATGATCCAGAGGAACTTTTATCTATATCTTTGGGATCTGCTGAAACTACTTTATTACAACTTACGTCTGCTTATTCAGTTTTTGTTAATGGAGGAAAGCTTGTTGAACCAATACTAATAGATAGAATTCAAGACAGTGAGGGAAATACTATTTTTAACAATTATGAAAGAAAATGCATAAATTGTGATCAGATTTCCTATTTAACAGACGATTATCCTGAAATCAAAAATAATTATAGGAAGATCTTTTCTCCAGAAACAGCTTTTCAAATGACATCGTTATTAGAGGGAGTTGTTCAAAGAGGTACAGCTAAAAAATTAAAGGAATTAAATTTAAATATTGCAGGTAAAACTGGTACGACAAATAAAAATACTGATACTTGGTTTATAGGCTTTACCTCAAATTTATTAGTTGGTGTTTATGTTGGCTCTGATAATCCTAGTCCACTAGGAAAATATGAAACAGGATCTAAAACTGCTCTGCCAATTTTTAAAAGTTTTATAAGCGATTCTGTCAATAAATATGAAGCAAGACCATTTAAAGCTGCAAAAGGAACAGTTATGATGGTTGTTGATCCTTTGACTGGACAAAAAGCAAAATTTAACTCAAAAAATACTATTATTGAGGTCTTTAAAAAACAAAATGTAGTTGATGGTAAAGTGCTTTTTACAAATTCAGATAGATTAGATTTAAATAATATATTAAAGTTTTATTAATGGATAATAATTATCAAAATTTTAAAGAAGAGATTGAAAAGATAAATCAAAAAATACTGGAGTATCTTTGAACAAAACAACATCCATTCAAAACTGCAATCTTTAAATTCACAAATGCTGAGTGCCAATTTTTGGCAGGATAAAAATAATTCTCAAAAAGTAATTAAGGAAAAGAAATTTTATGAAGATTTAACTAATTCATTAAATAATAATGTTGAAAAACTAAAAGATTTAGAAGATTTGAATCAACTGGCAATTCAAGAAGAAAATTTACAAGTTCAAAAAGAAGTTCTGGAAAATATAAAAGACTTAAGAAGTAAAGTTAAAAAAAATGAAATTAAGTGTTTCTTATCTAATGAGGCTGACCCTTTAAATTGTTATATAGAGATACATGCCGGTGCAGGAGGTACAGAAAGTCAAGATTGGGCCGATATGCTTAGAAGAATGTACTTAAAATGGTCTGATAAAAAAAATTTTAAATCAAGTTTAATAAGCGAGCATAAAGGTGATGAAGCTGGGATTAAATCAGCCACAATTAAAATAGATGGTGATTATGTTTTTGGATGGTTAAAAAAAGAATCTGGAATACATAGATTAGTCCGAATATCACCTTTCGACTCTGGAGCTAGAAGGCACACAAGTTTTGCAAGTGTTTGGATTTACCCAGTTGTGGATGAGAATATAAATATAGAAATTTTAGAAAAAGATTTAAGAATAGACACCTATCGCTCTAGTGGAGCAGGTGGCCAACATGTTAACACTACTGATAGTGCAGTTAGGATAACACACATTCCATCAAAAATTGTTGTTCAATGTCAAAATGAAAGATCTCAACATAAAAATAAAGAAACATGCATGAATATGTTGAGAGCGAGATTATATGATTATGAAATTAAAAAAAGAGAGGAAGAAAATCACAATGTTGAAAGCTCTAAATCTGAAATAGGATGGGGCCATCAAATTAGATCATATGTTCTTCAACCATACAGACTTGTAAAAGATAATAGAACTAATTTTGAAAGTACTAGTCCTGATAAAGTATTAGATGGTGATATTGATGAATTTTTGGAACAATCGCTTTATAAATTAAATGAAAAATAATATTTTAAAATATTTTATCCTACTTCTGTCAGTGTTAGTTATTTTGATAGCTTACCTTAGTACTGTAGGTATAGAGACAGATAAATTAAACGATCAAATTAAAAAAAGAATTTTACTAATAAACGAAAAGATAGATTTAGATTTAAAAAAAATTAAATTAACTCTAGATCCTTTCAAACTAAAAGTTTATGCAAAAACAGTTGGCACCACAGTATATTTTTCAAAAAGACCTTTAGCATTAGAAAGTATTAAGACAGAAGTTTCTCTCAGTTCTTTAATTAAAAATAAGATTTCATCGTCAAATATAGAGGTAAAAACTAAGTCTATATTATTAAATGATTTAATTAAATTTATTCGGACGACAAATAATAAACCTCAATTATTTATATTAGAAAAAATTGTAAAAAAAGGTCATGTAATTATAGATTTGAATTTGAACATCGATGAAAATGGCAAAATTAAAAATGATTATGAAATTGTGGGTTTAATAAAAGATGCAAATATTAATTTTTTAAATAAGGCAAATTTTAAAAATATAAATTTAAATTTCAATTTTCAAAAAGATAATTATCTTTTTAACGAAATAAATTTTAAAGCAAAAGAAGTTGAATTTACCTCAAAAAAATTAAACATAAAAAAGAAAAAAAATAGTTTTTTAGTTGATGCTATTGTTGAAAACGATCAGTCAAATTTAAATTCAAATATATTAAAATTATTAAATTTAAGCTTTGAAAATATAATTATTGATGAAGCTAAATTTAAAACAAATAATGAATTTTCTTTTGAAATAGACGAAAAATTTAAAGTTAAAAATATTATATTAAGTTCTGATGTAAATATTACTCAGCTTAAATATAAAAAATTAAAAATAATTAATAATTATTTTCCAGAAGTCGATGATTTAATTTTGCTTGATAATCATGAATTAAATTTAAATTATAAGGACAAGAATTTATCAATTAAAGGTGAGGGACAAATTCAATTAAATGCTAATGAAGTAGATGAAATAAAATATTTAATAAATAAAAATGATAAAGATTTAAATATAGATTCAGAGTTATTTTTAAAAAATATAGTTTTAGAACAACAAGATTTTTTAAAAATTTTTTTCCCTCAAACCAATAAAAAAATTGATTTAAATAATCAGAAATTAAGAATTAAATTTAAAAATAATAATCTTACTTTTTCAGGTTCTGGGAAATTTAAAATAGATAAAGATTTTGAAGAAATTGATTATTTTATTGAGAAAAAAGAAAATAAAATAAATTTTAATACTAATTTGAATATAACAAATACTAAATTTACAATTGATAGAATTAATTATCAAAAAAAAGATGATAGTAAAATGTATATACAAATTAATGGAGAACTAAAAAATAATAAAAATCTTAATATTAATAGCTTTGTTCTTAATGAAGAAAATAACAATATTAAAATTAAGAATTTATCTTTAAACAATTCTAATCAATTAATAAAAATTGATCAGGTAAATTTAAATTATTTAGATACAGAAAATAAAAAAAATAATTACAATATAAAAAAAATAGAAGGCAAAAAATATTTAATTGATGGCACCTCATTTAATGCAAATTCTTTAATTTCTGATTTACTAGATGCCAATGAGAATAAAGAAAAAAATTTTTTTGAAAATAATATAATTGTAGACCTAAATTTAGATGAAGTTTATTTTGATAAAATATATTTTGTTAAGGATTTAGATGGAAAGATAAAAATTAATAACAATAAAGTGGTAGAGGCAGATCTTTTAGCTTTTTTTAATGATATACAAAATATAAAATTTACAATTAGAACAAATAATCAAGGTGAAAAAATCACTACACTTACCTCATCTATGGCAAAACCCCTTGTTGACAGATATAAATTCATTAAAGGATTTAAAGATGGTAGGGAGGGATATTTAGATTTTTACTCTTTTAAAAAAAATGAAGTTTCAACTTCTAAATTAGTAATTGATAATTTTAAAGTTAAAGAAATTCCAGCGCTAGCCAAGTTGTTATCTCTCGCGTCTCTTCAAGGAATAGCAGACTTACTTACAGGAGAGGGGATTAGATTTACAGATTTTGAGATGAATTTTACTAATCAAAATAAGCTTATGAAAATTCAAGAGCTATACGCAATTGGCCCAGCTATATCAATTTTGTTGGAAGGTTACATTGAAGAGGATAAATTAATTAGTTTAAGAGGAACCTTGGTTCCAGCAACGACTATTAACAGATCTATTGCTTCTATACCTTTGCTTGGAGATTTATTGATTGGAAAGAAAGTAGGTGATGGTGTTTTTGGAGTTAGCTTTAAAATTAAAGGTCCTCCTAGAAATTTAGAAACTTCAGTAAATCCTATAAAATCTTTGACTCCTAGATTTATTACAAGAACTTTA
Source organism: uncultured Pelagibacteraceae bacterium (assembly GCA_902581925.1). GTDB lineage: Bacteria > Pseudomonadota > Alphaproteobacteria > Pelagibacterales > Pelagibacteraceae > Pelagibacter. Next base: position 25,103 of record CACHQB010000003.1, on the reverse strand, counting down.
GAGAAAATTAAAAAAAATTAATTTAATTCAATTTTAATGTGTCTTTTTTTTCCAAGGGAAAGTTTAAGATAGTTATCTTTAAATAAATTTTTATTGATTTCGAATTTTTCATCTGAAATAACATCATCATTTATTTTAACCGCATTCCCTTTTATAAGTCTTCTGATTTCGCTTTTTGAGTTTTCTAATTTAGATAATAAAACAAGGTCTACTATATTTATTTTTTCTTCTATTTTATTTGATTGAACATTAACTTTAGGCAAGTTCGATCCTAGAGTTTTTCCCGAAAAAGCTTCTTTTGCTGCTTGCTCAGAATTTTTAGCTGCTTCCTTTCCATGTAACATTTCTGTAGTTTTATTAGCAAGTAGTATTTTTAATTCATTTATATCTTTATCTTTAATCGTTTCTATTTCCTTAATTTCAATTTCAGTAAACATTTTTAAAAATTTAATTACATCTCTATCATCTACGTTTCTCCAAAATTGCCAATAATCATAAACTGATAAGTATTTTTCATCTAACCAAATAGCTCCACTTTCAGTTTTTCCCATTTTAGCACCAGTTGCTAAGGTAATTAAGGGCGTTGTTAAACCAAAAGTTTGATTATTAGAATATCTTTTTATAAGTTCAACACCATTAACAATATTTCCCCATTGATCTGAACCTCCAATTTGTAAGATACAATTCTCTTTCTTATATAATTGAAGAAAATCATATGCTTGTAAAATCATATAATTAAACTCCATATAGCTCAGCGACTGCTCTCTATCCAATCTAAGTTTTACACTATCAAATGTTAACATTCTATTTATTGTGAAATGTTTTCCTATATCTCTTAAAAACGAAATGTAATTTATATTTTTAAGCCAAGTATAATTATTTACAAATATTGGTTTAGTATTTTCATCATCATTATCTAAAAATTTTTTTAAAATATTTTTGATATTTTTAATATTTTTTTCAATCTCTTCTTCACTTAATATTTTTCTAGTTTTGTCTTTACCAGACGGATCTCCAATTCTCGTAGTTCCTCCGCCAAGCAAAACTATTGGTCGATGTCCATTTTTTTGAAGTAGCCTCAAACACATTATTTGCAATAAGCTGCCTACATGCAAGCTTTCAGCTGTACAATCAAAACCTATATAACCTTTAATCTTTTCTTCATCTAATTGTTTAGATAATTCATCTTCACTTGTGCACTGATAGAAAAAACCTCTATCTTTAAATTCTTTTAAAAATTTATTCATAAGTTTATAGTGACAATATACAAATTTTTTTTAAAAAACATATCAATGAAAAAAAAATTATATACTGCAATTGGACTAATGAGCGGAACATCTATGGATGGTATCGATTTATCTATAATTAGTTCAGATGGATATGATGAATTTTCAAACATTTTAGATGATTATTATGAGTATGATAAAAATCTTCAGGATCAGTTATTTCGATTAAGAGATTTAGTCTTAACAAAGAAAGATCTTTTGCAAAATTCAGAAAAATTAAGAGAATTAGAGCGTAATTTAACTCTTTTTCATGCTGATGTAGTGACTCAATCATTAAAAAAATATAGAGAACCCATTGATTTGATAGGTTTTCATGGTCAAACAATTTTTCATAAACCACATGAGAAAATTACCAATCAATTAGGAGATGGGAAATTGTTATCTCAAATCATCAAAAAAAAAGTCATTTATGATTTTAGACAAGCAGATATTCAAAATAATGGTCAAGGCGCTCCTTTAACACCTATTTTTCATTATATTTTATCAAAAAAAATTAATCAAAATTTTAATATTAAATTTCCAATAGGTTTCTTAAATATTGGGGGTATTGCAAATGTTACGAAAGTTATTAATGATTCAGATAATTTTCAAAATAATCTTTCTGCTTTTGACATAGGTCCTGGTAATTGTTTAATTGATGAATGGGTAAGAAAGAATTCTAATAAAAAATTTGATAAAAATGGCGAACTAGGCAAAGCAGGTAAAGTTGATCAATTTATTCTAAATCAGGCAATAGATAATTTTAAAATAAGTTCCTATTCTCAGTCATTGGACATTAAAAATTTTGATGTATCCTTTGCAAGAGGTTTATCTTTAGAAAATGGTTGTGCTACTATAACAAATTTTACAGCACATCTGATTGCACAAGGATTAAAACATATCAGTCAGAAAAATAATATTATATTTTTAGTTTGTGGTGGTGGTAGAAAAAATAGTAATTTAATAAAGAGTATTAAAAATTATTTAGTTGCTGAAAATAATATTGAATTAGAAATAATAGATAATTATAATTTAAATGGTGATTATATTGAATCTCAAGCATTTGCATTTTTAGCTATTAGATCATTTTTAAATTTACCAATTTCTTTTAAATCGACCACTGGATGTAAAGAATTTTCATTTGGTGGAAAACTGGCAGAAAATTTTTAATAGAGCGCTGTTTCTTTTTTTATATATTTCTCAAGATCTTTAATTAAAGCATCACTTGTCTTTGAAAAGAAATGATTAGCTTCTGATACTGAGTTAAATTCTACTTTTATTCCTTTTTGTGAACTTAATCTTTTATCTAGTTCAGTAATATATTCTACTGGCACTAATTCATCTTTCTTACCATAAATAACTAATCCAGAAGTTGGACAAGGGGACAAAAAAGAAAAATCATAAACATTTGGCTGAGGTGATATAGCTATAAATCTATTTATTTCAGGTCTTCTCATCAATAATTGCATTGCGATTAAAGAACCAAATGAAAATCCTGATACCCAACATTGGGAATTATCAAAATTTTCTCTCTCGAGCCAATCTAAAGCTGCTGCTGCGTCAGCAAGCTCACCTTGACCATTATCAAATTCTCCATCACTTTTACCAACACCTCTAAAATTTACTCTGCAAACAGAAAAATCATTGTTTTTAAAAACATCAAAAGTATCTACTACTACTTTATTATTCATAGTTCCTCCATACTGAGGGTGTGGTTGTAATACTAATGCAATTGGAGAAGTATTTTTTTTACTTTTATAATATTTAGCCTCAAGTCTTCCTGCTGGACCTGGTATAAATATTTCTAAAATTTTATTATCCATTTGCGATATTGATTATTATTCTCAAAAAAAATGTACGTTTATCACAAGTCAGCGACAATATGTTAGTTTTTTTTTACACTGTAAACTTGACCATTTTGGTCAGGTATGTATAAAAACCTTCAATTTAAGGGTAAAATATGAAACTTACATCAAAAGGTAGATATGCTGTAATGGCATTAGTGGACTTAGCAAGGTTTGATAATATCAACCCAGTATCACTAAGAGATATTTCATTGAGACAAGGTATATCTTTAGATTACCTAGAGCAAATTTTTTCTAAATTAAAAAAAAACGAAATTGTTAAAAGTATTAGAGGAACTCAAGGAGGATATGTTCTTAATAAAAACCCAAACGATATTAAATTAACAAATATTTTTCATGCAGTAGATGAAAAAGTAAAAACAGTTCAATGTAAAAAAGAATCTAAAAAAGGATGCAACGGCAAAGCCACAAAATGTATAACTCACAATCTTTGGGATGAGTTAGAGATTCACATAAATACATTCTTTGAAAATAAAAGCTTAAAAGATTTGTTAAATAACAATAAAGAAACAAGAGTTTAGAATGGATAACAGACAAAAAGAGATAAATAATTTAAAAGACTATAAGTATGGTTTTTCAACAGACATAGAAAATATTCAAGCCCCAAAAGGTTTGAATGAAGATGTCATTAAATTTATATCTAATATAAAAAAAGAACCTGCATGGATGCTTGAGTTTAGACTAAAAGCTTTTGAAAGATTTAAAGTATTAAAAGAACCAGATTGGCAGAAACCTAAATTTCCAAAAATAGATTATCAAGATTTATATTATTACTCTGCACCTAAAAGTATGAAAGATAAGCCAAAGAGTTTAGATGAACTGGATCCTAAACTTTTAGAAACTTATAAAAAACTTGGAATTCCTTTGCAAGAGCAAGCGAGATTAAATGGAATAGCTGTTGATGCTGTATTTGATTCAGTTTCTGTAGCTACTACCTTTAAAGATGAATTAACTAAACAAGGAATAATATTTTGCCCTATATCAGAGGCAATTCAAAATCACCCTGAATTAGTCAAAAAATACTTAGGATCTGTAATTCCAACAAGTGATCATTTTTTTGCAACATTAAATTCAGCAGTTTTTACAGATGGTTCTTTTGTATACATTCCAGAGGGTGTTAGATGTCCAATGGAATTATCGACATATTTTAGAATTAATGCATCAAATACAGGTCAATTTGAAAGAACCTTAATTATAGCTGATAAAGGAAGTTATGTAAGTTACTTAGAGGGATGCACTGCTCCCATGAGAGATGAAAATCAATTACATGCTGCTAATGTAGAATTAATTGCTCTTGATGACGCGGAAATAAAATATTCAACAGTTCAAAATTGGTATCCAGGTGATAAAGATGGCAAAGGTGGAATTTATAATTTTGTTACAAAAAGAGGTTTATGCAAAGGAAAAAATTCAAAAATTTCATGGACACAAGTTGAAACAGGTTCTGCAATTACCTGGAAGTATCCTAGTTGTATTCTTAAAGGAGATAATTCTGTTGGTGAGTTCTATTCAATAGCTATTACTAACAATCACCAAAAAGCTGATACGGGTACCAAAATGATTCATCTAGGAAAAAACACTAAAAGTAAAATAATTTCAAAAGGAATATCAGCTGGTAGTTCAGATATGACTTATAGAGGTTTAGTTGATATTTCATCCAAAGCTAAAAATTCAAATAATTACACTCAGTGTGACTCTTTATTAATGGGTAATAAATGTGGAGCTCACACTGTTCCTTATATAAAAAATAAAAATTCAGAGTCTAATATTGCTCATGAGGCAACCACATCCAAGATTAGTGAAGAGCAATTACATTATTGTCAGCAAAGAGGATTAAATCCCGAGGAAGCCGTTGGCTTGATTGTTAACGGTTTTTGTAAGGAAGTATTACAACAGTTGCCCATGGAATTTGCTGTAGAAGCGCAAAAACTTGTAGGTATCAGTCTGGAAGGAAGTGTAGGTTAATGCTTAAAATAAATAATTTAAATGCAACAATTGATAATAAGTCTATTTTAAATGGGCTATCATTAGATATAAATCCTGGTGAGGTTCATGCAATTATGGGTCCTAATGGATCTGGAAAAAGCACATTATCAAATATTCTATCTGGAAAAAAAGGTTATGAAGTTTCTGGGGAAGTTCTTTTTGAAGATAAAGATTTATTTGAACTTGAAACAGAGGAAAGAGCACACAAAGGTATATTTTTGGCTTTCCAATATCCTTTAGAAATTCCAGGTGTGAATACAAATATATTTTTAAAGACTTCTTTAAATGCTGTGAGAAAAGCCAGGGGTGATAAAGAGCTTGATGCAATTGAATTTCTAAAATTGGTAAAAGAAAAATCCAAAGAACTAAAATTTGATGAGGAAAAATTAAACAGACAATTAAATGTTGGTTTTTCCGGCGGTGAAAAAAAGAAAAATGAAATTCTACAGATGTCGTTGTTAGCTCCAAAACTATCTATTTTAGACGAAACAGACTCAGGCTTAGATATTGATGCTTTAAAGATTGTTGCAGATGGAGTTAATACACTAAGAGATCAAAACAATTCTTTTTTAATTATTACACATTATCAAAGGTTACTTGATTATATAAAACCAGATTTTGTACATGTTTTGATGAATGGAAAAATTGTAAAATCTGGTGGTCCAGATTTAGCTTTAGAATTAGAGAAAAAAGGATACGAAAATTTTAATTAAATGAAAGAACAATTACAAAAAGATTTTGATAATAGTATAAAAAATTTAAGTTTATCTCAAAAAGATATTGAAATAAAAAAATTTTGTCTAGACAATTTCATAGACAAAGGTTTTCCAAATAGAAAAGAGGAAGATTGGAAATTTTCAGATCTCAGTAGAATAATAAAAAGCAATATTGGAGAACTTAGTTTTTATAATGACCAAACATCTACTAATAAAGTTGATACATCTGTATTTGTAGATGGATTAGAGCATAATAAAATAGTTTTTATAAATGGTAGAATTGAAAAAATTGATTTTGAATATGAAAAAAAAGATCAAATAGAAATAATTGATCAATCAGAGACAATAAATGAATTTAAAAATAGTAATTCATTGTCTGACTTGAACAATGCCTTTACCAATAAATGTTTTAAAATATTAGTAAAAAAAGGTTATCAATTAACAAAACCTTTAATTATCTATCATACAACAAATGCCAAAATTTGGTCTAAAAATATTAATTTAAGACTTAATTTTGAACTAGATAAAGATAGTTCATTAAGATTAATCGATTTATTTAATGACACATCTGAAAAAAACTTTTTGAATATATTTTATAACTTTGAATTAAAGGAAAATGCAGTTTTAAAAAATTATAAAGTAGATAAACTTGAAAATAAAAACATTAAATATTCTTTTAACAATATTGATCAAGATAAGAACAGTATTTCTGAAACATTTATTTTATCCACTGGATCAAATTTTTCTAAAAATGAGATAAATTGTAATTTAAATGGAGTTTATGCATCAGCTTTTGTAAATGGTGTTTTTTCATTGAATAATGATAAACATCACGAAATCAGATCAATAATAAATCATTTAACTGAAAATACAAAAAGTTATCAACTAATTAAAAGTGTTTTAGATGAAAGTTCTAAAGCAGTTTATCAAGGAAAAATATTTGTAAATTCTGATGCTCAGAAAACCGATGGATATCAATTAAGCAAAGCAATATTGTTAAATAAAGAGTCGGAGTTTAACGCAAAACCAGAACTAGAAATTTATGCCGATGATGTTAAATGTTCGCATGGTTCAGCTTCAGGCAGTTTAAATGAAGATTCTATATTTTATTTAATGTCTAGAGGTTTGAGTTATCAGCAATCAAGAGAGCTATTAATCAATGGTTTTCTGCTTGATGTTGTTGAAAAAATTACTGACCCAGAAATAAAAAACTTAATAAAAAATTTGATTGGAATTAAAGAATGAATATTGATCAGATAAAAAAAGAATTTCCAATTTTTGATGAAAAAATTCAAAACAATGATTTAGTTTATTTAGATAGTGCGAATTCATCTCAAAAACCTAAGATAGTTGTGGATAGAATTAATGAGTTTTATACTAAACAATTTTCAAATGTTGGTAGAAGTGTTCATTATCTTGCAGTTGCTGCTACTAATTTGTATGAAAATACAAGAACATCTGTTCAAAAATATATTAACGCTAAACATAAAAATGAAATTGTCTTTACAAAAGGCGCTACTGAAGCATTAAATTTAGTTGCTAATACATTGGGTCAAAGCTACTTACAGGAAGGTGACGAAGTATTAATTACAGAACTAGAACATCATTCAAATTATGTACCATGGCATTTCTTGAGGAAATCAAAAAATATAAAAATTAATTTTGCTGAAATAAACGAAGAAGGTGAAATCACTCTTGAGGAAATAGAAAAAAAAATAACTCCAAAAACAAAATTAATTTCTATTACTCATCTTTCGAATGTAACAGGTGCAATTTTACCCGTAAAAGAAATTACTCAGCTTGCACATTCAAAAGGAATAATTGTTGTAGTCGATGGATGTCAGGGAGCTCCACACTTAAAATTAGATATGCAAGAGTTAGATTGTGATTTTTATGCGATTTCATGTCATAAAATGTATGGACCTACAGGTTTAGGGGTTTTGTATGGTAAGAAAAAATGGTTAGAAGAGTTACCTCCATACCAAGGTGGTGGAGGAATGATAAATGAAGTTAAAAAAGATAGAATTTCCTACGGTGAATTACCTAACAAGTACGAAGCTGGTACCATGGCCACAGCACAAGTCATTGCTTTTGATAAATCAATAAAATTTTTGGAAAGTATTGGTATTGAAAATGTCATGAAACACGAAGCAGACTTAGTTGAATACGGACAAGAGTTATTACAAAAAAATAACTCAGTTAAACTTATTGGAAATCCAAAAAATAAAGGAGGTGTTTTATCATTTATTATAGAAGGAGTTCACCCTCATGATATTGCAACTATCTTGGATGAAGACGGCGTTGCGATAAGAGCAGGACATCATTGTTGTCAAATTCTTCATGATAAATTAAATATTCCAGCAAGCGCAAGAGCGTCGGTTGGTATATATAATACAAAAGAAGATTTAGATCAGCTAAATGAGTCGATTAATAACTGTAAAAAAATATTTGATTTATAATGAATTTAAAAGAACTTTATCAAGAAATAATTTTAGAGCATGGTAAAAATCCCAGAAATCTTAGAAAGACAGAAGGTTTTAATAAAGATGCCAAAGGTAATAATCCTCTTTGTGGTGATAATATTCATGTTTACCTAAAACTAAATGGACAAAAAATTGTAGAAGATGCATCCTTCGAAGGGAGTGGTTGTGCGATTTCAATGGCTTCAGCTTCTATAATGACAGATTTAATTAAAGGAAAAAATGAGCATGAGGCTAAAGAGATAGTTGAGGATTTTTTAGGAATGATTAAGGAAAATCCTGAATTAAAATCTAAGTATTTAAGCGAAGATGAAAAAACTAAACTAATGTGTTTATCTGGTGTTAAGCAATATCCAATGAGAGTTAAGTGTGCAACTTTATCTTGGCATACAATGGTTTCTGCTTTTGATGAAGAAATGGAAGAAGTTAAAACTGAGAATTAAATTATGTCAAAAAAAGAACAAATAATTGAGGAAATAAGAAAAATTTATGATCCTGAGTTACCTGTAAATATCTACGAATTGGGTTTAATTTATGATATTAAAGTAAAAGATGAAAAGTTTGCTATTATTAAAATGACTTTGACAACTCCAAATTGTCCAGTCGCAGAAAGTTTGCCAAAAGAAGTAAAAGAGGGTGCTATGCAGGTTGAAGGTATAGAGGATGTAGATCTTGAATTAGTTTGGGATCCTCCCTGGAATAAAGATATGATGTCAGAGGCAGCAAAATTGGAATTGAACTTGTAATGAACCCAATAATTAAATTAAGTGATAACGCAGCTTTAAGAATAAAAGAGATAATGTCTAATGCTGAAAAAGATTCTATTGGTGTTAGAGTATCAGTTAAATCAGGTGGTTGTGCAGGGATGTCTTATGTAATGGAGTATACAAAAGAGTTAAATCCTAACGATGAAGTTATTGAGGATAAGGGTGTCAAAGTATTCGTTGATTCAGCTGCTATTATGTATCTGCTTGGCACTGAAATGGATTACAAAAAGGAGGAATTGTCCTCGTCATTTGTGTTTAATAATCCTAATGAAACTGAGCGTTGTGGCTGTGGAGAGTCCTTTAAAATATCGTAAGTTGTGTTATCCCATAAACTGCATATCTGGATTGCGTTATATGCATATCTAGTGTATAGATTCTACATGAACAAATTTGAGTTTAAAAATCTTGTTAAAAACTTAAAAGATTCTTTAAAAGAAAAAACATTCTTTAAAGAACTACGTAAAGAAGTGGAAACCGGTGCTAACGGAACACAAGATTACGTTGTCAAAAAAGGTGTTAACAAAGATACAATTGCAACAACTAGACAGTAATTAAATTTATTAGCTACTGTAATACATCTCAAACTCTACAGGATGAGGTGCATGTTCAAATTTGTGAATTTCTTCAAACTTAAGAGCAATGTAAGCATCAATCTGATCGTCAGTAAAGACACCGCCTTGAGTTAAAAACTCTCTGTCTTTATCTAAACTTTCCATCGCTTCTCTTAAAGAACCGCAAACTGTTGGGATAGCTTTAACTTCTTCAGGTGGTAATTCATATAAATCTTTATCAAAAGACTCACCTGGATGAATTTTATTTTTAATTCCGTCAATTCCAGCCATTAACATAGCTGCGAAAGTTAAATATGGGTTTCCTGCAGCATCTGGGAATCTAATCTCACATCTAGCACCTTTTTTGCTTAATGTGATCGGTATTCTACAAGAAGCAGATCTATTTCTTGCTGAATACGCAAGAAGTACTGGAGCTTCAAAACCAGGAATTAATCTTTTGTAACTATTTGTTGTAGAGTTAGCAAAAGCATTAATTGCTTTAGCGTGTTTTAGAATTCCACCAATGTAATGTAGTGCAGTTTCACTTAATCCAGAATACGCATCACCTGAAAATACTGGAGTATCACCTTTCCAAATAGATTGATGGATGTGCATTCCTGAACCATTATCACCAGCAACTGGTTTGGGCATAAACGTTGCAGTTTTTCCAAATGAATGTGTAACCATTTGAACAACATATTTATATAATTGTACGTTATCAGCTTGGTTTACCAAAGTTCCAAAATACATACCAAGTTCGTGCTGACTAGGAGCAACTTCATGGTGATGCTTTTCAACTTTAATACCAACTTCTTTCAAATTTTTTAGATATTCACCACGCATATCTTGTTCACTATCAACTGGTGGCACTGGGAAATATCCTCCTTTGATTTGAGGTCTGTGACCCATGTTTCCATTTTCATATTCTTTACCTGAATTGTAAGGACCTTCTTTACTATCTAATTTAAATCCACACTCATTCATATCATTTTTAATTCTTACGTCGTCAAAAACAAAAAATTCTGGCTCAGGTCCAAAAAAAGCTTTATCACCTATACCTGAAGCTTTTAAATATTCTTCGGCTTTTTTAGCAACACCTCTTGGATCTCTTTCATAAGGATCTTTTTTAATTGCATCTAGAATATCACAAAACAAAACCACAGTATTATGAGACGTAAAAGGATCCATGAACATTCTTGCAGTATCAGGTTTTAAAATCATGTCAGACTCATTAATTGCTTTCCAACCAGCAATAGACGAACCGTCAAAAAAGACACCTTCATTCAACATACCATCATCAACTATTGAAGCATCCATTGTTAAGTGTTGAAGTTTTCCTCTTGGATCAGTGAATCTTAGATCCACAAATTCTGCTTCTTTTTCTTTGATAAATTTTAATACGTTTGCTGCACTCATTTTGTCTCCTATGTAATTTTGTTTGGCCTAATTAGCAAAAAAATACCTAAAAATATTGCTTATTTAATAAATAACACCTATGCAATTTTCACATAAGTAGTGTAATTAGTCACTAAAATAATAAATATATTTAACTTGTGAATTCAATATTAAATAAAGAGCCAGTTTTAAGAGCAGAAAAATCGCTAAAACAATTTAACCCAGATCTTAAAGTGATTGTTTTAGAGCAAACTGCAAGAACAGCTAACGATGCAGCTACAGCTTTAAGTTGCAAAGTAGGAGCCATCGTCAAAAGCTTACTTTTTAAAGCAGGGGATAGTTATGTTTTATGTTTAGTTTCTGGAGATAAAAGGTGTTCATTAAATAAATTAAAAAAAATTTTAGATCAAAAAGATGTTTCAATGGCGAACCCAGAAGATGTTAAAAAAATTACTGGGTACACAATTGGTGGAGTATCTCCAACAGGACATTTAACAAAAATAAAAATTTTTATTGATGAAACTTTAAATAGGTTTTCTTCAATTTTTGCAGCCGCAGGTCATCCTAATGCAGTATTCGAAATAAATTTTGAAAATTTAATTGCCTTAACCTCTGGTGAGATAAACGAAATAACAGAATGAGAAAACCACAATTAGTTGATTATTTGTTGTTGACATTGTTGTCATTAATATGGGCGTCTGCTTTTTTTAATATAAAGATTGCCACATACTCATTTGGACCTATTACAATAGGTTTTTTAAGATCTTTTTTAGGAGCTATACCAGTTTTAATTTTATGTTTTTATAAAAATATAAAAATTGAAGCATTCTCAAAAGACTGGAAGTGGTTTGCAATCATTGGATTGGTAAATTTAGTTATTCCATTCATACTAATATCTTATGGAGTGAATTTTGTTCAAAGTAACTTAGCAGCTATCTTGATGTCCACAACACCATTAAGCTCAACAGTTCTAGCTCACTTTTTTTTAAAAGGAGAAAAATTTAACTTATTAAAAACAATTGGATTATTAATAGGATTTTCAGGAATAGTATTTTTGTTTTCAGATAACTTTTTAATTAATGAAAATAACTTTATTGCTGCACTTTTGATTCTTCTTGGATCAACTTGCTATGTAATTGGAGGAGTAATAACCTTAAAAATAAGCAATAAAGAAAATGAAAATGTTACGGGTTCAATTTTAATTTGGTCTACAATTATACTTCTTCCATTCACTTTAATTTTTGAAAAACCTTGGATGTTAAATCCTTCAACAGACTCTATTATATCCGTAATATATTTAGGAATTTTTCCTACTGGGATAGCATGGTTATTGAGATTCAGAATTTTAAAAACAAATGGTCTCATATTTCATTCACAGGTTTCATATATCATTCCAATATTTGGAATTATTTTAGGATACATATTTCTTAATGAAATAATTACCTCAAAAATTGTTGTTGCATTAATTGCTGTATTTATTGGAATATATTTAGCAAGAAAAGCAGATTATAAAAACGTTACTTAAGCTTTGCCATTGCTGCAGTATGAGCAGGGCCAGTTTCACAACAACCTCCAATTATAGAAGCCCCTGATTCTTTAAACTTTTTTGATATTTCATAAATTTTATTTGGAGTTAAATCTTTTCTTTGACCTAAAAATTCATTTGGATTACCATTTGATTTCAAGTAACTGGCTTTGTATCCACCTTTAGATTTTGTAGTGATAAACCCATTTAATTTAAAACCAAAAGGTACATTTAATTCTTTTAATTCTTTAAGATTTTTCTCATAATTTTCTGGTGAAACACAAGACAACATTACTCCTAAAGTGTTGTGATCAATAATACTCTTTATGTCTGAAATTTTTTCACCACTTGGTAAATTACATCCCTCAGAAATATGTATCCCAATAAGATAGGGTTTTTTAAATTCTTTAATTGCATCTATTCCACACTTAAATTCCTGGATACTGCTCCAAACATCGAAGTAAAAAAAATCAATATAAGGGTTTAATAATCGAGCTTGTTCATTAAAATTTTCAGTTATTTCTTCCTTAGGCCTATCATCTGGTTCGTAGGTATTATTTTGAGGTGGTAATCCCGCAGCAATTAAAACGTCTGGGAATTTTTGTTTTACTTCAATAGCAATTTCACCAGCTTTTTTATTTAGATATTCAAATTTATCCTCAACATTATTATCTCTTAATCTATTTCGTCTAGTAGTAAAAGTTGCGGTAACAATTACTTCTGCCCCAGCTTTTATAAAATCTAAATGAGTATCCAATAATAGTTTATGATAATCAGGATTTATAATTGCATTAGCGCTCCACAAAGTACCATTTGGCTTCATTCCTCTTGCTAAAAGTTCTTGACCCATACCACCGTCCAAAATTCTGGTTTTTTTAAAAAAATCTAAATCCATTTTTACAAAAGTTTTAATTATACTATTTGATCTTGTTGAGAGTTCCGTTTTAGCAGTATAAGCCCGCAATAGGATCAAATCGGCATGATTCTTATATCTTAAAAAAAATTTAATTCAATATTAAGCTAACAATCTAATTCCCATTCTGATAGCAACAAAAATTACCAATAAGGAAGTTAGTAAAGATAATACCTTATTAGATAAAAATTTTATATTAAAGAAACTTCCAATTTGTCCTCCAATAAGGACAATTAAAAATAATGGCCAATAATTTATTAGTTCATCTAAAACTCTATCTTTTGTTAGTTGACCGGCAATACCAAAAATAGAATTAATTAATATAAACAACGAAGCACTACTAGTAATATGTTTTGGATATCCAGCTTTTATCAAAAACAAAATAGGACTTAAAAATATTCCTCCACCAATTCCCACTATTCCAGACATAAAGCCAATTATAGATCCAATAGAAATTGAAATTATTTTAGGAATTTTATTAATTTTTATTTGATTATTATTGAAAGATTTACTCTCAATTAGCAAAAAAATACCTGCAATTAATAAAATACAAAACAACAAAATCTCAAATAAACTTTTTTCTATTGTTATTGATCCTCCGATAAATGCCAAAGGTATAGAGCCTATTAAATATGGGAAAAGTAAATTAAAATTTGTATTTTTAGTTCTGATAAAATTAATAGAATTACCAGATACAACAATTATATTGCATACTAGAGCGATAACAGGAAAAATTGTATAAGGTACACCCCATATTAAAAGTAACGCAAGGTAAGTTGAGCCACCCCCAAAACCAACACTTGAGTATATTAAAGCAGTTACAAAAAAAAGAATTGATAATATAATCATTTTAAAATTATGGATGTAAATATAGCTTTATTAACTGTAACAGATACAAGAACATTTGATAATGATAAATCAGGTGCAATCTTAGTTGAAAAAATTAAAGATGCTAAGCATAAATTGATTGATAGAAAAATTTGTAAAGATAATAAAGAAGATATTGTTAAAATTTTAAAAGAATGGACTAATCAAAAAGATATAGATGTAATAATCACTACTGGAGGAACGGGCCTTACTGGAAGAGATATAACTCCTGAAGCAGTTAATGAAATTGCAGATAAACATATACCTGGATTTGGGGAGGTATTTAGAACAATAAGTCTAAAAACAGTTGGAACATCCTCTATACAATCTAGAGCTTGTGCAGCTTTATCTAATGGTAAATATATATTTGCATTACCAGGATCCTCAGGAGGTGTAACTGATGCGTGGGATGGAATATTAAAGCATCAATTAGACGTTAATCATAAACCCTGTAATTTTGTAGAATTATTCCCTAGACTTAAAGAGAAATAATTATTTTTGATATTTATCTTTCCATTCAGAATAAGGCATCCCGTAAACATGTTCTCTTGCATCAGGATCAGAAATTTCAATTCCTTTTTTTCCTGCTTCTTCTCTGTACCACTTAGAAAGACAGTTTCTACAAAAACCTGCAAGATTCATTAGATCTATATTTTGTACATCTTTTCTTTCTCTAAGATGAGAAATTAATCTTTCAAAAGCTGCAGATTGTAATTCTTTTTTTGTATTTTCGTCCATAATTTATTATATGTTTAATTTATGAAATTAACAGGATCTTATAAAATTAATTTAGAAAAACAAAAAGTTTGGGAGGCCTTAAATGATCCAGAAATACTTAAACAAGCAATTCCGGGATGTGAAGAATTTAATAAAAAATCTGATACTGAATTTTCTGCAAAAGCTACAAATAAAATTGGACCTTTTAATGCAACCTTTTCTGGTGAAATTGAATTAAAGGATTTAAATCCTCCTAACAGCTATAAGATATTAGGTTCTGGAAATTCTTTAGTTGGTTTTGCTTCAGGAGAAGCTGAAGTTAAACTCGAAGATAACGAAACAGGAACAAATTTAATTTATTCAGTTGAAGCACAAGTGGGTGGTAAAATTGCACAAGTAGGTTCAAGGCTTATAGATATGACAGCAAAAAAAATGGCAGATATTTTCTTTGGTAAATTTTCGGAATTAATTTCTTCAGAAAAAACTGAGGAAAATGAAAATACACTAGCAGTTGATTCAAAAACCTCTGAAACAAAAATTGATTATAGATATTTAACTGCCGCAGTAGTTCTAGGAATTTTCTTAATTTATTGGATATTTCTAAAATAATTTTCTAGTCTGAGTAGAGTTTATATTTCATAGTTGCCTTTACATTCTCAAAATGATTAAATCTTATAGGGTAAGGATATTAATTAAAGGAGAGATTATGGGTAAAATTTCACTAGAAGTTAATGGAAGAAAAGTCGAAAAAGAGGCTTCAGATAACACTTTACTATCTACATTTTTAAGAGAGCATTTACAGTTAACAGGAACACATATTGGATGTGATACAAGCCAATGTGGAGCATGTGTAGTTCATGTTGATGGAAATTCTTTAAAAAGTTGTACGGCTTTAGCAGCTGATGTTAACGGATCAAAAGTTACAACAATTGAGGGTTTAGAAACAAATGGAAAAATGCATCCAATGCAGGAAGCGTTCAAAAAACTTCATGGCTTACAGTGTGGTTTTTGCACTCCAGGAATGGTTATGAGCGCTGTTGATCTTTTACAAAAAAATAAAAAACCATCAGATACAGAAATTAGAGATTGGTTAGAGGGAAATATTTGTAGATGTACTGGTTATCAAAATATTGTTGCAGCAGTTAAAGAAGCAGCAACGAAAATGTAATTTTAAGGAGGAGAAAGAAAATGGCAAGTTTAGTAGGTTCTAGAGTTGAGAGAAAAGAGGATAAAAGATTTTTAACTGGTAAAGGCAGATATACAGCAGATATTAATTTAGCAAATCAAACTTACGCGATTTTTGTTAGATCACCGCACGCAAGAGCATCTATTAAAAAAATAAATATCGATAAAGCTTCAAAATCATCAGGAGTAGTAAGTATACTCACTGGAAAAGAAATAGCAGATGATAAAATTGGAGGTTTAATTGCGGGCTGGGCAATCAGAAGTGAAGATGGTACAGAAATGAAATGTCCTGGAAACCCTCCATTAGCTAAAGATAATGTAAATTTTGTCGGAGATCCTGTTGCAGTTGTAATTGCTGAAAGTTTAGCAGAAGCAAAAGAAGCTGCGGAAAAAGTTGAAGTTGATTACAAAGTATTAAAAGCAGTCACAAGTACTGCAGATGCTATGAATGGAGATACTATTCATGAAGGTATTGATAAAAATCTTTGTTTTGACTGGTTACTAGGCGATAGACAAAAAGTTAAAGAAGCATTTGATAAGGCTGATAAAGTAATTTCTATTGATATCGTTAATAATAGATTAATTCCAAATGCAATGGAGCCAAGAGCATGTGTTGCTGATTACAATGCAGCATCTGAAGAGATCACTTTATACACAACAAGTCAAAATCCACATTTATCAAGATTGATAATGTCTGCTTTTGGAAATGTAGCTCCTGAACACAAGTTAAGAGTTGTAGCTCCAGATGTTGGTGGTGGTTTTGGTTCTAAAATAAATGTCTATAACGAAGATATTGTTTGTAGCTGGGCAGCTAAAAAAATTAATAGAGCTATTAAGTGGGTTGCAGAAAGGTCAGAGTCTTTTTTAACTGACATTCATGGAAGAGATCATGTAACTCATGCAGAATTAGCAGTTACTAAAGATGGAAAGTTTCTTGGTTTTAAAAATGAGACCATAGCAAACCTTGGAGCTTATGCTCGAGTATTTGGTACAGTGACACCAACTTATTTATTTGGACCTTGTGCAACTGGAGTTTATGAAATTCCAGCAGCTTATACAAATGTCAAAGCTGTATATACAAATACAGCTCCAGTAGATGCTTATAGAGGTGCAGGAAGACCAGAGGCTACATACACTATTGAAAGATTAGTTGAAAAAGCCTCAATGGAATTGGGAATAGATAAAACTGAACTTAGAATAAAAAACTTCCCCACAGTATTTCCTTTTAAGCAAACTTTAGTTCATACAGTAGATTCTGGTGATTATGTTGCTGGAATGGAAAAGGCAAAACAGATGGCAGACTATAAAGGTTTTGAGGCCAGAAGAAAAGAGTCTGAAGCTAAAGGAAAACTTAGAGGAATTGGCGTTACCTCATATTTTGAAGCATGTGGTATCGCTCCTTCAGCTGCTGTAATGTCTTTAGGATGTGGAGTTGGATTATGGGAATCTGCTGAGGTTAGATTTAATCCAACTGGACAAGTGACTGTTTACACAGGTTCACATAGTCATGGACAAAGTCACCAAACAACTTTTGCCCAAATAGCAGCTGATGAATTAGGTGTTCCAATAGAAAATATAGATATAGTTCATGGCGACACAGACAAAGGAACATTCGGTATGGGAACATACGGTTCAAGATCTTTAGCTGTTGGCGGTATTGCTATTGTAAATGCTTGTAAAAAAATAGTTGAAAAAGGTAAAAGAGTTACAGCTAAAATGTTAGAGGCAAATCCAGAAGATGTTGAGTTCAAAGACGGAGAATTTATTGTTTCTAAATCAAATAAAAAGAAAACAATAGGAGAAGTAGCTTTTGCTTGTTATTTACCTGGCGTAAGAGATGAAATGAAATCTCCATTGCCAGAAGGTGATGAGCCTGGTTTAAAAGAAACTTCTTTTTATGATCCTTCTAACTTTTCTTTCCCAGCAGGAACACATATCGCTGAAGTTGAGATAGACCCTGAAACAGGACATGTTAAGCTTCAAAAATATACAGCTTGTGATGATTTTGGAAGAATAATTAATCCAATGGTTGTTGAAGGACAAGTTCACGGTGGTCTTGCTCAAGGTATAGGTCAAGCGTTGTATGAAAATGCAGAGTATGATGAAACAGGTCAGTTGATGACTGGATCTTATATGGACTATACAATGCCGCGTGCAGATAATTTTCCTGAGTTTAACATTGGTTATACTTGTACGCATGCAACCACAAATCCTTTAGGAGTTAAAGGTTGTGGAGAAGCGGGAGCAATAGCAGCACCACCTACTGTGATGAATGCTGTAATTGATGCCTTAGGTGGACAAGAGGTTACTATGCCAGCTACAGCTGAAAAAGTGTGGAAGGCTTGTAAAAATCTAAAAAAATCTAACGCAAAAGCTGCATAGGAGGTTTATGAAAGATTTTAATTATCATTCAGCAAAAGATAGTAAAGAGGCATCTAAACTTGCTTCATCTAGTTCTGCTTTTTTAGCAGGAGGAATGACTACTATTCCTTCAATGAAATTAGGATTAGCTACTTACAAAGATTTAATTGATATAAAAAATATTAAAAAATTAAGTGGTATAAAAGTAAGTGGTAAGTCAGTTACAATAGGAGCTGCAACTAAACATGTTGAAGTTTCAAATTCTAAAGATGTTAAAAAAGCAATTCCATCATTGTCTAGTTTGGCTGAAGGAATTGGTGATCCACAAGTAAGAAATAGAGGAACGATAGGTGGTTCAATTGCAAATAACGATCCATCAGCTGATTATCCATCAGCCTGTATTGCTTTAAACGCAACAATACATACGAACGAAAGAAAAATTGAATCGGCAAAGTTTTTTAAAGGAATGTTTGAGACAGCTTTAAAAAAGGGTGAGTTAATTGAAGCTATAGAATTTCAAATACCAGAAAAATCTAGCTATCAAAAACATCCTAATCCTGCATCTAGATATGCAATCGTTGGAGTATATGTGGCTAAACATAAAGGAGATGTAAATGTTGCAGTTACTGGTGCAAAATCGTGTGTATATAATGATAAAGAAATGTCGAAAGCTCTATCGGGTAATTTTTCCTCTTCTTCAATAGATGGAATGGATCTAGATAGTTCAGAAATGAACACTGATATGCATGCTTCTGCAGAATTTAGAGCTAGTTTAGTTGTCACTCAGGCTAAAAAAGCCGTTGATGCTTGTTAGATAGAAACTATATTTTATCAGATGAAAAATTCATTTGATGAGAAAATATTAGACGAAGCTCAAGATTGGATCAACGCTAATCAAAAAGTAGTTTTAGCAACAGTAATTCAAACCTGGGGATCATCACCTAGACAAGTTGGTAGTAGAATGATTGTGAACGAAAAAGGAGATTTTTCAGGATCAGTTTCTGGAGGATGTGTGGAGTCTGCGGTTGTAAGCGAATGTCTATCATTAATTAAAGACAACAAGCCTTGTAAAAAAATAGAGTTTAAAGTTTCGAATGAGAGCGCGTGGGAAGTGGGTCTAGCATGTGGCGGAGAGATAGCGGTATATATTGAGCAGATTCACTAATGAAAATTAAAACACTTGAAGAAATATTAAAAAAAAAATCATCAAAAACTGAGTTTGCAATTCTTACAAATTTAGAAAATGGTGATAGTGAAATTTATTTACCCGGCACTTCTCCAAAAGGAGAATTCTCAAAATATGCTGATGAAATAGAAAATTTTTTTAAATCAAAAAAAAAACGGCGTTATAGAAAATTCAGAGATATTTGTTGAAACTTATATAAAACCAATAAAAGTAATTATTGTTGGGGCTGTGCATATTGCACAATATTTAGTTGATTTTGCAAAAAGTTTAAATTTTGAAATTAGTATCATAGATCCAAGAGGATATTTTGCATCTGAGCAAAGATTTCCTGAAATTAAAGTTATTAACAAATGGCCAAAAGAAGCTTTTGAAGAAATTGAAACAAATTCAAGTACAGCCTTAATAGCTTTAACACATGATCCAAAAATAGATGATCCTGCTTTGCAATACGCATTAAAAAATAAATTTTATTATGTTGGAGCACTTGGCAGTAAAAAAACTCACGAAAATAGATGTCAAAGATTAGCTGAAGCTGGATTTAATAATGATGAAATTAATTCAATTCACGGACCAATTGGTATTAAGCTCGGTGGTAAATCTGCTCCAGAAATTGCTTTATCTATTATAGCCCAATTAGTATCACAAACTTATAAAAAGTGATTAAAGTTATATTACTTGCTGCTGGTCTATCTCGAAGAATGAAATCAGAAAATAAACTTATTAAGTTATATAAAAAAAAACCTCTAATTAATTATTCACTAAATGTATTAAAAAAAAGTAAAGCAAATAAAATTATTATAGTTCTTGGTCATCAATTTAAAGAAGTAAAAAAAATAATAAAAAAAAATAAAAAGATTATTTTTACCTATAACAAAAACTACAAAAAAGGAATGGCCTCTTCTATAAAAGTGGGATTAAAAAAAGTATCTAAAAACGACGATGGCTTTATTGTAGCTCAGTCAGATATGCCATTTGTTAAACTATCAGATATAAATAAAATTTGCAGATCTATAAAAACTAAAAAATTTTTAGTCCACGCATTAAATTATAAAAATAGACTAGGTAATCCCATTGGTTTTGATATTTCTTTGATAAAAAAATTTAAAAATATTAAAGGTCAGTTTGGAGCAAAATTTATGGTTAAAAGGCTTAAAAATAGAACAAATTTTATTAATACAAGCAGCCTTAAATCCTTTAAAGATTTTGATACAGTTTCAGATTTTAGAAACTGATTTAGTAATTTTAATCCTAAAAAGTAAAAGAATAATTAAAAGTATTAAAAATATTAGTGGTTTAAAAAATATTGTTTTTGAAAGCCAAATATAATGAAGTACACCAAAAATCCCAATTATATAAATTAATCTATGAATTTTTTTCCAATTTTGTTTTAACAGTCTAACCATTCTCTCAGATGAGGTTATAGCAAGTGGAATTAATAATAGCCAAGCTGAAAATCCTATAAAGATAAACTTCTTCTTTAAAACATCATTTATTAGCGGCTCAAAATCAAATCTGTAATCAAGACCAACATAACTTAACATATGAATAGATGCATAAAAAAACGTGAACAAACCTAGCATTCTTCTAAACTTGATCCACTCTACTGACTTTGTGATTTTCTTAAGCGGTGTCATTGAAAGAGTTAAAAGAATAAAAATCAAAGTCCATTCTCCAAAGTGATTTATGATTCTATCAACAGGCTCTGGACCTAGTTGATTAAAAATTATTTGATAAGAAATTACATAAAGTGGCCAAAGAGAGAGAAAAAAAACTAGAGTTTTATAATATCTTCTCAATTTAATTTAATAATTTTTTTTTAGATCCATACCGCTATAAAGACTTGCAACTTCATCTCCATAACCATTAAACATTAAGGTCTTTACTCTAGGTGCCCAAACACCTTCGCCTATTATTCTTTCAGTTGCTTGAGACCATCTTGGGTGATCAACATTGGGATTAACATTTGAGTAAAATCCATATTCTCTAGGTGAAGCCCACATCCATGATGAGGTAGGCATGTTTTCGACAAATTTAATTTTAACAATAGCTTTTGCACTTTTAAAACCATACTTCCAAGGAATAAAAATTCTTAGTGGTGCTCCGTTTTGATTAGGTAGTTTCTTACCATATAAACCTGTGACTACTGTTGTCAAAGGATGCATGGCTTCATCAATTCTTAAACCTTCATTGTAAGGCCAGTTTAAAACAGGGTATCTTTGACCTTTCATTTGTGCAGGGTCATAAACACTTTCAAATTCAACAAATTTTGCTTTATTAGTTGGATTTACTTTTGATAGTAATTTACTTAAAGAAAAACCCATCCATGGAATAACCATAGACCAACCCTCAACACATCTTAATCTATATATTCTTTCCTCAGAAATAAACATTTCTGAGATTTCTTCCATAGATAATTTTATTGGTTTTTCAACTTCACCCTCAATAGTTATATCCCAAGGAGTTGTTTTAAATATTTGAGAATTTCTATGAGGATCACTCTTTGATGTTCCAAACTCATAATAATTATTATAAGTCGTTATGTCTTTATAACTTGTCAATTTATCTCTCTCAATTGCTAAAGATTTACTTACAAAGGGTATAGCGGACATTGCTAATGTGCTTGCACTAAGACCTATAGATTTAATGAAAGATCTTCTTTTTTTATAAATATTCTCTGGCGTAATTTCTGAATTTTTAAATTTTATCATTTTAATTATTTAGAGATATTCCTTTTAACCACTCACTGTCCTCATTTTCATAATGCTCTTTTTTCCAAATAGGAGATCTTTTTTTAATTTCTTCAATTATATATCTAGATAATACAAAAGCTTGATCCCTATGTTTGCAAGCTACACCAATAATGATGCTTTTTTCTTTTAAACCTACATATCCTTTAACATGCTCAATAAATACTGCTTTTTCTCTAATGTTTAGCTTGTTATCTGCTTCTTCATAAATTTCTTCAAAACTTTTTATAACCATACTTTCTTTGGCATCATAGGTAATACCAGTAACTGTTTTATTTTCATTTAAATCTCTTACAGTCCCAACAAAATATATTACAGCACCAAATTTCGATTGATTTAAAAAATTTTCTGCTTTTGAAATTTCTATCTTCTCTTTTTTTGAAGCATCAATAATTTTAGTATGTAGCATTAACCGCCTCCTATAGGAGGTATAATGCTAAAGTTTTGTTTTTTAACTATTTTATAATTGTCTGAGACAATTTTATCATCAGACGAACAAAAAGCTGATGATTTAATAATTTTTTTAAAAGTTTCATTTCCTTTAAAATTTATATCAATAAACTCTATCATGTGGTTTCTAAGATCTTTTATTGAGGAATTTTCAATTAATTCAAAGTCTAAATGGGATTTAGTACTAAATTCTCTAGCTGCGCCAAATAGTTCAACTGATATTTTCATTAAAAAATATTTTTTAAAAAATCTGGGAGACCATCAGGGTTTTTCCATAATCCACTTTTTCCACCTTCTTTAATTAATAATTTTACATTATCAATTTTAAGATGTGGATTTACTATTTTGCTTAAATCATAAATTGTGATTAAGGCAGAGTTAACACCCATTATAGCTTCCATTTCAACACCTGTTTTTGCTACTGCAGAAACTACGCAAAAAACTTCTAATGAACTGTCTAATTCATTCATAATTATTTTAGTAGCTGTATGGTCAATTGGAAGAGGGTGACATAGAGGAATAAGTTCACTTGTTTTTTTTACACCCAACACAGCTGATACCTCAGCTAAAGTAATAGGATCTCCTTTAGGCATCTTCTTATTTTTAATTAGATCAAAAACCACTTTTCCAACATAAATTTTACCTGACGCAAGTGCTCTTCTAAAAGTTTCTTTTTTTGAAGAAACATCAACCATATTGAAAGAGTTTTTTTGAAATATTTCTTTCGCCCAATCTTTAAGTTCTTCTTGATTTATAATTTTTAATTTTGACATTAGCCACCCGTGGTAGATAAATTTTTAGTTAAACCAGTTTCGCCCAGTTCCAAATGGTGAGATTCTTTTTTAAATTTCATTTGACCCATTATAAGATCTTGTAATTCTTCAATTTGATCATCTTTTTGTAATAAATGTCTTATACTTATTCCAGTATTTCCAAATAGGCATAATCTAAGATCGCCTCTTGATGTAATTCTTAATCTATTACAGCTTCTACAAAAATCTTTAGAGTAGGGCGCTATAATTCCAAATTTCCCTTTGTATTCTGGATTGATATAATTTAGTGACGGCCCAGCATCTTTACCTAAGGTTTGATAAATCCAATTATTTTTATTTAAGTATTCTTTAAAAATTTTTGAAGATACATGATATTTTCTAAAATAATCAAGGTTATCACCTGTTTGCATTAGTTCTATATATCTAAAATCCACTTTGTTCTTTTTTATAAATTCTCCCCAAGACTCAAAATCTTTTTCTGATGCATTTATTCCATTTAAAAGAACTGCATTAATTTTAATATTTTCAAAATTTAAATCTTGTAGGATGTTAATTCCTTTTAAAATCTCTGGTAATCGATCATGACCTGTAACATTTTTGAATGTATTTCTATCTAGACTATCAATACTAATATTAATACCGTTTAAGCCACTATCTACTAACATCTTTGCTTTTTCATCTAAATGATAACCGTTTGTGGTAATTACAACTTTTTTTATTCCAGCTTCATTTTTTAAGATCTTGATTATGTCAAAAAAATCTTTTCTTACCGTCGGTTCACCTCCAGTAAGTCTAATTTTGCATACACTCAATTTTGAAAAAACTTTTGCTAAACGTCTAATTTCCTCTAAGTGAAGAAATTTTCTATTATCGCTCTTATCAACTTGATAACCATTAGGTAGACAATACCCACACTTAAAATTACATACATCGGTAATCGAAAGTCTTATATATGGAAAAGACCTACCAAAACTATCTCTTAACATTTTCATTTAAGTTAAAGCTATCATAATTAATAAAATTAATCATGATAGAATTAACTTAAAATCTAGCTTTAACCTGCTGGTTTATAATTAGCCATAGCTTTTGATGCCATGCCGGCAGCTTTACCCATATCCATTTCCTCTAATATGGTAAAATTTGTTATAGCTCCAGAAGCTTCAACTGCCAGCTTAACTGCTGCTGCACCTTCAAATCCAATACTACCACTCACAACTCCTACAAAATCATAAGCTCCTCTTGTGATCATAAAAGACTCCATCTTTCCTCCTACTGCCTCTGATAAAGCAGTAGCTGCTGCAGCCCTGTCTTGATCTGGATTACCTATAAATCCTTTAAAAGCTTGAGCTGTATA
>CACHQB010000002.1 GCA_902581925.1 uncultured Pelagibacteraceae bacterium | reverse complement strand
TCTTTAACTTTTTCATAAATTTGGGCTGCTTGTGCATTTAATTTAGCCTCAGGTATAATTTTTAATTGTTTTCGATCAGTTATTGGAGCTGTAGAACATGAGTGCAAAAGTATACTTCCACATCCACAACCCACATAAGTTAAAAATTTTCTTCTATCCATAGCTAGTTAAAATTGATATTAATAATTTAACATGAATCTTAATAACAAAATTTTAATTGTATTATTTATCATTGCAATTGTTTTTGTTGTATACGCTAGTTATAGTTAATTTTAAATATGGCAAAAAAGGGCTCAAAAAAATCTTTTTCATTAACTTTAAGAAATTATTTTATTGCTGGTGTTGTTGTCTTAATACCAATCGGTTTTACACTATATTTAACTAAAATTTTAATAGGTATTTCATCTAATTTAATTCCTAAGAACATTAATCCTAATAGCTATTTACCATTTAATATTCCTGGAGTTGAAATTATTATTTCAATATTGCTTATAACAATTGTTGGAGGTCTTTCCTTATCATTTTTTGGAAGAAGAATTCTTAAATTGATAGATGATTTATTCAAAAGAATTCCTTTTTTAAGAACTGTTTATTCTGCAATTGTTCAAATGACTGAAACTTTTTCAAAAAAAGATGATGGAAAAAGAAGTGTTGTTTTGATTGAGTATCCAAGAAAAGGAGTTTGGGCTGTTGGTTTTGCCACTAAAGAAAACAAAGGTGAAATGGCTCAAAAAACTGGAAAGAATTTGATAAACGTTTTTGTTCCAACAACACCAAATCCTACTAGTGGTTTTTTATTAATGTTTCCAATAGAAGATGTTATTTATTTAAACATGTCTTTTGAAGAAGCATCTAAATTTATAGTTTCAGCAGGAACCTCTACCAAAAAATCTTAAGCTATATCATTTATTATATCGGCCCTATCGTACAATTTTATCAAGGGTTTGAATTTACTTATATCTTCATTTGATTTTTCTATTCTTCTCATTTCCTTTTCAGCTAATAAGAAAAGATCACTATTCTTAATTGGATCTGCTAACTTAAAATTTTTTACACCACTTTGTTTAAATCCCAAAATATCCCCAAACCCTCTTAATTTCATATCTTCTTCAGATATTAAAAAACCATCATTAGTGTTTTTTAAAATTTTTATTCTTTTTTTTGCGTTTTCGCTAAGATTAGATTTAAACATTAATATACATGTAGAGTCTTTATTTCCACGACCAACTCTACCTCTTAATTGATGAAGTTGAGATAGACCAAATTTGTTAGCATTTTCAATTATGATTGTATTTGCATTTGGAAAATCTATCCCAACCTCAATAATCGTTGTTGAAACTAAAATCTTAAATTTGTTATTTAAAAAATCGTTTAGTAGCGTATTTTTTTCATCCACATCGGTTTTTCCATGAAGTAAACAAACTTGATTTGGAAACTTGCTTTCTAAATATTCATATTTTTTTATAGCTGATGAGTGATCCAATTTTTTAGATTCCTCAATTAATGGACAAACCCAAAAAATTTGATTTCCTAAGTTAATTTCTTTTTTTATAAATTTTAAAACATCTTCAATTTTAATCTCTAATTTACTATATGTTTTGATTGGTTTTCTATTTTTAGGTTTTTCTCTAATTATTGAAATATCCATATCACCATAAATTGTCATTGTTAAAGTTCTAGGTATAGGTGTTGCTGTCATTAACAATACATCACAATTTGATCCACCTTTGTCCGACAATTTTTTTCTCTGATTCACTCCAAACTTATGTTGTTCATCTATAATTATTAATCCTAATTTTTTGAAAATTACTTTTTTTTGAAAAATAGCGTGTGTACCAAAAATAATATCAATTTTATTATTTTCTAATTTTTTAAGAATTTCTTTTTTTACTTTGTGTTCTGATTTTCCAGAAATAAGAGCTATATTTATATTTTTAGGAAATAATTTTTTTGCAAGCATAAAATGTTGTCTTGCTAGAATTTCAGTAGGAGCCATAAAAGCAACCTGGAAACCAGAATTTATACTATTTATTGCTGCTAAAAGAGACACTATTGTTTTTCCACTACCAACGTCTCCTTGCAAAAGTCTAAACATTTTATTTGGTGAACTTAGGTCTTTGTTTATTTCGTTAAGTGATTTTTGCTGATCATCGGTAAGAGAAAAATCTAATTTATCAATTATAGAATTTTGTTTATTTAAATTAATTACTTTATTTTTTTTTTTTATTTTTCTAATTTTTTTTCTTATTTCAGAATTAACAAGAAATGTTGAAAATATTTCATCAAAAGCAAGTCTTTGATAGAAATTTGATTTATAATTTCCAATATTTTCAGGTTTGTGTAGTTCTTTAATTGATCTATTCCAAGTTATATTTTTAAATTTAGATAAAATACTTTTAGAGTGCCATTCATTAAAAACTGGTAAATTATTGATTATTTGATTTAAGATTTTATTATATATTTTTTCAGAAATACCTTCAGTTAATGAGTATTTATTATGAGTTTGCTTGATTAAAGAAGAGTCCTCAGAAACATATTTTGGATTTGTTATTTGGTATTTATTTCTGAAATGACCTATTTTACCACTAACAGTAATTTCTTTTCCTAATGGAAGTATTTTTTTTATGTATCCTTCATAACTATTAAAAAAAATACAATCTATTTCACCTGTTTCATCACTACATAAAACTCTATTTGGTAATTTCCTTATACGTGGAAAGTTATACTTTTGAGGAATTATAGTTACTGTCTGTATTTCACCAATTTTTAAATCTTTTATTTTTGATGACAAGCTTCTATCTGTATAAGATTTTGGAAGTTTCCAAAGTAAATCAAATAGATTATTAATATTTTTCTTCTTTAATAAATTTTTTGTTTTAGTACCTACACCTTTTAAAGCACTTAAATCTGACAATAAATATTCATAATTTGTTTTATTATTCATTAACTACTAATATATTCTAATTATTATGATCAACATAGATGAATTAAAAAAAAAAATTATTTACCGATCTAATTATAGAGGCACAAAAGAAATGGATAATCTTTTGGGTGCATTTACAAAAAAATATATAAATAATTTAAATGAAAATGATCTTCTTGATTTAGAAAAACTGCTGAATATTGATGACACCAATTTGTACAATTTTTATAATGGTTTTAAAACTGATTTTGAATTTGAAAATAATAATATCAATTTCTTATATAAAAATTTTAACTATACACAAAAATGATGGCGGAGAGACTGGGATTCGAACCCAGGAAAGAGTTGCCCCTTTGCCGGTTTTCAAGACCGGTGCTTTCAACCGCTCAGCCATCTCTCCGTGAGCAAGGTTTTATAATTATAATTATTTAATTCAACCATAAAATAGTCTAATAAACTTATTAATTACAAGCATCATGCGTTCCTATGAATAAAGAATTTAACAAAGGCTTATTACTTGCTGGGTTTGGATCTTTTTGGTGGGGATTTTTTGGTGTAATTTATTTTAAATATATCGCTTTTATTGGGCATATAGAATTAGTAGTTCACAGATGTTTGTGGACAGCGTTTACTTTAATTCTTACTACTTTTTTTTTCTCTAAATGGAATGTTTTTTTCAAAATTATAAAAAATAAATCAAATTTATTTTATTTATTTATCTCAGGATTTTTAATTTTTATAAATTGGGGTGTATGGATATATGCTATAGCAACAAATAGAATTATAGATGCAAGTTTTGGTTATTTTATTATGCCCATTTTAAGCGTAATGCTCGGTTATCTTTTTTTTAAAGAGAAACTAAATAAAAAAAGAGTCTTTTCAATCTTGTTGGTTATTCTATCTATCCTTTTTTTAATAATTGTAAGTATTAAATCATTGCCTTGGGTTGGTTTAATTGTTGCTTTAAGTTGGGGTTTTTACAATCTTGTTAGAAAAAAAATTAACGTTGACACTGATGTTGGTCTTTTGATTGAAAGTTTATTTATATTACCATTTGCTCTGCTAGCTTTTTATTTAATAGCTAGCAAAGGTTATAATGATTTTCAATTATCTGATCCTTCGATGATGCTATTCATTTATCTTGCTGGACCTATGACCGTAATACCTTTATTTTTATATGTTAGGGGAGTTGAACTCTGTGGTTTAGGGCCGACAGGCATGATATTTTATATAACTCCTACTTTTCAGTTTTTATTGGGTTATTTTTATTACAACGAGCCTTTTTCAATAACAAAATTAGTTAGTTTTATTTTTATATGGATTGCTGTAATTATATATTTGAAAGATTTGCATGAAACTAATTAATTTTTTTTTATTTTTTATTTTTATTTCTATTAATTTCTCATTTGCTGATATCAATAAAGAATTTGAAAATTGGAAATTAAATTTCAAAAAAATAGCTTTAGAAAACAAAATTTCAGAAAAAACGTTTGATAGAGTTATGTCCGATACTAAATTTTTATCAGATGTAATAAAATATGACAGGTATCAACCTGAATTTTATGAGGATACTAAAACTTATATTTCAAAAAGAACATCCTCAAAAAAAGTCTCGTTAGGAAAAAAATTCTATAAAAAAAATTCCACGTTAATAAATGCTGTTGAAAAAGAATTTAATATACAGAAAGAGCTGCTATTAGCTCTAATGGGAATAGAAACCAATTTTGGAACGTATGTTGGTAAAATGGATATTTTATCCTCTTTGGCAACTTTAAGTTTTGATAAAAGAAGATCAGAATTTTTTACAAACGAATTATTAATACTTTTGCGATTAATAGAAAATGAACAAATAGATTATAAAACATTATATGGATCTTGGGCAGGTGCTTTTGGTTTTTTTCAATTTATGCCATCAACAATGAAAAATTATGCAATTGACCATGATGGCAATGGATATATAGATTTAAAAAATAATAATGATGCTTATGCTTCAGCATCAAACTATTTAAATCAAATAGGCTGGAAGAGTGCGAGTCCTTGCTTTTACAGAATTGATTTGTCGGAGAATATACCAAGTAAATATTTAAACATTTCTGCAAAAAAACTTCATGATAAAAAAAAATTAAAATATTTTAGAAAATATATTAAAAATAATAATCAAATTGATAATAAGTATAACGCTTTAAATGTAGCTATTATAACCCCGGATAAAGATATTATACCTGATGCCGAAACTTTAAATCCAGCTTACATCGTATTTGATAACTATGAGATAATATTAAAATGGAATAGGTCATTGCGATTTGCCTTAGCAGTTTGTACATTAAAAGATAAATTTAAAAATGAACTTTAAAAGACTTATATTAATTATTTCTATTATTTTTTTATCTGCATGTAATCAATTTGATCAAAACAATAAATCCTTAGTTTATATAAGTGATCAAAAGTATAGCAATACTGGATTTGCTTTAATTTATGATGATGAATTAAAAAAAGAAAAAAAAATATCTAAAAAAATTGATAATAGATCTCTTTTAATTTTTCATAATAAAATTAAAAAAAATTCATTTGTTAAAATTATCAATCCTATTAATGATAAGTCCATTATAGCAGAAGTAATCTCTAATAATGTTAAATTTTCTTCTTTTTACAACTCTGTAATTACGCAACGAATTGCTGAAGAGTTATCTCTTGATCCTAAAGAGCCATATATTGATCTTGTTCTAATATCAAAAAATTCAACATTTGTAGCAAAAAAAGCGAAGACCTTTGATGAAGAAAAAAACGTAGCTGAAAAAGTTCCTGTTGACGGAATTAAGATAGATAATCTTGGAAAAGAAAAAGATAAGGAAGTCAAAACAAAAAAACATAAATTTTTATATTCAATAAAGATTGCTGATTTTTATTACCAGGACTCAGCAGAAAATATGGTTAATAGAATAAAAGCTGAAACAAATATAAATAAATCTGTAATTAAAAAATTATCTAAAACTAAATATAGGGTATTATTGGGTCCATTTAATGATATAAAAAAACTAGAAAAATCATTTAATGAAATAAAAGTATTAAATTTTGAAAATATAGAGATATTAAAAGATGTTTAGGATATTATTAATTGTAATTTTTTTTAGTTTTTCATTAGTAAATATTTCAAAAGCTAATTTTGATGTAAAGGCAAGAACTGCAATATTGCAGGATTATCATTCTGGAGAAATTCTTTATGAAAAAGAGCCAGATATTTCGATTTATCCAGCTTCTATGACAAAAATAATGACATCAATTATTGCGTTTGATCTTATAAAATCAGGCGATCTTAGTTTAGATGAAAAATTTATAATATCAGAGAGAGCTTGGAGATTATCTACGTCTGGATATTCATCAATGTTTATAATGGTAGGAGATGAGGTTTCTGTAGAAAATTTACTAAGAGGTATTATTGTAGCTTCTGGTAACGATGCATGCGTTGCATTAGCAGAAGGGATAGCGGGAACTGAAGACGAATTTTCAATTTTAATGACTGCTAAAGCAAAAGAATTAGGTATGGATAATACAAATTTTTCTAATTCATCAGGAATTAATGATCCTGATAATTATTCAACTGTCAGAGATATTTTAAAAATGTCTAGATACTTAATTAAAGAACATCCTGAATTTTACAAAATGTTTGCTGAAAAAGAATTTACCTGGAATAGAACTGGAGGTGATCCAATAACACAAGGAAACAGGAATCCTTTACTTTATAAAAATCTAGGAGCAGATGGAATAAAAACGGGTTATTTAGCTGTTGAAAAATATTCTTTAGCATCATCAATTGATAGAAATGGTAGAAGATTGATTGCTGTTGGAAGTGGTTTTAATTCAAAAAATTCTAGATCTAAAGAAAGTACAAAATTACTTACATTTGGTCTTACAAACTTTGATCTTGTTGAAATAGCCAAAGCTTATAAACCATTCCATAAAATTGATGTTTGGTTAGGTAAACAGAACAATGTGGAAGCTTACACAAATGAAGATATTTATAAAACAATTAAAAAAGCGAAAAAAAAACTTTTAAAAGTTGTTGTTAAATACGATGGACCAGTTGAAGCGCCAATAAAGAAAGACCAAAAAATAGCCACTTTAAGAGTTGTTTATGATCAAGAACTTGTAGGAGAGTATGATTTGCTTTCATCTAAAGAAATTAAAAAAGTTAATTTTTTTACAAGGTTAATAAAATCAATTAATTATTTAATTTGGGGTGATGTCTAAAAAACCCATCATTGTCTTTGAAGGTATAGAGGGCAGTGGTAAAAGCCACCATATAAATAAAATATCTAAATATTTAGATAAGAAAAAAGTTAGTTATATAAAGATAAGAGAACCCGGCGGAAGTCTTAACTCTGAAAAAATAAGACGATTAATTTTAAATAAAAAATCTAATTTCAATATTTATACTGATTTACTTTTATATTTAGCCGCACGTAGTGAAAATATAAATCTTATAAAAAAATCATATAAAAAAAAAATTATTTTAATTGATAGATTCACAGACTCAACAATTGCTTATCAACACTATGGCATGGGTGTTGATTTAAAAATTATAAATATAATAAATAGGTTTTTATTAAAAAAAATTAAAGTAGGTTTTACTTTTCTCAATATTGTAAATAAAAAAAATCTTTTTCAAAGGTTAAAAAAAAGAAAATTTGTAAATCGATATGACCAATTTGATATGAATTTTTATAATAAAGTTCAAAAAGGTTTTTTAAAATTGGCTAAATCAAATAAAAAATCATACAAAATAATT
This sequence comes from uncultured Pelagibacteraceae bacterium, assembly GCA_902581925.1. Lineage (GTDB taxonomy): Bacteria > Pseudomonadota > Alphaproteobacteria > Pelagibacterales > Pelagibacteraceae > Pelagibacter. The sequence goes on along the minus strand of CACHQB010000002.1, from coordinate 126,444 downwards.
GATTCAAACTTAGATATTAAAAAAAATGAAGATTTAATTTTAAATCAACTCAAAAAATTAATTAAATGAATTTAAATCCGTCAACTCAAATAAATTTATTTGAGCACAAAGAAATTTTCAATCAATTATATAAATTATATAAAAACGATAATTTGCCAAATAAAATTCTTTTATCTGGTGAAAAAGGTATTGGAAAATCAACATTAGCATATCATTTAATTAATTTTGTATTGTCAGAAAATGAAGAACACCCTTATGATTATGAAAATAATATTATTAACTCCGATAATAAATCGTACAAACTTATACAAAATAAATCTAACCCGAATTTTCATCTAATTGATGTCCTGGATGACAAAAAAAATATTGATATAAATCAAATTAGGGAGTTGATAATAAACCTAAACAAATCTTCATTTAATAAAAAAAAAAGGTTTGTTTTAATTGATAATATTGAATTATTAAACTTAAACGCTATAAATGCTTTATTAAAAATTTTGGAAGAACCTAATGAAAATATAAATTTTATTTTAATTAATAATAATAAAAGAGTGCTATCAACTCTTAAATCCAGATGTTTGAATTTCAAAGTTTTTTTAACAAAAGATCAGTCTATTAGAATTGTTAATCAATTGCTAAACGATGATATAAATTCTATTATCAATAACAAGTTATTTGATTATTATGCCACACCTGGAAAATTATTTAATTTAATTAAGTTATCTGAAGAATATGACTTAGATCTTTTTAATTTTGATATAAAAACAACACTATCAACTATAATTAAAGATAAAATTTATAAAAAAAATAAATCAATTATTGAAATCATTTATTCTTTTATTGAACTTTATTTTAGAAAGAATATATCTATTGAAAATATTAGTTTACTGAAGTCATACCATTATTTTATAGAAAAAATAAACAATACTAGAATTTATAATTTAGATGAGGAAACATTGTTTTTGGAATTTGAGGATAAAATATTAAATGGATAAAACTTATTATATTACCACTCCTATATACTACCCATCAGCCAAACCTCATATGGGTCATGCATATTCAAGTATTATCGCAGATTTTTTCGCAAGATTTAAATTAATTGATGATTATAAAGTTCATTTTCTTACTGGTACAGACGAACATGGATTAAAAATACAAAGATCTGCGGAAAAGGCAGGGAAGGAGCCCTTAGTATTTTGTGATCAAATTAGTCAAACTTTTAGAGATCTCTCGAATACTTTGAATTTATCAAATACCGATTTTATAAGAACTACAGAAGCTAGACATAAAAAAACAGTTCAACACCTTTGGAATGAACTTGAAAAAAATGACGATATATATTTATCAAACTATTCTGGATGGTATTCAGTATCCGATGAAGCCTTTTATAACGAAGACGAAATTGAGGAATTAGATGGAAAAAAAATTGCTATATCATCAAAATCTCCTGTTGAATGGATTGAAGAAGAATCTTATTTTTTTAGACTTTCAAAATGGGAAAAACCTTTACTAGAATATTATGAAGCTAATCCAGATTTTATTGCTCCACAATCTAGAAAAAATGAAGTTATTAGTTTTGTAAAAAGTGGTCTTAAAGATCTTTCTGTTAGTAGAAAAAGTTTTTCATGGGGCATACCCGTTCCAAATAATAAAAATCACGTGATATATGTTTGGCTCGATGCTTTAACAAATTATTTAAGTGCATTAAACTATCCTAATACAGATGATGATTTGTTTAAAAAATTTTGGCCAGCCTCAATTCATTTAATTGGAAAAGATATACTCAGATTTCATGCTGTTTACTGGCCTGCCTTTTTATTAGCAGCAAAAATTGATTTACCAAAGAGGGTTTACGGGCATGGATGGATATTATCAGGGGAAGAAAAAATGTCTAAATCTAAAGGAAATATTCTTGATCCACTTGAAATAATTAAAGAGTATGGTCTAGATTCTTTAAGATACTACTTAATTAAAGAAGTTTCTTTTGGTAATGATGGAAATATATCTCAAGAAAGACTAGAGGATTGTATTAATAGTGATTTAGCTAACAATTATGGAAATTTATGTCAGCGTGTAACTGCTTTTGCGATAAAAAATTGTGATGGAAAAATTCCATTAGAAGTTAAATTTCATGATGATGATTTATTAATACTAAATAAGTATAAAGATAATTTAGATAATATTAGGTGTCAAATTGACAATCAAAATATTAATTTTTACATTGATTATATTGTAAATTCACTTTTTGAGGCTAACAAATATTTTAATGACCAAGAACCATGGAAAAAGAAAGACGATATAATTAGATTAAATACTATTGTTTACACTACTTTTGAAATTATTAGAAAAATAAGTTTTTTATTATATCCAATCATTCCTCAGTCTTCTTTAAAGGCATTGAAGATTTTTGACATTGCAGAAAAAAATATAAAATTAGATTCAATTTCTAATAATGAGTATTTAACAAAAGGTAATAATATAAATAAAATAGAAATACTTTTTAAAAAGAAAGATAAAAAAAATGATTGATTCACACTGTCATTTAGATCATGAACCATTATTGAGTGACCTATCTAACGTAATACAAAGATCAAAAGAAGTAGGTATAGAAAAATTATTGACTATCTCAACTTCATTTGAAAGTTTTTCTAAAGTAAAAGAATTAATTAATACAGATGAAATGATATATGGTACCATTGGTATTCATCCTCATGAAAGCTCCACAAATATTATCTCTTCAAAACAGATCATTGAGAGTCTTAATGAAAATTCAAAAATTATTGGAATTGGAGAAACTGGATTAGATTTTTATTATAATAATAGCGAAAAAGACAAACAGATAGAAAGTTTTAAAGAACATATAGATGCATCAATTAAAACAAATGTTCCATTAATTGTTCATTCAAGAGATGCAGAAAAAGAAACTTTTGAGATTTTAAATGATTATAAAAATAAAAACCTTAAAATTTTGATGCACTGTTTTACTGGATCGAAAGAATTCTCTGAGAAATTAATGACTTTAAATTCATTCTTTTCGGCTAGCGGTATTATTACTTTTAAAAATTCATTAGATTTACAAGATACTTTTAAATCTATTCCAATGGATAAAATCTTAATTGAAACTGATAGTCCTTTTTTAGCACCAGTTCCTAAAAGAGGAAAAAAAAATGAACCATCATTTATTGATTTTACTGCTTCAAAATTAGCTGAAATTAAAAATTTATCAAAAGAAGATCTTGTTAAAAAAACCACAGATAACTTTAACAAACTTTTTTTTAATCAAAATTGATGAAATTTATTATCTTAGGCTGTGGTAGTTCAATGGGTGTACCAAGACCAGATGGTTTTTTTGGAAATTGTGATCCTAATAACAAAAAAAATTATAGAACTAGATGTTCTGCTTTAATTAAAACTACTGATGAAAATATACTTATAGATACATCTCCTGATCTAAGACAACAGCTCTTGAGACATAAAATAAAAAAAATTAATAAAGTTCTGTTTTCTCATATGCACGGAGATCAAACTCATGGAATAAATGATTTGAGATCATTTTATATAAATAGTAGAAAACAAATTGATGTTTATGCAGATAAATTTACATCTATACATCTCAAACATTCTTTTTCTTATATATTTAAAAGTTATTCCAAAGAATACCCTGCAACTTTAAAATTAAATAAATTACCAAAATACCTATTAACAAAAAATAAAAATAAAAATGTAAGAATTAAATCAATTGTTGTTAAACATGGTAAGGTTAAATCAAATTGTTTTATTATCGATAAAAAATTAGCTTATATTAGTGATGTAAGTAAAATTTATAGCAAAGATTATAAGTATTTTAAAAATCTTAAATATTTAATCATTGATTGTTTATGGTACAATTTTCACCCATCACACTTTAATCTAGAAACCTCACTAGATGTAATCAAACAATTTAAACCCAAAAAAGCTATTCTCACAAATTTATCACCAGTTTTAGATTATAAAGCACTTAAACAAATACTGCCTAAAAATGTTATACCCGCACATGACGGATTAAGTATTAACTTATAAAATATCTTCTATACTTTTAATTAACTTTTTTGACATAGGTTTGGTCATGGATGCAAATGTATCTTCTATTTTACCTTCTTTATTAATTAAAATTTTGTGGAAATTCCACTTTGGAACTGCTGATTTACCATGATTTTCTTTTGCCCATTTGAAAATTTCATGAGCATTTTTACCTTTAACTTCCGTTATAGTTGTTAATGGAAAGTTAATATTAAAATTTACTTCACAAAATTCTTTTACATCTGCATTACTATTTTTTTCTTGATTAAATGAATTAGATGGAACACCAAGAACAATTAAACCTTTTTCTTTATATAAGTCCCATAATTCTTGTAATTCATCATATTGCTTTGTAAAACCACAATAACTTGCTGTATTCACAACTAAAATAACTCTATTTTTGTAATCTTTAAAATTAATTATTTCACCAGTTATACTCTCTATAGTGAAATCATAAATTTTTTTTTCGTAGTTTGCAGTTGCTGAAGTTTTAAAAAAAAACATAACTATAGATAATAGAAATATTACTTTTTTCATTTATTGGGTTTATTTGGTGTAAGTAATATTAAAAAATAACCAAATAAAGTTGATAACAAGGATCCAGTTAATACTCCAATTTTTACACCATCCATATATTGCATGTTTTCAACAAAAGCTAAATTTCCAACAAATAAACTCATTGTGAAACCAATCCCAGTAAGAACTCCTACACCATAAAAATTGTACCAACTTGTATCGTTCGGCATTTGAGCTACTTTTAATTTTATAGATACATAAGAAAATACAAAAACACCTAGTTGTTTACCTAAGAATAGTCCTAGCACGATGCCTAGGGGAACTTTATCAAGTAACGAAGCAAAAGATAATCCTTCTAAAGAGACACCAGCATTTGCAAATGCAAATAAAGGCATTATTCCAAAAGCAACATATGGACTTATTGCATGTTCAATTTTTATTAGCAAAGAAAAATCTTTTTCTTTTTTTCTATGAGGAATTGTCATAGCCAACAAAACTCCAGCAATAGTAGCGTGTATTCCAGAGTTATGAGTAAAATCCCAAAGAAAAAGTCCTATAACCAAGTAAGGTAAAAATTTTTTAATATTAAATTTGTTTATTAATAACAAAACAATAAAAGCTAATAACATTAAAGTTAAATACTTAATGCTCAAATCTCCAGAGTAGAATAGGGCAATAATTACTATAGCCCCTAAATCATCAATTATAGCTAATGCAGTTAAAAATACTTTTAATGATAATGGAACTCTTTTTCCTAATAAGGATAAAACTCCTAATGAAAAAGCAATATCTGTAGCCGATGGAATTGCCCATCCATTTAAAGTTTCGCTGTCGCCTAAATTTATAAAAACATAAAACAATGCAGGTACTAACATTCCTCCCACAGCAGCTATTATAGGCAATAAAGCTTGTTTAATATTTGAAAGCTCACCTTGCAAAAATTCTCTTTTTATTTCTAAAGTGACGAAAAAAAAGAAAATTGCCATCAAGGCATCATTGATCCAATGCAATACTGATAATTTTAATCCAAAATTATTAATACCTATGAATAAATATTTATTTAGAGTAGCAAAATATAATTCTGCTAGCTCAGAATTACTTATAAATAAAGCAATTATTGCAGCAAATAATAGCACAAGACCGCTTGCTGCCTCTAATTTAAAGAACCATCTAAAAGGTTTAGATATGTAATTAATCATAAAAAAATTAAATTAAGTCTATAATAAATAGTTTTATGTCTTGCAATGTTTCAAAAAGGTTAAATAATATAATTTCTAATGCAGGAAACAGATTGATTAATGGAGTTTTTAGAGTATCGAGCAATATAATTAAGGCAATAAAAGATATAATAAATACAATTAAATAAGAAAAAAACTTACTTCCCTTATTTGCTGTATTTTTAGATGTAGTTTTATTTTTTTGCTTTTCTAAAATTTTTTCTTTTAGTTCATTTTTTATTTCAGATTTAATTTTTTCTAGTTGTTGTTCATTCTCTTCTATTTGCTGTTTTTTCTTTTTGGGTGTAATTTTAATTTCATCACGTTCGATTTCCTGATCTAACTTTAATATGATGTTATTTTGTTCTTCTATTGTATAAAACCAGACATGATTGCACGAACCACATTGCAAATCCCTGCCTTCATCAGGTATCATAGAATTATCAATTTTGAATTGCTTGTTACAATTTGGACAAGTGATTATCATGCTTCGTTATATACCAGATTTTAATCAAATTTCTTTTAATTTTGGCTTCTTTATACATTGAAATTATCAATAACTGCTGTATTAGTACTCGGATCGGAGTGTAGCGCAGCCTGGTAGCGCATCTGGTTTGGGACCAGAGGGTCGCAGGTTCGAATCCTGCCACTCCGACCATCATTTATGAAAAAAGCAATTATTTACATACCAAATAAAAATCCAATGCAATCTGGTTTAGCAAAAAATGATAAATGGATTTTAGAATTTAAAACTAAAGATCCGACAAGAAACCCATTAATGGGTTGGGAAAGTTCATCTGACACTTATACAGAGTTAAAGCTAGAATTTTCATCAAAAGAATTAGCAATCAATTATGCAAAAAAGAAAAAAATCGATTTTGAATTAATTGAACCAAGAAAAAGAAAAATTGTAAAAAAGTCTTACGCAGATAATTTTCTTAAATAAATATGTTTAGATTTTTTACAGAAAAGCATTGGTTTATTTGGTCTTGGATAGGTTCATTTATAATTCTCTCATCACTCTGGGTTCAAGTTGAAATAGATGTAAAAATAAATGAATGGTTTGGTGTTTTTTATGACATGATTCAAAAAGCACTTGCAGAACCAAACGCGGTTTCGATAGAAGAATATTTTGCAAGCCTGTTTTCATTTATTACATTAGCAGGAATGTATATTGCTGTTTATGTAGCTATTAGTTTCTTTACTGCACATTATTTATTTAGATGGAGAACATCGATGGTAGAATGGTATCATTCTGTTTATGACAAAGCACGTAAAATTGAAGGTGCATCACAAAGGGTTCAAGAAGATACAATTAAATTTACAAGAATCATGGAAGGATTAGGCACAAGTTTAATCGAGTCTATTATGATTTTAATACAATTTATTCCTATTTTATTTGGATTAAGTGTGGGTATTCCTATTTTCTTTTTTGGTGAATGGGAATATGGACTTATTGTAGGTGCATTAATTTGGACTATTGGAGGAACTGTTTTTTTAATTGTGCTAGGTTTGATATTGAGACTAGTCGGAGTCGAGTATGATTTACAAAAACAAGAAGCTGCATATAGGAAAATTTTAGTTATAGCAGAAGATGATGGTAGTGTAAGACCAAAAAGAATAGATGAGTTATTTGAGGATGTGCGTAAAATTCACTTTTTAAGTTATTTAAGATATCTTTATTTTAATATTGGCCGAATTGCTTATTTACAAGCCAATGTATTGTCAGCTTACGTTTTTTTAGCTCCAGCAATTGTAGCTGGTGTAGTTACATTAGGTGTTATGCAACAAATTATAAGAGCTTTTGGAAGAGTTGAAGGATCAATGCAATATTTATTAAAGGCTTGGCCAACTATAATAGAACTAGCTAGTGTTTATAAACGTTTAAGAGAATTTGAATCTAAAATCAAACAAGAGAATTTAGTAGACGAAAAAGTTTAATGACAATAGACAAAAAATTTGTAGATCAATTTGCTATTGTAACATCAAAAGCAGCACTAGCATCTTCATACCTTGTTGGTAAAAAAGACAAAAATGCAGCAGATAAAGCTGCCGTTGATTCAATGAGATCTAATCTAAACAATCTTGATATACAGGGACAGATAGTAATAGGTGAAGGAGAGTTAGACGAAGCTCCAATGTTGTATATTGGTGAAAAATTAGGAACAAACAAAGGTCCAGAATTTGATATAGCTGTAGATCCATTAGAAGGTACAAATTTTGCAGCTAACAACCTTCCTGGTGCTTTATCTGTGATCGCTATAGCTGAAAAAAATAATTTATTTAAAGCACCAGAAACCTATATGGAAAAAATTTCAACTAAAGTAAATGAAAAAAATGTTGTTGATTTAGATTATACAATTAAGAAAAATATTTCTAATTTAAGTGATTATTTAAATAAACAACCAGAAAATTTAACTGCATGTATTTTGGATAGGCCAAGACATAAAGAAATTATTGAAGAGTTAAAAAAATTAAAAGTAAACCTAAAATTAATTACAGACGGAGATATATCTGGAGCTTTATTAGTTACTGAAGATAAATACAATGTTGATATTTTTTTAGGTATTGGAGGTGGTCCCGAAGGTGTTCTTGCTGCAACTGCACTTGATACATTCAATTGTAATTTTCAAGGAAGGTTTTTGTTTGAAACTGAAAAAGATAAATTTAGAGCAAGTAAAATGGGTATTGAAGATTTAACAAAAAAATATGATTTAAATGAAATTGTTTCTGGAGACTCAATTTTTTGTGCGACAGGTATAACATCTGGTGATTTAATTTCAGGTATTGAAATTGAAGATAATAAATTTAGCTCAGAGACTTTAGTGACACATAAGTCATCTGGTTTAAAAAAAATAATAAAATCAAAGCAAAATATTTAATGATAAGCTTGATTAATTATATAATTTACAATAAAAAGCAGCTTCTGGTCCCTTCGTCTATCGGTTAGGACACGTGGTTTTCATCCTCGAAAGAGGGGTTCGATTCCCCTAGGGACCGCCAAAAATAATGTCATTTTTTGTTTATTTATTAATTTCTTTAAATAAAAAAAAGAAAATTTCATATGTAGGATATACTAAAGATCTTAAAGAAAGATTGAAATTACATAATACTTCTAAAGGAGCAAAATTTACAAAGGGAAAAAAATGGATAATGATATATAATAAACGTTACAAAACAAAATCAATTGCAATGAAAGAAGAATATAAATTAAAAAAAAATTATAAAAAAAGGAAAGTAATTAAAGATAATTATCTTAAATTAAATGAAAAAACCTCCTAAAATTCTTCATATTTCTGATTTGCATTTCAGACACAATGGAAGATTGTATTATTCAACTACAAAAAAGATAAATAATGGGTTTATTTTAAACAATTATTCAGTTTTACACATAAGTGACAGAGATATAACTTCTGAAAAAAAAAGTTTGTTTGATTTTGGATCTAAAAAACATTTATTTTTTAAAATTATTGAAAATATAAAGAATTTTAGACCAGATATAATTTTTTTTGGACATGTTGATAGATTAAATTATTTAGATTTACTCAGAATAAAAGAAAAATTTAAATATTTAAAAATTGCACAATGGTTTGTTGACCCATTAATAAGGCAAGGGCCAGATTATAAAAAAAATAAGGAAAGATTTTATTTAAAATACCAATTTGCTGATGCTAATTTTTTAACAACATCACCATCAAAAATTAGTTTTACTGATCAAAATTGTTATTTTATTCCAAATGCAGTTGATCCATCTATTGATGTTTATAAAAATTATTTAAATGATAATGAATATGATGTTTTTATTGCTATTAGTCATGGAGTTCATAGAGGTGTTTTAAAAAAAAATTATATAGATCCAAGGGTTAAGTTTATTAAAAAAATAACAAATAAAACAAAAAATAATTTTTTTGGTTTTACTAAGAATCCAGTGTGGGGAGCAAAATATTTTGACGAAATTGCTAAATGTAATATGGGAATAAATGTTACTAGAGGCAAGCCAATTAAATATTATTCTAGCGAAAGAATGGCTACTCTTTTAGGTAATGGTATACTTACTTTTGAGCACAAGGATTATAATTATCAAGATTTTTTTGATAAAAACGAAATGATTTTTTTTGGAAATTCTGATGAATTGAATTCAAAAATATTATTCTACAAAAAAAACAATAACCTCAGAAAAAAGATTGCTTATAATGGTTATAAAAAGGCACATAAAATATTTAATAATAAAATAATAGCTGAATATATGGTCAAAAAAACTTTAGGTGAAAAAATTAAAAATAAACAAGTTTGGCATAATGGCTAAATTCTTAATCTTTAGAACTGATAGAATAGGTGACTTTATAGCGTCTCAAGTTGTGACTAGTTCTATTTCAGAAATATCAATAAGAAATCAAATTGATGTAGTTGCTTCAAAGTATAATGCTAGATATATTAAAAATTTTAAATATTTAAACAAAATTTACATTTTTGATAAAACTGGAAATAAATTACTAGACTACTTTAATCTAATTAATCAATTAAAATATAATAAATACGACTATTTAATTGTTTTAGATGGTAAAAGGAGGTCGTTTTTAAGCGGTATTTTTGTAAGTTCCAGAATTAAAGTTTGTCTACTTAAAGATTTCTACCCAAAAATTCTAATAAAATTGTTTTATAATAAATATATCAAAAATTCTGAAACTAATACTCAATTTAAAAATTTCCAAGTTTTATTAAATTATCTTGATATAAAATCTCCTCGAACTATTAATTATTATAAAAAATATAATTTTATTAAGAATAAATTTAAATTTCCTAAACCCTACATTCATTTGCATTTAGATGAAAAATGGTTTGAGGGTAATTATTTTTCTGATTTTGATTATATGAATCTTAAATCAGAAAATATTTATTTATTTTTAAGACTTTTAATTAAAAAATTTAAAAGTCATATTGTTATTACTCAAGGTTTAAAAAAAGTGAGTATCATCGAAAATTTTAAAAATCAATATTTTAAAGATTCTAGAAATCTAAAAATAAGAGTTAAAAATAAAAATATTATTTTAGTAGAAAAATCCTCTTTCAGAGAAATTGAAAATATAGTCAAAAACTGTAAAATTTTAATTTGTTGCGAAGGTGCTATAAGTCATGTGTCAAATTCTTTTAATAAGAAAACCATATCTCTAATACAAAAAGATAGGTTGATTTCCACAAATTTTTGGATAGGTCATATGAAAAATATTATAACTATCCACAGAAATGATATAAAAAAAGTATCTAAGGATATTTTAAAACTTAACTTTATTTAAAGCATTATTTTTAAATATATTTGCCTCTCTAATATATCTTCTAACCATTTGTGTTGATTTATGACCTGTCATAGCCATTATGCTTCGCTCATCAGCGCCTGAATCAGCAGCTACTGTTGCAAAACCCGACCTTAAACTATGACCTGAAAAATTTTTGTTTTCGATACCTGCTAACTTTAAATACTCTTTCATTAATAAAACTACAGATTGGTCAGTTAATCTTTTTTCTGTTAATGACAAACCTTTAGAAAATCTTCTAAAAATAGGTCCAGACTTTATTTTAGAAATCTCTAACCATTTATTTAGATTTTTAACAGGACAGTAAATTTCATTATCGAAGTAGGGTAGTCCTTTAGTCATTCCTTCTCCGAATTGGTCAGTTTTTGACTTTTTAATAGTGATTTTTAGACCCTCAGGAACAAATTCTAAATCCTCATGATCAATTGAAATGAGCTCGGTTCTTCTAAAGCCTCCTCCAAAGCCGATTAAAATTATTGATTTGTCTCTAAGTTTTTTTATTTCCTCAGTTTTTTGTTCATTTATTACATTAATAACTGATTTTAAATGATTAATTAATATAGGTTTTTTACCTTTCTGAATACTTCCTTTGACCCTTCTTATCCCCATTAAATTTTCAACAATGATTGGATGTTTTGTGTCTAGATAATGCCCTTTAAGCCTATGAACCATGCCTATAGAAACTAATCTTCGTCTTAAAGTGCTTATTTTTGAGTTTTTAGAGAGATGCGTTAGGTATAAGGATACTATTTTTGGCTCTGTTGGTAATGAATTAAATCCATGCTTTGAACAAAAAGCTCCGAAGTCTTTAAAGTCAGATTTATAAGCTCTTAAAGTATTGTTTGCCTTAGAGCTTTTAAGGTTGTTTAAAGTTGCCTCATGAAGCGATTTTAAGTCTGTTGTCAGTTCATTCATATAATTACTATTGATAACAATTAATTATCGTTAGTAATATATCAAGTATTTTATAATGTCAAATAAAATAATTTATTAATTTAAAGGACAATTAATGACATTGTGCGAACAATAAGTATGAAATATTATTCAAACATGGGCATAGACGGAGTAATTGAACCGATATATTTCTTAATAACATCTTTTGGTTTTGCAATATTAACTTTTATTAATTATAGAAAATCTGGAAAAACTCTGGAAACTATTTATCTCTCAATTTTAACTGTTTTCTTTATAGTTTGCTTCATTATTTTAAATTTTTATTGATGAAAGGTACTAAATTTCAACTAAAAGTCTGGAATTACCTTAAAACTATACCAAAAGGTACTGTTAAAACCTATAAACAGGTAGCAGTAGCTATAAAAAGCCCTAAATCAGCGCGTGCTGTAGCTAATGCATGTGGGAAAAACCCTTATGCCCCCAAAATACCATGTCATAGAGTAATTCGGTCCGATGGAGGCCTTGGTGGATACTCAGGGAGAGGTGGAATTAAGACAAAGCTGCGTTTATTGAGATCTGAAAAAGTTGATATTTAGTGGCTTTTTTGGCCTATTTTATGGTCAAAAATACAAGTAAAATCAATGTTTTTTCAATATTTAAGCGTATTTTAGTATGAATAGTGTTATGCACCCTTCAGTTGTACTATATATCGAGATACAACAAAATAAAGCACCTCTATGGCCGTTTAAAACATATATTCTATAACTGCATTGCTCTACTTTTCAATGATAGCATGTCTTATTTTAGCGTCTTATTTCAAAGAATTTTTTATGAATTTTTGTTCCCCTATCCACATAGATTAATAAGAATTTTGAATTTTGTTTATAATAAGCTTAAAAAACTATTGGTATTAAATACTTTTAAGCATAGTGCTTTATTTTCAATTTCAAGCTTGCCATTTTAGCCTTAATTTATTTAAAAGAGTATTTATTTTCTATTTTTATTATATAAAATCACTGATTTATTTTGTTTATGTTTATTAATATAATTAATTTATATAATAATTACAATAGTTTATATTTATATATTAATGTATTACATTATATATTAGTAAATATTTATTTACTATTAATTAGAACGAGTAAGCAGATATTCTCTTCTAGAAATATATAAACCACTGAGAACAATAATAAATAAACCTAAATAAGTCCAATTATCAGGTAACTCATGAAAGAAATAGTAACTAATCAATATATTTGTAATAATCTCCGTATAGCCCAAAGGAGCTAATTTAGAGGCATCAGCGTATTTAAGTGATAATATCAGGAAAAGGTGTGCTACAGAGGCTATTAGACCGATTAAAGCCATCAAAATCCACTGATTTGACGTAGGATTAACCCAAACTGAGGGCATAAATAGGCTAATTATTATAGTTCCTATCAAACCAGATAGTAAAAGAGTTAAAAGAGGATTATCAGAGGTGCTTAGCTTCCTAGTGATTATAAGATAAAATCCATAGCAAATTCCATTACCCAAAGCAGCAATAGTAGCTAAGTTAAGCTCAATAAAACCAGGTCTAATTACAATTAAAGTTCCAATAAAACCTAATGATACAGCAGTCCACCTCTTCAACCCTACTTTCTCATTTAAAAAAAATGGAGATAAGGCTGTAACACAAATTGGAGCAACAAAAGCTAATGTTAAGGCTTTAGGAAGTGAAATTTCCGATATTGCATAAAAGAACAAATACGTAGAAAAAACAAAAATTAATCCTCTAATTAATTGAAGGGCTGGTTTTTTCGTCCAAACTAATAAATGCCTATAAAAGATAAGCATAAGGGATAATGTAAAGACTACAGTAAAAAAATATCTTGCCCACGTTATCTGCAAAACATCCATAGATGAGCTTAAATATTTAGCAAAAGCATCCATTACAGGAACAATCATCCAAGCAGACGCATTTAAAATTATTGCCTTCATAAAAGAAGGATATCTCTTAATAGAAGTATTTTAAAGCAAAGAATAATGTAATCGGAATAGTGAATAAGGACATGATTGTAGATATTACAATTGTGCTAGATATATTATCTACAATTTCTTTAGGAGAATACATGTGCGCAATCAAATAACACAAAATCGCACTAGGCATACAAGATTGAATTAACAGAACACCAGCTGGTATACCAGATAAATTAAAAAATTTTATAACAGCAAATCCTATAATTGGACCTAATATTACTCTTCCGAAAGAAGTTATTAATGCATCTTTAAAAGAAAATACTTTCATTTGTGTAAGAGCAACACCTAAAGACATAAGGATCATTACAATCATTCCATAAGCTAAAAGCATTACCGTATTTAATACAAATTGTGGAAATGGAATTTCAAAATACAAGAAGAGTACTGTTATTAAAATTGCATAAAATGATGGACTTTTTAATATTGTTTTAAAATCAAAAGCTCGTTTAGCTAAAAAAATATTTAAAGTAAAGTGGAGCAAAACAATTAAAGACGATATAGCGGCTGCTATACCCATTCCAAGTTCTCCATAGGCAAATAGACAAATTGGAATACCCATATTTCCAGTATTTGGTAAAATAAAAGTTGGTAATTCCCGTATATAATCCTTTTTCATAAAAATAAGAAAAAATAAACCAACAATACCAAATAAAGTTAATAAAACTATTGCATAGCCAAAATATTCACTAAACACCTCAAAAGTAACACCACCTGCTGTAATTGCAAAAATTACTAATGCTGGTGTCCCAAAATTACCAGCGTATGTAGTTATAAATGATGTATCAAAATCTGGATTTTTTTTACCTAAATGATATCCAAGTCCTACTATAAGGAATACTGGAAATAAAACTTCAAAAAGTTTTAAATAAATTTCCATTAACCAAGTAATCTAATCAATGTTGGCGTTTTAAGAATATTCTTATTTTTCTTAAAAATAGACAAACAGTTATGAATATTAATATCAGTTGTTTTATGTGTAATTATAACAATTGTAGCCTTATTGTTTTTTTTATCAGGTGTCTGTATTAACCTTTTAACTGAAATTTTATATTTAGCTAAACGATTAGTTATTTCAGACAATACACCAGGCTTATCTTTTACTTCAAACCTCAAATATAATGAATTAACATAATTATTTACATTATATGGTTTTAAAGATTTAAGCTTAGAAACACTAACACCAAAAGGATTTTTTATATTTCCACGCAAAATTGATAATAAATCAGAAAGTAATGATGAAGAAGTAGGACCGGGTCCAGCTCCCTCCCCTTGTAATACACTTTCCCCAACTGGTTTACCCTGAAGAATAACTGCGTTCATTACACCATTAACATTACCAATATAAGATCTCTTACTAACCAAACATGGATGGACAGTTTCAAAAAGATGATTATTCTTTAATTCAGAAATTCCCAGCAACTTTATTCTTAAATCTAATTGATTTGCAATTTTAATATCTTTTAATTCAATTTTTTCTATTCCTTCCATTAAACATTTATGTTTAGAAATTTTACTATTAAAGGCTAAGGCAGACAAAATTCTTACTTTGGCAAATGCATCAAAACCATTTAAATCTAATTTTGGATTACCAGGTTCGGCATAACCAAGTATTTGCGCTTTTTTTAAAACATCTGC
The DNA here is from genome assembly GCA_902581925.1 of uncultured Pelagibacteraceae bacterium. GTDB lineage: Bacteria > Pseudomonadota > Alphaproteobacteria > Pelagibacterales > Pelagibacteraceae > Pelagibacter. The sequence goes on along the minus strand of CACHQB010000002.1, from coordinate 110,792 downwards.
AAAATTTTCATTTGAATTTTCCATTTCGGATAAAATGTAATTTGAAGTACCATTCAAAATTCCATAAACTTTTGATATTTTGTTTGTTGCCAAACCTTCTTTAATAGATCTTAATATAGGAATGCCGCCAGCAACTGATGCTTCAAATTCCAAATTAACTTTATTTTTTTCTGCAAGTTTTGCTAACTCATTTCCATGTTTTGAGATTAAAGCTTTATTAGGTGTAATAACATGGATTTTACTTTTTAAAGCAGTTTCTACAACTTTTTTGGAAATACCATCTGATAAACCTATGGCTTCAAATAATATATCAATATTATTTTTCCTAAAAATTTCTAAAGGATTTTTATAAAATATTTTTTTATTAACTTTAAATTTTCTTTTTTTATTAATATTTCTAGCAGAAACTGCCACTACATTTATTTTCTTACCTGTTTTAAGCTCAATATCTTTCTTTCTGATATTTAGTTCATTTAGCAAATAATTACCGACCTGACCAAGTCCTACTACTGCAATATTTATTAATTTACTCATTTGCTTATATCTGGATATTTACTCTTTTTTGTATAGTCATCTATATAAATTTCATATTCTTCTAATGTCATTGATGTTATATCGACTGACTTTTTTAATATCTCATTTAATTTTTTTTGATTGGTTTTACTTTCAATAGAATTTTCTGTCCAATATTGAGAATCTTTGTTTAAGGAACAATTGGCTAATATTAATGAAATAAAAATTATTGTAAATTTCCTCATTTTAATCCAGTCTTTTCAGAAAAATTAAATTTATTATTCAGATTTTGTACAGCTTGACCCGCTCCTCCCTTTATCAAATTATCAATAGCAGACAAAATAATTATTTTATTACTATATTTAGATTTGCAAACAGAAATATAGCAGTTATTAGTATTTATTACTTCATTAGTACTTAACAATGAGTCAGACTTTAATATCTTTATAAAACTCTCTTTTTTATAAAAATTAGTTAATGTTTTTAATACTTTAGTTTGTGAAATATTTTTTTCTAAATCAACATATATAGTACTAAGAATACCTCTAAACATCGGTGATAAGTGAGGAGTAAAGCTAAATTGAAATTTTTTCTTAGTAAATTTTCTTAACATTTGGTCTATTTCAGAATTGTGACGATGAAAACCAACTCCATACGCACTTAAAGATTCATATAAATTTTTATCTTTAAATTTTTTGTGAACACCTCTACCAGCGCCTGAATATCCAGATTTTGAATCAATTATAATATTATTTAATTTAATTAAATTTTTCTTAAATAATGGGAACAGAGGGATCAATATTGATGTTGGATAACATCCGGGACATGAAATAATATTATATTTTTTAATTTCTTTTCTATTTATTTCAGGCAGTAAATAAATACTTTTTTTTATTAAATTAGTTGCACGATGTTTTTGTTTATACCACTTTAAATAATCAGAAGCTTTTTCTAATCTAAAATCTGCAGCAAGATCTATCAAAGTATGATTTTTACTTATATGTTTGGATATATCCTGTGCTTCCCCGTTTGGAAGTGCTGTAAAAATAACATGAACGTCTTTTAATAATTTTTTATTAAATTTTAAAATTTTTGGTAATTTATATTTAGATAAAGATTTATCGTAAAATTTGACGTGTTTACCCACAGAAGAGTTTCCACAAAGGTATTTAATATTAATATATTTGTGTTTAACTAATAATTTAATTAATTGAACACCAATATATCCAGTTGATCCAGCAACTAATGCGTTAAGCTTAGGCATTTTTTATTATAACAGTTAAAAATTAAAAAAAAATTATCTTTTAGAGAATTGGAAGCTTCTTCTAGCTTTTCTTCTACCAGGTTTTTTTCTTTCAACTGCTCTTGAGTCTCTGGTAGTAAGTTTCTCTGTTTTTAAGGTCGCTTTTAGATTTTCGTCAAATAACACTAAAGCTTTTGAAATACCGTGAACCATAGCTCCTGCTTGGCCTGTAGGTCCTCCTCCTCTTACACTGCATCTTACATCATAATCAGTAGCCTGATTAATAATCTCAAAAGGTCTTGTAATTTGCATTTTATGAGTTTCGTCAGCAAAATAGTCACTAAATAATTTACCATTTACATAAATTTTACCAGAACCTTTTTTTAACCAAACTTTTGCAATTGATGTTTTTCTTCTACCAGTAGCGTATTTACTATCTTTAAAATCTAATTTCACTTTTGGAGATTTTGATGCTGATTGAGTATTTTCCATATTAGTTTCTTGCTATATTTTTACTATTTAATTTATCTAACTCTATTACAGTCGGATTTTGTGCAGAATGTGGATGCTCATTACCTGCATATATTTTTAATTTTGTTAATTGTTTTCTGCCCAGTACACCACCTGGTAACATTCTTTTAACAGCCATTTTTAAAGTTTCTCCAGGTTTTTTTTCATGAAGTTTTTCTGGCGTTGTAACTTTAATTCCACCTGGATAGCCTGTATGTCGATAATATTTTTTATCTTGAAATTTTTTTCCAGTAAATTTTGCTTTTTCAATATTTTTAACTACAACAAAATCACCATCATCCATATGAGGTGTATATGTAGTTTTATTTTTTCCTCTTATGATATTGGACACAACTGTTGCCAATCTACCTACAACAGCATTTTTAGCATCAATTTCATACCAAGATGACGTTACCTGATCTTTTTTTACAAATTTAGTCATTGTGCGTGGATTAATACTATTAAATAATTCAAAGTCAATTTTATATTTACCTTGCAAAATGGTACTATTCTGCTAAAAGTTAATAGCCGATTTGATCCTATTGCGGGCTTATAACTGCTAAAAAGGAAATTTCACAAAATTATTTAAAATCGGTAGGCATTTGAACTGTATTGTGCGCCTAACATAATGTTAAAGCACTAAAAAAGGAGTAAAATGACTAAAAAAAGAAATAACCCTGAAACTATTGCAATACATGGTGGTGATTATAGGAGTGATCCAGCAACAAACGCTGTAGCTGTTCCAATTTATAGAACAACATCATACCAATTTAACAACACAGAGCACGCTGCTAACCTTTTTGCACTTAAAGAATTTGGTAACATCTATACTCGTATAATGAACCCTACAAATGATGTCCTGGAAAAAAGAGTTGCCGCTCTTGAAGGAGGTCTATCATGTGTAACTGTATCCTCAGGTCAAACTGCTTCAACATTTGCTGTATTAAATGTAGCTCAAGCAGGTGAAAATATAGTAAGCTCAACTGATCTTTATGGTGGTACAGTATCTTTATTCACACATACACTTAGCAAACTTGGGATAGAGATAAGATATGCAGATCCAAGTAATCCTGAAAATTTTGAAAAGTTAATAGATGATAAAACTAGAGCTTTTTACGGTGAAACCTTACCAAATCCATATTTAAGGGTGTTTCCAATAAAGGAAGTTTCTGACATTGGAAGAAAATATAACATTCCACTAATAATGGATAACACCGCTGCACCAGTAATATGCAGACCAATTGAACATGGAGCTGCAGTAGTAATTCACTCACTAACAAAATATATAGGTGGACACGGTACAGCAGTTGCAGGAAGTATAGTTGATAGTGGTAACTTTGATTGGACCGCAGATCCCAAAAGACAACCTTTATTTAATGAACCTGATAATAGTTATGGTGGTGTAATTTGGGGAAAGGCTGTGCCAGAACTAACTGGTGCAAATGTACCATTTGCAGTTAGAGCAAGAGTCTGTTTATTAAGAGACTTAGGATCAGCTCTAGCTCCAGATAATGCTTTTGCAATAATTCAAGGACTTGAAACAGTTGCTTTAAGAATGAGACAACATTGCGCTAATGCTGAGTATGTAGTTGATTTCCTAAAAAAACATAAAGAAGTAACAAAAGTTATTTATTCTACTGAACACGATAAACCTATTGCTGATAGAGCAAAAAAATATCTTAAAGGTGGAAATGGACCAATGATTGGTATTGAACTTAAAGGTGGAATTGAGGCTGGGAAAAAATTTATAGAGTCTTTAAAAATGTTCTATCACGTTGCTAATATTGGTGATGCTAGAAGTTTAGCAATTCATCCAGCAAGTACAACTCATAGTCAATTAAATGAGAAAGAACTAGCTGCATCAGGTGTTACTCAAAGCTATGTAAGACTCTGTATCGGTATTGAACACATTGATGATATTATTGAGGATCTAGATCAAGCATTAAATAAATCTTCAAAGGGTAATTTAAAAGCTGTTAGCTAATTTGAGGTTTTAATGTCCAAAAATAGGAACTATTAATTAGGTTTTTTATATTTTACAATATAAAAAAAATACAAAGTTGAAAGTATTATTAAAATAGAATTTATCTGGTGTAGAGATGCATAAAGCATTTTTACTCCAGATAAAATTGTAAGAACTCCCAAAAAAATTTGAAACAATAAAGAAATTCCAATAATGAAAATTGGAGTTTTTAAATTTATATTTCCATTTTTTAAAACTAAATAAAGTATGTAAAAATATAAAATGACAATTAAATATGCTAAATTTCTATGAATAAATTGAACAAGAGATTGATCATCAAAGACTGTGAGATTAAAAAAATCAGTGATCACACTATCATCAGGAAAATATGAAGAACCCATTAAAGGCCAAGTATTATAAATTTTTCCTGCATCCATCCCAGAAACAAATGCTCCAATTATTAATTGTAAAAATAATAATAATAGAAACAATTTTATTGAGTTAAATTTAATATTAATTTGATTTATTTTAATATCAGTAAGATTTAAATATTTCCAAAAAACTACAGATAAAATTATAAAAGCTGTAACTAAATGTAATGATAATCTATAATGACTAACATCAACTCTATCAATTAATCCACTTGATACCATGTACCATCCAATAAATCCTTGAATACACACCAAGAAGAAAATAATTAAGTATTCTCTTAAAATCCAAAATCCATTTTTAATTGTAAAATAAATCATTGGTAAAAGAACAGTTAGACCAATTAATCTTCCTAATTGACGATGTGCCCATTCCCACCAAAAAATTATTTTAAATTCGTTTAAAGTCATATTGAAATTTTGCTCTTTAAATTCAGGTATTGTTTTATAGAGATCAAAATATTCTATCCATTTATCACTAGTTAAAGGAGGTAATGTGCCAACAAATAGTTCCCAAGTGGTAATTGAAAGTCCAGAGTCGGTTAATCTGGTCAGGCCCCCTACTAGTATAATAAGTACAATCATCACTAATAAAGTGATCATCCATATTTTTAATTGAGAATTTAAAGAATAATTCTGACTGTACATGAATTAATAAATATAATAATTATTAATTAAACCAATAAATTAAATGTCGCCTGAAAACAAAAAAAAATTAGAAATAATAAGAGCTAAATTAGATAAATTAGATAATAAGTTGTTATCATTGTTTAAATATAGAACAAATCTTGTAAAAGAAGTTTTAAAACTTAAAGAATTTAAAAAAGAAATAGTAGATAAAAAACGTATACATTTTATACTTAAAAAAATTCACTCTAAATCTAAAAAACTAGGGATTGATCCTAAAATTACTAATCGTATATGGAAAAATATGATTTTGTCTTACATAGATTACGAAAAGAGAAACTTTAAAAAGAAATAATTACTTACTGTGTGGTGGAAGCTTTTTCTCCACAAACATTTCATGTTTTCTTGTATCAGGATTATATTTTTTAGCTGAAAGTTTAACTTTAGCTTTCTCTCCTCCAGCTGGTTTTTTTACATAATAAAAGTAAGGACTATCAGGTTTAGCCTCTGGAACCATTCTTACTTTAATATGTGTTTTTTTTGCCATTTTTTAATTCTTTTAATTTATTAGAAATTTTTAATAACTTATTTCTTAAATTTTCAGTTCTTATAGATTTATCTGCAATTTCGTCAAGCTTTAAAGAATCTTCATTATTTAATATTTTTTTTACACCATTTATTGTCATACCTTTATCTTTAAGTAAAAATTTAACCTTTTTAAGAATATTTATTGTTTTCTCGTCATAATATCTTCTATTAGAATTTAATATCTTTGGTTTTATTTGTTTAAATTGAGTTTCCCAAAATCTAATAACATGTGTAGGTAAAACTCCTTTATCATTTGATTTAAAATTTAATATTTTAGCAACTTCACCAATTGTTTTATAAGCACTGTCTGATTTATCCATTATCTTTTAAATTAACAAATTCTTTAAATTCCTTTGATGGTTTAAATAATACTACATTCCTGCTTGATATTACTTTTGATTCATTGGTTTTTGGATTTCTTCCGATTCTAGATTTTTTTTGTCTTACGGAAAAAGTGCCAAATTTTGATAATTTTAATTTTTTTTCATTTTTAATGTTTAATACGATAGTCGCTAAAAAATCCTCAATTAAATTTTCTGATATCTGTTTAGAAAAACCAAGCTGCATATAAACCAAATTAACTAAGTCTTTTTTAGTTAAATTAATTCTCATATTAAATATTTTGCTTAATCTTTTCTATCAAATTACCTTTTACAATTCTATGACAAACATCTAAAGAATTAGAAAAACCAATAAAATCGGTACCACCATGGCTTTTAACAACTGGAGAGTCTAGACCTATAAATATAGCTCCATTGTATAACCTAGGATCTAATCTTTTTTTAAATTTTTTTAAATTAGAAATATTCAATAAAGACGAAATTTTACCTATTAGAGAACCAGTCATCGCATTCTTTAATTCACTTGTAATAAAATTTGCAGTTCCTTCAGCTGTTTTTAATGCAACGTTGCCTGTAAAACCGTCAGAAATAATTACATTAACGTGACCATCCATAAGATGATTTCCTTCAATATATCCTGCAAAATTATAATTATTTGATTTTTTTTCATTTAATAATTGATATGTTTCTTTAATAATTTCATTACCTTTTAATTCCTCTGAACCAATATTTAATAACGCTACGTTTGGCTTATCATCAGGATAAAGAGAGGTATATAAAGAAGCTCCCATAATTGAAAAATCTAATAAATTTTTAGAACTACATTCTATATTGGCACCTAAATCTAAAACAACACTCATACCTTTTTTATTTGGCCATAAAGCAGACAATGCAGGTTTATCGATATTCTCAATCATTTTTAAATTTAATTTTGAAACAACTAATAATGCGCCTGTGTTACCAGCAGATATAACAATATCTGTTTCTTTATCTTTAACGCTTTGAATCGCTAACCACATACTAGTATCTTTACCTCTTTTAGCACCTTCTAATGGGCTATCAGTACTCTCGATTTTATTTTCTGTATGAATTATTTCAAAAAATTCTTTAGAAATTTTTCCATGAATAAATGGATCAATTTTTTTTTTATCTCCAAAAATTTTATAAAAATTATTTTTATTTGAAGAATGATTTAAAATGATTCCATCAATTATTTTTTTTGGTGATCCATCACCACCCATTGCATCGACTGCAATTTTTATCAAATCTGACATTATAATTGATTATTATATACTATTCTTTTGGGTCTAAAACTTGTCTTCCCTTATACATGCCAGTTTTGAGGTCTAAATGATGAGAAAGCCTATATTCGCCGGTTTTTTTATCTTCAACTACATTTTTAGTTGAATATTTCATAGTCTGAGCTCGTCTCATTCCAGTTCTGGAAGGGGTTTGTTTTCTTTTTGGTACTGCCATAATTACGGGTTACTTACACTTTTTAAATAATAATTCAAAGTTTTTTTTGACAAATTTGAGTTAAATTCCTCAAAATAATCAAGTAAATCCTCTAAATTATCAAAATCCACTAAAAACAATGAAAATTTTTTTAATTTTTCAGATTTACTTAAATTATCCCAAAAATGAATTTCAGAAACCATAGAATGAAATAAATTAATATAATCTTTCATTTTTTTATTAATAGATTGATCACCGTAACCAATCTCTCTTATACTCAATTCTAGTTGTCGAAAATTAAAATCATAGATTTCTTGTAAAATTTTCTTATTTTCCTTGTTTTTAAAGTTTTTTAAAAAAAAAGAGAAATGAAGTAAAAAAAGAGTTAACCTATCGGAAAAGTTATCATCTCTATTAAGATTTTTGTATAAATCTTTATTTCTAGTGTAATTAATTAAATTGTTATAAATGTATATATATTTTTTATTCATGCACAAAATATTATATATAATTTTGATTTCATTAATAGTTTCAAATTGTTCTACTAAACCTGTGGTTAAACATCACGGTGTGCCTTATTTAGAAAAAAAACAAAAATCTTTAAATGTCAATGAAAGTAATAAAAATGACATTGTCAAAGTATTAGGAAATCCCTCGACTAAAAGTAAATTTAATAACGATTTATGGATATATATTGAAAGAAAACAAACACAATCAAAATTAAAGAATTTAGGCAGAATGAAAATTATAGAAAATAATGTTTTGGTCTTAGAAATCGATGCTTTTGGATTATTAAAAAAAAAAGAATTTTATAACAAAGATGATATGCATAAAATTGATATATCAAAATCAACAACTAATAATGAATTTAAAAAAAATTCATTTATTTATGATTTTATGTCAAGTATGAGACAAAAAATTACCGACCCTCTTGGTCAGAGGGCCAAGCAACGAGAAAAAATTAGCCAGCGATAACAGCTAATAACAATAAAGCCACAATATTAGTAATTTTAATCATTGGATTAACCGCGGGGCCTGCAGTATCTTTATATGGATCGCCAACAGTATCTCCAGTAACAGCAGCTTTGTGAGCCTCAGAACCTTTGCCTCCATGATTGCCATCTTCAATATATTTTTTAGCATTATCCCAAGCTCCACCACCTGCCGTCATTGATACAGCAACAAACAAACCAGTGATAATTACACCAAGTAACATAGCGCCAACAGCAGCCAGAGCTGCAACTTGCCCACCAATTGAGAGAATTACAAAATATAAGACTACAGGAGATAAAACTGGTAACAACGAAGGTATAATCATTTCCTTAATTGCTGCAACAGTTAATAAGTCAACTAATTTTGCATAATCAGGTTTTTGTTTTCTTTTCATTATACCTGGGAATTTTTTAAATTGTCTTCTAACTTCTACAACAACTGCACCACCTGCTCTTCCGACGGCTTGCATTCCCATCGAACCAAAAAGATATGGCAACATTCCTCCAATTAACAATCCAACAACTACATAAGGGTTTGATAAGTCAAAAGTAACAACAATCCCTTCTAATGCAGATCCTGCTTCTTTAGAGAAATGTTTTATGTCTTCTGTATAAGCCGCAAATAAAACTAATGCCCCTAAACCAGCTGAACCGATAGCATAACCTTTTGTAACAGCTTTAGTAGTATTACCTACAGCATCTAAAGCATCTGTAGTTTTTCTAACTTTTTTATCTAAATTAGACATTTCAGCAATACCACCAGCATTGTCAGTAACTGGTCCGTATGCATCTAATGCAACAACCATACCTGCTAATGCTAGCATAGTGGTAACAGCAATAGCTATACCAAAAAGCCCTGCAATTGAATTTGTAATAAGAATACCAGCAACAATTATCAACGCAGGAATAGCAGTTGCTTCCATTGAAACAGCTAAACCTTGAATAACATTTGTACCATGACCCGTTGTAGATGATAAAGCAACAGATTTAACTGGTCTATAACTTGTACCCGTGTAGTATTCAGTAATCCAAATTAATAATCCAGTAATAACAAGACCTATAACACCACAATAGTACAAATCCATTCCATTAAAAGATTTATTATTAACTGTGTATTCATTAGTAAATCCAATTACATGATCTGTAACAGGCCATAAAATAGCTAAAGATGCTACTGCAGAAACAATGAATCCTTTATATAAAGCATTCATTACATTTTTGTTTTTTCCAAGTTTAACAAAAAAAGTTCCAATTATAGATGTTAATAAACAAGCTGCACCAATTGTTAAAGGATAAATCATCATATTTAAATCTCCAATAAAGAAAATTGAAGATAAAACCATTGTTGCAACAATTGTAACAGCATAAGTTTCAAATAAATCAGCAGCCATCCCGGCACAGTCTCCTACGTTATCACCAACATTATCAGCGATTACAGCTGGGTTTCTTGGATCATCTTCAGGAATTCCTGCCTCAACTTTTCCAACTAAATCAGCACCCACATCGGCACCTTTTGTGAAAATTCCACCACCTAATCTTGCAAAAATTGAAATTAATGATGCACCAAAACCTAATGCAACTAAAGCATTAACAATTTCTCTTTCATCCACGTTAGATTTTAATAAAATATAATAATAAACAGCAATGGATAATAATGCTAAACCAGCAACTAGCATTCCTGTAACAGCACCAGATTTAAATGCAACAGAAAGACCTTGAGCTAAGCCTTTTCTAGAAGCTTCTGCGGTTCTTACGTTTGCTTCTACAGAAACTAACATTCCTACATATCCTGCAATACCTGATAGAGCAGCACCTATTAAATAACCAAGACCAACTAGAGGACTAAATGCAATACTTACAATTACTAAAACTACAGCACCAACAATAGCAATAGTTTTATATTGTCTCGCTAAGTATGCTTTTGCACCAATTTGAATTGCAGATGCAATATCTTGCATTTTTGCATTTCCTGCGCTTGAATTAAGAATATTTTTACCAGTTAAAAATCCATAAACGATAGATAATAAACCAGCTCCGATTGTGTATAATAGTATTGTTTCGACTGTTCCGCTCATATTAACCTTAAGTTGTTGGTTGTTAAATTTTAAGCCCGCACAATACAAAAAAAGATAAAAAAGACAACGATTAACTTCTAAAACCGATGAATATAACCTTTAGATTTAGCTTGTATTTGCTTACCTTTTTCATCGATTATGAGAGATCTGTCTTTACCATATACAATTTTACCAATTTTAGTTATTTTAATTCCAGTTGTTTTAGAAGCATTTTTAATGATTCTAGCTTTCTTAATATCTGCAGTAAATAAGACCTGGTAATCATCTCCATTAGAAATTAGATCAATTTTATTTAATCTTTGTTTTTTAATCAAATTACTCAAATTATTCGAAACAGGTATTTTATTTTCAAATAGATGAAATGATAATTTTTGCCTGTTAATCATTTTTGTCAAATCATCAATTAATCCATCTGAAACATCTATAGAGGTATTAGCAAATTTTAATAAATACTTTGTTAAGTTTATAGGTAACTCCGGTTTGTAATATTTATCTACAAAGAATAATTTATCTTTATTTTTAAATTTAGATTTATTAGTTAATGCTTTAAATCCTAAAAAACTATCTCCTAAATTTCCAGTAACATAAACGTCATCATTTAATTTAGCTTTATTACGATAAATTATTTTATTCGAATATCCTAATGAAGTAATTGTAAAACTTAGTTTGTTTGAAAAAGTTGTGTCTCCACCGCATAAATCTATTTTAAATTTATTTTGTTCTGATTTGAGTGATTTTGAGATTTTATATAAATTATTTTTTGTAAATGTTTTTTTATTACCCGAACCAGAAATAAAATAAAACTTTGGTATTACACCTTTACAAATTAAATCAGAAATTGATGACCTTAATACTTTTTTAATTACTAAATCCGGAGATTTAAAATCATAAAAATGCGTACCAATATTATATGTATCAACGGATATAACAACACCTCTTTTTTTATCAAAAAAAACGTCATCATTTAGATTAAGAGCAGATTTATTTTTTTTAGCTATTTTAAAAAAATAATTATTTATTAGATCAAATTCATGCATTGTTAGATCTTAATTTTTTTCCAACATTATCTAATAAAGCATTAAGATACTTTGTTTGTGAATCTTCAAGAAAAAAATTAGATGAATTTAAATATTCTTTAATAATTATATTAATAGATAATTTTGGTTTATACAAAAATTCATAAGTAGCTGCTTTTAAAATCGTTTGAAAAACTTTATCTAATTTTTCAAATACAAATTCATCGCCTAATTTATTATTTAATTCGTCTAAAATAAGATCGTTTCTTTCTATTGTTCCTAATACAATATCCTTAATAAATTTTTTAAACCGATGTTTTGGAAAATCTAAATCATCATCTTCATTATAAAATTTCCCATATAATTTCTGTATAATTATAACTCTAGGGTTATTTTTTGGATTATAGTGAGTTCTCATTTTTGAGACAAAACTGAAATCACAGCTTCTGCAGCTTCAGCACCCTTTTTTCTTCTAGCTCTTGCTTGAGACATATTAAGACAAGTAATTATTCCATTTCCAATAGGTTTTTTACTATCTATAGACAATTTCATTATGGCATCCGTTGATGCTTGAGAAATAAAATCGAAATGTGGTGTTTGACCCTTAATTACACATCCTAATGCTAAAAAACCATCAAATTTTTTTAAATTTTTTGAAATTGTAACTGGGATTTCAAAAGCACCGGGCACTTTAATAATTTTTATTATATTTTTTTTTGGAATTATTTTTATCGCACTTTTTATTAAGCCTTCAGAGATATCTTTATAATAATCTGCTACAACAATTAGATATTTTTTTTTCATCAAATTAATTCCTGTTTTGTAATTTTTATACCATAACCATCAAGACCAATAACTTTTTTTGGTGATTTGGTGATTAATATCATGTTTTTAATTTTTAAGTCCTTAATAATTTGAGCTCCAATACCATAATTTCTTATTAATTTATCATTACCTTTTTTATAAAAATCTTTGTTTTTATAATCTTTTAAGGTCTGAGTTACTGATTTTAAATTTGAGTCTTTAATAAATACTAAAACACAATTTTGATATTTTCTGAAATAATTTAGGGTCTTATTAAATGAATTTGGTAACGATTGATTTATTAGATAGTTTTGAACCACATTAGAGGAAATTACTCTTACTCTTGGAGTGGTACCTTTTTTTATTTTACCTTTTATTAATGCAAAATGTTCTGAACCATCTAAAAGATTCTCATAAATTCTAATATTATATTTTTGATTTTTTACATCAATCTTGCTTTGCTTTTTAAGTTTAATAAGTTTTTCTTTTTTTAGTCTATATGCAATTAGATCTTCTATTTTTCCAATTTTTAATTTATGTTTTTTTGCAAAGTTGATTAAATCCTTACCTTTAGCCATTGTTCCATCCTCATTCATGATTTCACAAATTACGGCAGAGTTATTCTTTTTGGCCAATTTAGATATGTCTACAGAAGCTTCAGTATGCCCTGCTCTAACCAAGACTCCACCATCTTTGGCTATTATTGGAAACACGTGACCAGGCGAAACAATTTCATTTTTATTTGCATTTTTTTTAGAAGCAATTTTAATTGTTCTAGCTCTATCTTTAGCAGATATACCGGTAGTTATTCCTTTTTTAGCTTCAATAGAAATCGTGAAGGCTGTTTTGTTTCTTGATTGATTTACTGGAGACATTAAAGATAGATTTAATCTTTTTGCTTGAAGAGTATCGAGTGCTAAACAAATTAAACCTCTTCCGTATTTCGCCATGAAGTTAATATTCTTTGCATTCGAGTCTGATGTAGAAATAACTAAATCTCCCTCATTTTCTCTTTTTTCATCATCAACTAAAATAAACATACCTCCTTTTTTGGCTACACTTATAATTGACTCGATTGATGCAAAATTATTTTTTCCCATGAAAATAATTCCTAACGTATTTAGACAAGATATCTATCTCTATGTTAACTAAACTAGATTTTTTTAAAGTTGATAAATTCGTTTCTTTGTAGGTATGAGGGATTATCCATATCTGAAAACCTTTTTTAGTCACTTTTGAAATTGTGAGAGAAATCCCATTTACACAAATTGATGCTTTTTCTATTAAGTGTTTTCTTTCGATTTTAGGTAAATCAAAGTCAAAAAGAAATGATTTATCTATTTTTTTAATACTTAATACTTTACCGACAGTATCAACATGACCTTGACAAATATGTCCTGAAATTTTTGTCCCATATTTTAAAGGTAATTCTAAATTTATTTTATCTCTTATTTTTAAAAATTTAAATTTTGAACGAATTATTGTTTCTTTAGATAGGTAAAATTCCATAATTTTTGATTTATATGAGATTAAAGTTAAGCAGACACCATCACATGCAACTGACAAGCCCATATCTTTTTTGGAGACTTTAAGATTACTTTTTACAAAAATATTAAGACCCTTGGGTCTTTTAATAATTTTAGTAATAATACCTTGATTATAAATTATTCCATTAAACATAATTTCTATCTATATAGTGTTATTCTGTCTTTTCGCAAATTCAGATTTAAATTAATCTTTTTTTGATACTTTTGATTTAATGTGTTCAGACCACTAAATTTTAAATATTCTGAGTTTTTAGAAAGGTTTTTAGGGCTTTGGAATAAATAAAATTTATTGAAAATTTTATTTTTGATCAGGGAATTAGTTAAATCATTGCCACCCTCTATTAATAAATTCCTACATCCAAAATTGTATAGTTTTTTTAAAATTTCTCTAATATCAAATCTGTTATCTCTATCAACTTTGGATTTAATAAGAATAATACTTTTTCTTTTAAATTTAGAAATTTTTGATTTATCAGCTTTATTATAAAAAATTAAAGTATTTTTGTTACTAGAGGATTTAATTATATAACTGTTTATTTTTGAATTTAGCTTGTTATCTAAAACAATTCTTTTTGGAGAAAATTTTTCTAAACCTTTTAAACGACAATTTAATTTTGGATTGTCTTTATTTAGTGTTTTATATGTAATCATCAAACTATCATTTTTATATCTCAATAGATGAGTAAACTGATCAGAATAAGAATTTGTAATTTTTTTTTGGATCTTGCTGTAAATAATATTATTTTTTGAAATAGCAATTTTGCCAGTAACGAAAGGTAATTTTTTCTTTCTATTAAAAAAATAAGGTAAATAAAAACTTTCAATTTTGTTTTTTAATAAACCTTTTTTTACAATTATTTTTTTTGACTTTAAAATTTTAAAACTTTTATTTCTTACTCTTTTGTCTATGTCGGTAACAGCATATATAACTTCTGAAATTTTTGATTTTATTATCGCATCAGTACATGGAGGTGTTAAACCATGGTGACAGCATGGTTCTAAAGTAACATACATTTTTGAGCCTTCTAATTCTTCAAAACTATTTTTAATTGCATTAAGTTCTGCGTGTGGTCTTCCATTAAATGAGGTTTGACCTATAGAAATTATTTTGTCATTTTTAACAATTACACACCCAACAGAAGGGTTTGATCCTGTGAGGCCATGACGAGATCTAGCCAGATCCAAGGCTATCTTCATGTAAAATTTATCTTTGAATGTAAATTTATGTTTTTTTGTAGACATTAAGTTTGTCCACGAATTGTACGAAATCTTTTTCTTCTCTAAAATTTCTATAAACTGACGCAAAACGTACGTAGCCAACTGGATCTAAATCCTTTAAACCATCCATAACCATTGTACCGATTGTATTAGTTGATACTTCACTTTGACCAAGTTCCTCTAAAGATCTAGAAATATTACTAATAAATTTTTCAATTGTTTCCGTATCAATTGGTCTTTTCTTAAGTGCGATATAAATTGATTTAGATAGTTTATCACGGTCAAAAATTGACTTTCTTCCATTTTTCTTAACTACCATTAATTCACGAATTTGAATTCGTTCAAAAGTAGTAAAACGAGCTCCACAGACGCATAGTCTTCTTCTTCTAATTGCCGTACCATCTTCCGTCGGTCTAGAGTCGACAACAGAGGTCTCCCCTTTTTTACATATTGAACAAATCATCTATTATAAGTTCTTATATATCGGAAATGATGAAGTTAAAGAAATAACTTCATTTTTTACTTCATTTTCTATTTTACTATTATCTGTTGGATTTTCTGATAATCCTTTTAGAGTTTTTGTTATTAATTCACCTACAGTCTTAAACTCACTTAAACCAAATCCACGTGTTGTAGCTGCCTGTGTTCCTAATCTAATTCCTGACGTAATCATAGGTTTTTCGGTATCAAAAGGAATACCATTTTTATTACATGTAATATTTGCTCTAGATAAACTTTCTGCTGCAAGATTTCCTTTAACATTATAAGGTCTCAAATCTACAAGCATTAAGTGAGTATCAGTTCCATCCGAATAAATTTTAAATCCATTATTTTTCAAAGTTTCTGCCAACATCTTAGCGTTTGCTAAAACTGATTTGATATAATCTTGAAACTCAGGTTGTAATGCCTCAAGAAATCCAGCTGCCTTTGCTGCAATAATATGCATTAAAGGTCCGCCCTGATAACCAGGAAAAACTGCCGTATTAAATTTTTTTGCGAGATCTTCATGATTAGTTAAAATAATTCCACCTCTAGCACTTCTAAATACTTTATGTGTTGTTGAAGTAACTACATGTGCATAATCACAAGGATTTGGATAACCCTTACCGGCAACCAATCCTGAGAAGTGAGCCATGTCAACCATTAAGTAAGCTCCAACTTTGTCCGCTATCTCTCTAAATCTTTTAAAGTCAATTACTCTAGAATAAGCACTTCCACCTGCAATAATTAGTTTGGGCTTATGTTCTAATGCAAGTCTTTCAACATTATCATAATCGATCAATTCAGATTCTTTGTCTACATCATAGCCAACTGCGTTAAACCACTTGCCCGACATTGAGATTTTTAATCCATGAGTAATATGACCACCTGAATTTAAACTCATACCCATAAATGTATCACCTGGGCTTAACAATGCTAAAAATACTGCTCCATTAGCTTGAGCTCCTGAATGTGGTTGTGCATTTGCAAATTTACAATTAAATAATTTTTTTAATCTTTCAATAGCAAGGTTTTCTGCTACATCAACGTGCTCGCAACCATTATAATATCTTTTGCCAGGATAACCTTCGGCATATTTATTAGTTAATACTGATCCTTGTGCCTCTAATACTGCTTGTGAGACTATATTTTCAGACGCGATTAACTCTATATGCTGTTGTTGTCTAATTAATTCATCTTTAATAGCTTTATAAAGTTCTGGATCTTTTACAGATAAACTATCCTCAAAGAAGCTTTTGTAACTATCGTTTAAATAATTCTTTTCACTCGACATAATTATATTTTTTTAATTCTTTTTAAATGTCTACCACCATCAAATTTTGTACTTAAAAAAACACTTACAAATTTCAAGGCATTTTTTTTTGTTATCAACCTTGACCCTAATGTAATGATGTTTGCATCGTTATGCAATCTGGATAATTTCGTTGATTTTAGATTAAAACATTGTGCAGCTCGAATATTTTTATGCTTATTTGCCGCAATATTCATACCTGTCCCAGATCCACATACTAAAATGCCAACATTACTCTTATTAAGTTTAACTTTTTTTGCAACTTTATGAGCATAGTCAGGATAATCAACGCTGCTATCATCTTTAGGACCAAGATCCTCAATTTTTACTTTTTTATTTCTAAAAAAAACTTTGATTGTTTCTTTTAATTTAAATCCAGCGTGATCTGATGAAATAAATATTTTTCTCAAATTAATTAAATTTGTAATCTAAAACACAAGCAACTAAATGTATTCTATTCTCTTCTCCACCATTAAATGCATTGTGATACTTAGTATTGTTTGTAACCCAAACTGAACCATCGGCAGGCATATGTTTCGCAACATTATCAATTACCATTATACAACCAGGGTTTGTTATGATTGGTATATGCAATCTTGGTTCAGGATCTCTATGCCAACTCAAAGTTGATCTTGGCTCTTTTAAAAGAATTCTAACTCTTCCAAGTTTATATTTTTTTGAAAGGACATCATAAACCTCTTTAAAATATGTGTTTTCATAATCTTTAATAAATTCTGAGTAAGATGATTCATCAATTATTTCGTCTCTAGAAACTTCTTTCCCTGATTTATCAGGTTTAGTCCAGTATACTCCACGAGCTTTATTACCTTTAATAGAATCTGGATCACCAGGCACCTGTGTTAAAGATATAGCACCAAAGTGTGTAATACCTGCATCTTCAAATTTTTTAATCTTAACTATTTGATGATATGCTTCTTGTAACTTTTCAATATCAAACTTAATTTCTTGTTTCTGGAAATCGCTAAAGTCTAAAATTCTATCTTCCTTTTTGACATTTAAGTCTATTACTTTTGAATTTTCTGTCGCCATCTTGATTGCTTTCTACCCTTTTTTTTGTATATGTGTATATTACATTTGTCGCAATTTAAAAGTAAATTAAAACATGATTATTGGTACATATCCTAGTCTTAGACTCAGAAGAAGTAGAAGAGAATCTTGGTCAAGAAGATTGATTCAAGAAAATACCTTGAGTCCAAATGACTTTATACTACCTATTTTTTTAATTGAAGGGTCAAATAAACGGCAAAAGATTTCATCAATGCCAGGCGTTTACAGGTATACAATAAATCGCTTGAGCCAAATTGTGGATAAAGCAATAAAATTAGGAATACCAATGATAGCTCTTTTCCCAAAAACTCAAAATTCAAAAAAAGATGAGTTGGGAACGGAGTCAATTAATGAAAATAATTTAGTTTGTAAAGCGATACAAGAGATCAAAAAAAGATATAAAAACCAAATAGGTATAATGTGCGATGTTGCTTTAGATCCTTACACATCACATGGTCACGATGGTTTAATCAAATCTAATACTATACTAAATGACGAAACAATTGAGGTTTTAATAAATCAGTCATTACTACAAGCTGAGATGGGTTGTGATGTTCTTGCACCATCAGATATGATGGATGGCAGAATAGGAAAAATAAGAAAAGCTTTAGATAAATATAAATTCCAAAACGTTCAAATATTATCGTATGCTGCAAAATATGCTTCAAGCTTTTATGGACCTTTTAGAGATGCAGTAGGTTCTAAAGGTTCGTTAAAAGGAGATAAAAAGACCTACCAAATGGATTATAGAAATTCTGATGAAGCATTAAGAGAAGTTGCGTTAGATATTAGAGAAGGTGCTGACATGGTAATGGTTAAACCAGGTATGCCCTACTTAGACATAATAAAATCAATAAAAGAAAAATTTAAATTACCTGTATTTGCTTATCAAGTATCAGGAGAATATAGCTTAATTGAAACAGCTATAACGAAAAAATTAATTAATAAAGATGCTATATTTGAAAGCTTGGTTGCTTTTAAGAGAGCTGGTGCCAATGCTATAGTAAGTTATTACGCTGATAAAATTGATAAAATAATAAAATAATTATTTTAACGTATTTAAGAATAGCAACCTACTATTTGGATAATTTAAATTATTTGGTCTTAATATGGTTTTATCCAAATAATCACCTACTAATTTCAAACCGTTCAATAAAGTAGCGAGATCGTTAACTTCTATCTCTTTTTCAATCAAAAAATTTGGTACATATTTTTTTTCATTTAAAGAACTAGCGTAATATACAGTTTTGTTACCTTCTAAATCTTTTTCAACTAAATTTTCAAGCGCTAAGTCATATCCTAATATTTTTAGTAACTCCAATTCCCAAAATATGTATTTTTTTAACCAATCTTTTTCTTTTAATATTAAAAAAAAATTTTTAATTATAAAATAAACTTTATCATTAGATTGAGACTCTGCAGTTAATATTTTAATCAAATTCATTGCGGATGTAATGCAAGACAACTTTTGTTTATGATCAAAATATAGTGGAGTATAGGCATTTAAAATTTCAATTTTAAAATAACCTATTCTGTTTTCATTTTTAGAATTGTAATTAACATGAAGTTTGTTACCGATTTGAAGATAATTTTTAATTTTTCTTGAAGTACCACCAAATATAATTCCAGATATCTTTCCTTTATCTTTTGTGAATAATTCGGCAATTAATGAATTTTCATTATATCTTGTTTTACTTATTAAAAATCCCTCGTCTGACCAATTCATTTTTTATTTGTATTTTTTAAGCATTCTACAGCGGCATTTTGTTCAGCTTCTTTCTTTGATTTACCAGTAGCTATAAAATATTTTGTATTAGGTAATTTTACTCCGACTTTAAATATAGGTTTGTGCCTTGGACCTATATTCGAAATTAATTTATAAGTAGGTAATTTTTTAAATTTTTTTAAAGTTAATTCCTGCAACTTTGTTTTTGCGTCTATTTCGGTTACTATACTTTTTTCTATATGTTCTTTCCACAGGTTTAAAATTGTTTTTTCAGCGATTGTAAAACCTTTATCAAGATATACAGCACCAATTAATGCCTCACAGCTATCAGACATAATTTTATCCTCAATTTTTATTTTTTTATTATTTGAATTAAATGTTTTAACATAATTAGATAAATTAATTTTTTTTGCTATATCCAAACATGTATTTTTATTCACTAACGATGCAAATTTTTTATCAAGAATACCTTCTTTTTCCTCTGGATAAATTTCTAAAAGTTTTTTTGCTATTACTAAACCAAGAACTCTATCACCTAGAAACTCTATCTTTTCATTATTTTCATTTGGATTAAAGCTTTTATGTGTAAGGGCCTGGATGAGTAGATCTTTATTTTTAAATTTCAAATCAATTTTTTTTTCTAAACTCTGATAGTTAATTTTCATTAATTAATTTTATTAAATGTTCTATTAAATCTTATTGACTTATGCCATTTCCAAAATTGTATAAAACTTCCTTTTTTTTTATCAGAAGAGAAAAATATAAATTGAGCTTTTCCTACTAAATTATCTTTATGTACATATCCAACACTGGTCAAGTATCTACTGTCTTTAGAACAATCCCTGTTGTCGCCTAAAAAGAAATAATGATCTTTTGGTACGGTAAACACATCCGAATTTTGATAGGTATAATTTTTCAAATAAACAGTATGAAATTTTTTACCATTTGAAAGTTTTTCTTCAAATCTATAAACATCAATACTTTTGTCTCCACAAAAAATAATTGCTTTATTTTTAATTTTAGATTTAAGAATTTCAGCATTGTTTAAATATAAATTAGAATCTATAAATTGAATTTTATCACCAGGTAGACCGATTAGTCTCTTAATATAGTCTGTTCGATTATCTGCTGGTGTTTTGAACACAATTACATCGCCTCTTTCTGGGCTACTAAACATAATTCTTTTGTTTAATATTGGAGGGCTAAAAGGAAATGAATGTTTGCTATATCCATATGTATATTTTGTTACAAACAACCTGTCACCTACTAATAAAGTAGGTTCCATTGATGACGATGGAATATAAAATGGTTGTACTAAAAGCGATCTAATTATAACTGCAATGATTAATGCATAAATTAAAGTTTTTATATTTTCCAAAAAAAAATTTTTATCTAATTTCATGATGTCTGAATAATTGCAAATGCAGTTGAGTAATTTTTTTCATCAGAAATTGATAGAAAACATTTAAAATTTTTGATTTTAAAGTTCTTTTGAATGATTTTTGTAATTTTTTTGTTTTTAACATAATAAGGTTTTCCCATTTTGTTATTAACAACTTCTATATCTTTAAAATTTAAATTCATACGAAAACCTATGCCAAGAGCTTTAGAAAATGCTTCTTTTGCAGCAAATCTCTTCGAAAAATAAGCTACTTTATTGTTTACATTATTAGATTGCTTCAATTCTTTAGATGAGTAAATTCTTTTTTTAAATAAAGGATTTTTAATCGATTTTTGAATTCTTTTATTTTCAACAATATCTACTCCTATACCTAGAATTTTCATTTATTTTTTTATAATTTTTTTAAAGTTTTTAATTACTTTTGAAAGTCCATCAAATATTGACTCTCCAATTATAAAATGTCCAATATTATACTCCTCAATATCTATTATTTTTGTTAACATTTTGGTGGTTTTATAGTCTAAACCATGACCAGCATGAACTTCTAAATTTAAACTTGATGCTAATTTTGCACTTTTTTTAATTCTGCTTAATTCACTAGTATAATTTTTTTTTGATTTAACTAGGTTTGCTAATTTTCCAGTATGTATCTCAATGCAATCAGCATTTAATTTTTTAGCAAGTATAATATCAATTGGAGATGGATTGATGAATAAACTTGTTCTTATCTTTGCTTTTTTAAATTTTTTAATTATTTTCTCTAATTTATTATGATTATTTTTTATATTTAAACCTCCCTCAGTAGTAATTTCTTTTCTATTTTCTGGAACTAAACAAATAAAACTTGGTTTTATCTTAAGTGCTTTATTAACAATTTCTTTATTCATAGAAATTTCAAGGTTTACAAGAACATTTTTTAAACCACATATTTTTTTTGCATCTAAATCATTTATATGTCTTCTATCTTCTCTTAAATGAATTGTTACTGAATCAGCTCCATAACTAATGACTTTTTTGGCTGCATTTACTGGATCAGGGTGTTTTTCTCCACGAGCGTTTCGTAAAGTTGCAACATGATCTATATTTACACCTAACCTCTTCACTTAATAAATCTACTTCCTGGAGTTGTTATTGGTATTGAGTTAAGTTCTGGTGGTAATTTATTTGCTTTATAAGTTGGAACTTCTATTTTTAAATGAGATGTTATTCCAGTTTTTATTTTTAAAGATTGTTTGGTTGATCGATCTATAATAGATGCAAATCCAATTAATTTTGCTTTTGATTTTTTAATTAACTTTACACATTCTAAACTTGATTTTCCTGTAGTGATCACATCTTCTATAATTAATACTCTTGCACCTTTTTTAATATTGAATCCTCTTCTGAGAGTAAATTTACCATTTACTCTTTCACAAAAAATTGTTTCTTTTTTTAGCAATTTTCCAATTTCATATCCAATAATTACTCCTCCCATTGCAGGCGCTAGTATTAAATCAATTTTTTTAAATTTTTTTTTAATTTTATTTGCTAAAGATTTACAAATTTTATCAGCTAAATTAGGAAAACTTAAAAGTTTTGCGCACTGAATATATTTTGAAGAATGTAGACCTGAGGATAGTACAAAGTGACCTTCTAATAATGCATTAGTTTTTTTTAAAATATTTAAGGATTTTTTGTGTGAAAGCATTTCTTTTTTCTTCGTGTCTAATTATCTTAAATTTTATACTCTTTTGTTTTAGCTCTGCAATAAAATTAGTAAAATTCTTAAGATTTCTAATAATTAATTTAAATTTAAAATTAATATAATTAGGATTTTTACCAACCATTTCCAAACTAGATATATTTAATTTATGACTTCCAATCAGAGAGCTTATATCTCCTAACTGACCTGGCTTATCAGGCAATGACATCCAGAGAGTGGTATTATATTTTTTTGTTTTTTCTTCTTTTTGCTCTCCTTTATCATGCCAATATCTTCTTATTGCTGCTCTAGCTTTGCCTGTTTTAGTTGTTGGTATCCAGTGAAGTGACGGTGAGTTATTTTTAGATGTTATAATATTTACTCGATCACCATTTCTTAAAATAGTTTGTAATTCACTTTTGTTTCCATTAATTTCACATCCAACTGCTGAATTACCAATTTTAGTATGAACAGCATATGCAAAATCTATAGCAGTTGCGTCTTTAGGTAATTTTATAACTGAACCTTTTGGTGTAAAACAAAATACGTTTTCTTGAAACATTTGTAGTTTTGTATACTCATATGAATCTTCAGGGTTTTCATTTTTTTCTATAATCTCAACAAGATCTTTTAACCAATCATACTCCTTCCAACTTAAAGAATTAAATTTTTCAGAAGATTTATACTGCCAATGAGATGCAATACCTCTTTCTGCAAATTCATGCATTTCATGTGTTCTAATTTGAATTTCTATTGGTTTTTTATTTGAACCAATTACAGAAGTATGAATAGATTTATAACCATTGATTTTTGGAGATGAAATATAATCTTTAAATTTTCCCGGTATACAATTCCATTTTTTATGAAAAATCCCAAGAGTTTTGTAACAATTGTCTACGTTTTTTAAAATTATCCTAAATCCAATAATGTCTGTTATTTGCTCAAGTGAGACTCTTTTTTTTTGAACTTTTCTCCAAATTGAAAAAGGTGTTTTTTCTCTTCCATGAATCTCGGCATTAATCTCATTATCATTTAATATTTCACTTAACTCAAAAGATTGTTCTTCAAATAAATCTTTTCTATCCAATTTTATTTCATCAAGTCTTTTTTTTATTAATTTTCTTGCATCATTATTTAAAATTTCAAAAGATAAATCCTCAAGTTCATCTCTTATTCTGTGCATTCCCATTCTATCAGCTAATGGGGCATAAATTTCCATAGTTTCTTGAGCTATCCTTTTTCTTTTTTCTTCTTTTGTAATTGCTTTAATAGTCCTCATATTATGTAGTCGATCAGCAATTTTTACTAACAGAACTCTGATGTCTTTTGATGTTGCTAAAATTAATTTTCTGAAATTCTCAACTTTAGAATTAGCTCCGGCTGAATTTTCAAATGCTGAAATTTTAGTTACACCATCTACTAAATCAGCAACCTCATCTCCAAATTCTTGTTTGATAGTCTCATACGTAGCAAAAGTATCTTCTATTGTGTCATGCAATAGGCCTGTTGTAATTGTCGCGCTATCTAATTTTAATTCAGTTAAAATATTTGCAACCTCAATTGGGTGAACAGAATAAGGATCACCCGAAGCTCTTTTTTGACTCTTATGTGCTTTAACAGCAAAATTATATGCTTTATCCAATTTTTCAGGATTAAGAAATTTATTATAATTCTTAACTTTATTTATAAGTTCATTTGAATTAAGCATAATCTATATTATACCACTAAATCAAATTTGTTTAATAGATCTAATGTCTCTATCAGGAAGTAGAGAAATCAAGGTTTTAACATCAATTTGTTTATAAGGATGGATCCAATTCTTTTGAATCTCAAATAATGGAAACAATACGAAGTTTCTTTTGTGCATCATTTTGTGAGGCAAATTAATTTTAGAATTTTTTGTTGATACGAATTTATTAAAATCGATTATATCTAAATCGCATGTACGAGGAGCATTTTTTTTTGCTTTTTTTCTACCTAATTGAATTTCTATAGTCTTACAAATTTTTAATAGTTCTTGAGGACTGTAATAGCATTTTAATTTTAAAATTATATTTAAGAACCTGGGTTTTCTCGGATCTGGCCAGGAAGGGGTTTCATAATAACTTGATACCGAAAGAAAATCCAAGTTATATTCTGCTAATAAAAATTTTGCTTTTTCTATATTTGTTTTTCTCGAACCTAAATTTGAACCTATTCCTAAAAAAACAATTTTAGCTTGATTTTCTAATATATCTTGCCTTTTCACGGTTCCAATCTCTACTTTTTTTTGTTGCTCTTTTATCATATTGCTTTTTCCCTTTTGCAACAGCTAGTTCTATTTTAGCTTTTCCTTTTTTAAAATACATTTTTGTTGGAACTAATGTGAAACCATCTCTTTGCATTTTACCTATCAATTTATTTATTTCTTTTTTATTAAGAAGCAATTTTCTATCATCTGTTGGGTTATGATTAGAGTAACTGGCTTGCTTGTATGGAGATATATGTGAATTAATTAAGACAATTTCACCTCCCTTTTCAACAGCGTAAGACTCGGCAATATTCACTTTGCCCTCTCTTACAGATTTAATTTCTGATCCCTTTAAAACAATTCCAGCTTCAAAAATATCTTCAAAAAAATAGTTAAAACTAGCTTTTCTGTTTAAACAAATCATTTTCAAACCAGGATTGGTTTTTTTGTTCATTAAATTAAATTAGCAGACTGAAGAGCTTTTTTTACAATTTCTTTTGTTGTGTCTGTTACTTTTACTAACGGTAGTCTTACATTGTCATCACAAAGTCTTAAAAGTTTTGCAGCATATTTTACAGGACTAGGATTGCTCTCAACAAACATTGAGTGATGTACTGGTTGTAATATTTTATCTAATCTTTCTGCTTCTTTTATTTCGTTATCAGTGTCTGATTTGGAAAATTTTTGAAAATCTGAACAAAGTTTAGGTGCAATATTAGCTGTTACACTAATAGTACCTACCCCACCACGTTTATTAAATTCAAAAGCATTATCATCATTACCTGTTAATTGAATAAAATCTTTACCCATTTTTACAAGTGTCTGATTAACTCTTTCTAAATCACCCGTTGCGTCTTTAACACCAACAATATTTTTTAATTCATATAGTCTAGCCATTGTGTCTACTGACATATCAATCACAGATCTACCAGGAATATTATAAATTATAATTGGAATGCCACACTTGTCATTAATTGCTTTATAATGTTGATACAAGCCTTCTTGAGTTGGTTTATTGTAATAAGGTGTAACTATCAAAGCTCCATTAGCTCCTGCTTTTTCTGCATGTGTGGTTAAAGAAATAGCCTCCTCAGTTGAGTTGGAACCCGTACCAGCAATAACTGGAATTTTTCCATTACCTTCTTTTATACATAAATCTATTACTCTTTGATGCTCATCATGACTTAATGTGGGGGATTCACCTGTTGTACCAGCCGGCACAAGTCCATTAGTACCATTATCGATATGGAAATGGATTAATTTTATATATGCTTCCTCATCTAGACCATTATTTTTAAATGGTGTAATTAAAGCAACATTTGATCCTTTGAACATAAATACTTATAACATAGTTTAAAGATTCATATACTAAAAGATTATGCTCAAAAAAATATTATTTTTAGGTTTCACAGTATCAATACTAATATTTTCAAATAATCTCTTTGCTCAAATTAATTCGGTTGTACCTTTAAAAAAACCCGTTTTAAGTAAAGAAGAAATTCAAAAGAAAATTTCTATAAATATACTTAAGCCATTAAAGAAGCCTACGAAAACCAAAGAAATTAAAATCGAAGAAGTGATTGTTAAAAAAGAGTTGGTTTTAAAAGAAAAAAAATTAAGTTTTAAAATACCGAAGAAAAAACCAACTATAGCTGGAACTAACACAGCTAAGAATATTAAGATTTCAAGATATTATAGTAAAAAAGACTTTGGGTTAGCTAAAAAAGCCATTTCAGAAATGCAGAAAAGCAAATGGTCATCTGCGCTTAAAATAGCAAAAAAAGCAAAAGATAATTCTATTTATAATTTTATACAATGGAGACATCTTTTAAAGTCAGGTAACCAGGCGTCCTTTTACGATTATCAAGTTTTCTTAAATAAAAATTCAGATTATCCTAGAATAAGCAGAGTTAAATATCTTGCTGAGCATAAACTATCCACAGAAAGTGTTTCACCTAAAAAAATAATAAAATGGTTTGGAGAAAATGATCCATTAAGTGGTTATGGAAAAATGATACTTGGGGAAAGTCATATTTTAATTGGAGACAAAAATAAAGGTATAAGACTGATTAAAGAAGGTTGGATCACTGCAGATTTATCCAAAAATGAATTAAAATATTTTAGAAAAAAATATAAAAAATATTTAAATGCAGATGACTATATTAAACGAGCTGATTATTTAGCTTGGAACGGAGATCGTTGGGATCTACAAAGATTAATAAGGTATCTGCCAAAGGATTATGAACTTTTATATAATGCAAGATATCTTTTAATGAGTAAAGGCTATGGAGTTGATCAAGCTATAGCGAATGTTCCAGAAAAATTTAAAAATGATGCAGGATTAAACTATGATCGATTGAAATGGAGAAGAAAAAAAGGACGTGTAGACTCTTCAACAGAAATTTTAATGAAAATAAGAAATGATAAAGAATATTTAGTTAGACCTGATAAATGGTGGAAAGAAAGAGAAATTATCTCAAGAGCATTGCTTTATAAAAAGAAATATGAAATCGCATATAAAATTTCAAGCAATCATGGAATGACTGAAGGATCTGAGTATGCGGCTGCTGAATGGATGAGTGGATGGATAGCATTTAGTTTTTTAAATGATCCAATGACTGCTAAAGATCATTTTAAAAATTTTTATGAAAATGTTAGTTATCCAATAAGTTTATCTAGAGGTGCTTATTGGCTTGGGAGAGCATATGAAAAAATAGGCGAAAGAGAGCAATCAAATAATTGGTACAGAGAAGCCACAAAATATCTTACTACTTACTATGGTCAGCTAGCTTTTTTAAAATTAAATCCAAATGGAAAATTTGAGTTAGAAAAAGATATGGAAATTGATCCAAAATATAGAATTCAATTTTTTAATAAAGAGCTTGTAAAAATTTCTTATCTTCTAGATGAATTAAAGAAAGATAAATATACAAAACATATTTTAAGACATTTAGCTAATGATAATATAGCAAAAGGTAGTGAAGTTTTGGCTGCAGAATTAGCTACAAGTATTAATAGATATGACTTTGCTATTCAGGTTTCAAAAATTGCGTCTTATCAAAAAAGATTTCATAATAAATACAATTACCCAATAATTAGTACTCCTAAATATATTAATAAAAGAAAAATTCCAGAAAGTGCTTTGATCTTATCTATAATTAGACAAGAAAGTGAATTTGATTTAGAAGCTAATAGTCATGCTGGTGCGAAAGGATTAATGCAATTGATGCCCTACACAGCAAAATTAGTTTCAAAACAAGCCAAACTTCCTTATTCAAAATCAAGATTAACCACTGATCCGGAATACAATATTAATTTAGGCTCACATTATATTGCAGGTTTAATTCTACAATATGATGGTGCCTACCCTTTTGCAGTCGCTGCGTATAATGCTGGACCCAACAGAGTTAAATATTGGAAAAAAATAAATAAAGATCCACAAAAAAAACAAGTTGATTATGTTGATTGGGTTGAATTAATAAAATTTAGAGAAACAAGAAATTACGTACAGCGTGTAATGGAAAATTATAATGTCTATAGATATATTTTAGAACAACGACCTGTACCTATGAAAAACTTTTTTAAAGATCAGCCTCTGTTTTAGTGGCGGAAGAGGAGGGATTCGAACCCTCGGTACAAGTTTCCTCGCACGGTCATTTAGCAAACGACTGGTTTCAGCCTCTCACCCACTCTTCCATATGACATTGTGTATTAAGCGATTGTATTGAAAATTCAATATATATAAAGTAATTATTCAATTATTATGAGAAATAAGTACTCAGTATTTTCGTTAATCAAAAATGCTCTTTCGTATCATGAAAATTGGCAAAGAGCGTGGAAAGATCCTGCTCCTAAAAAAGAGTACGATGCAGTTATTGTTGGTGGTGGTGGCCACGGATTAGCAACAGCCTACTATTTAGCAAAAAAACACAATATGAATAATATTGCTGTAGTCGAGAAAGGTTGGATTGGCGGAGGAAATACTGGACGGAATACTACAATTATTAGATCAAATTATTTATGGGACGCCAGTGCAGGATTATATGATCATGCATTAAAAATTTGGGAAGGTTTATCTCAAGAACTAAACTATAATGTAATGTTTAGTCAAAGAGGTGTAATGAACCTTGCACATAATTTGCAAGATGTTAGAGATTTAAAAAGACGAACACATGCTAATAGACTAAATGGAATTGATGCAGTCTACTTAAACACGGATGAAGTTAAAAAATTTTGTCCAATTATAAATACATCACCAGATATTAGATATCCTGTTTTAGGAGGAACTCTACAACGTAGAGCTGGTACAGCAAGACACGATGCAGTTGCTTGGGGATATGCTAGAGGAGCTGATGCAATGGGTGTTGATATTATTCAAAATTGTGAAGTTAAAGGAATAAAAAGAAATAGAGATAGTGTTGAAGGAATAGAAACAACAAAAGGATTTATAAAAACTAAGAAAGTTGGTGTAGTTGCTGCTGGTCATTCTAGTGTAATAGCTAATATGGCTGGTCTAAAACTTCCCCTTGAAAGTAAACCTTTACAGGCCTTAGTTTCTGAACCTGTAAAACCAATTATTGATACAGTTGTAATGTCTAACGCAGTGCATGCTTATGTGAGTCAATCTGACAAAGGAGAGCTGGTGATTGGTGCTGGAACAGATGATTATGTTTCTTATACTCAAAAAGGTAGTCATCAAATAGTTGAAGGAACATTAAATGCAATTTTAGAATTATATCCAATTTTCAGTAGAATGAGAATGTTAAGACAATGGGGAGGAATAGTAGATATTTGTCCTGACGCTAGTCCAATTTTAAGTAAAACTTCAATTAAAGGATTATATTTTAATTGCGGTTGGGGTACTGGAGGATTTAAAGCAACACCTGGATCTGGAGATTTATTTGCTCATACTATTGCAAACGATGAACCTCACAAACTTAATGCTGCATTTAATTTAAATAGATTTGTAAGCGGTGACCTTGTTGATGAACATGGTGCTGCAGCGGTTGCTCATTAATGTTTTTAATAAACTGTCCATACTGTGGAGAAAGAGATCAGCAAGAATTTAAGGCTGGTGGTGAAGCTCATATCGAAAGACCTAAGCAACCAACAGAATTAAGTGATGATGAGTGGGCAGAATATTTATTTATGAGAAAAAATATTAAAGGTGTTCAATTTGAAAGATGGAACCATGCACATGGTTGTCGTAAGTGGTTTAATATGGTTAGAGATACATCTAATGATGAAATAAAAGCAATTTACAAAATGGGTGAAAAACCACCTGCTCAATAAAATGAATAAAAACCTAAGAGTAAAATCTAGCGAGTATATTGATGAAACTAATAGAATATCCTTTAAATTTAATGGCAAAACTTTCCATGGATTTAAAGGCGATACTTTAGCTTCTGCATTACTTGCAAATGATGTTCATTTAGTTGGAAGAAGTTTTAAATATCATAGACCAAGAGGAATTATGACGTCTGGTTCTGAAGAACCAAATGCTATAGTTCAAATAAACCCTAATACAAACAGAACAGAGCCTAATGTTAGAGCAACAGAAGTTGAGATTTACGAGGGCTTAGAGGCATCCAGTCAAAATTGTTGGCCAAGTGTAGAATTTGATATTGGTGGAATAAACAATTTTCTCTCCCCTTTTTTTCCAGCCGGTTTTTATTACAAAACATTTATGTGGCCAGCTAGTTTTTGGGAGAAATATGAGTTTTTTATACGACACTCAGCTGGTTTGGGGAAATCACCAACATCAACTGATCCTGACATTTATGACCACCGAAATATTCACTGTGATGTATTGGTTGTAGGCGCGGGTATATCAGGAATATTAGCAGCAAAAAATGCAGCTAAAAATAATTTTAAAACGTTGTTAGTTGATGAAAAAAATGAACTTGGTGGATCAACTATTTATGAAAACAATGAATTTAATAAGATTAATAATAAAACTCCTTCTGAATGGTTAAAAAAAGAAATAGAGGAACTTAAAAATATTAAAAATCTTAAAATAAAAACTAGAACAAGTGTAGCTGCTTATCATCAATATAATTATCTTTTGGCTAGAGAAAATCTAACTGATCATTTAGAGGCAAAAAATAAAACAAATAAAATCAGACAAAGACTTCTTAAAATTAGAGCTAAGAAAGTTATTTTAGCTGCAGGTGCATTAGAAAGACCTTTGATATTTAATAATAATGATAGACCAGGAATAATGCTTTCATCTGCTATAAAAAAATACAGTGAATTTTATGGTGTTGCGTGTGGTAGTAAAAATGTCTTTTTTACTAATAATGATAGTGCATATGAAAGTGCTATGTCACTATACAACAAGGGTATCAATGTTGAAGCAATAATTGATATTAGAGAACAATCCGAAAGTAAAATTGTTAAAAAAGTAAAAGAAGCTGGTATTAAAATTTACTGGTCACATTCGATAGTTGATACAACTGGTTATAAAAGACTTAATAGTATTTCAATAATGAAACTGTCTAATGATGGTACTTCAGTTACTGGAAGAAAAATTTCTATTTCGTGTGATTGCTTAGGAGTTGCCGGTGGCTGGACACCTGCTGTACATTTATATACACAATCAGGAAGCAAACTTAAATTTGATGATGAAAAAAAAGTTTTCTTACCAAATCAGAATACGTCTGAACAAATAAGTGTAGGATCTTGTGGTGGAGATTTTAAAATTGATGAAATCATTAAAAATTTAAATCAAAAGCTTAAAGATATTCTAAATATTAATGAAACAGATTTAGATAGTATTAAAGTTGAGATTGATCAAGAAAATTCAAAAAGAAATATTTGGTTACTACCTTCGGATAAACCTTTAGGCAAAACTAAACCATTTGTAGATTATCAAAACGATGCAACGGCTAAAGATATAAAATTAGCTTTAAGAGAAGGTTTTAGATCTATTGAGCACGTTAAAAGATACACGACTACAGGTATGGGAACTGATCAAGGTAAACTAGGAAATATGCATGCATTAGGCATAATTGCAGACACTGCCGGCATTAAAATGGGAGAATTAGGAACTACTACATTTAGACCTCCTTATACACCATTAACATTTGGAACTATTGTAGGTCGAAATGTAGGAAAATTTTTTGATATTTTTAGAAGAACGCCAATGAATGATTGGCATGTTGAAAATAAAGCTGAATTTGAAAATGTCGGTCAATGGAAGAGAGCATGGTACTACCCTATTAACGGAGAAAATATGCATCAAGCAGTTCAAAGAGAAAGTAAAGCTGCTAGACAAAGTGCTGGGATACTGGATGCCTCTACTCTTGGTAAAATTGATATTCAAGGAAGTGATGCTTCTGAATTCT
This sequence comes from uncultured Pelagibacteraceae bacterium, assembly GCA_902581925.1. Lineage (GTDB taxonomy): Bacteria > Pseudomonadota > Alphaproteobacteria > Pelagibacterales > Pelagibacteraceae > Pelagibacter. The sequence continues at coordinate 78,227 of CACHQB010000002.1, read as the reverse complement.
TAAATAGAGTTTATACAAATGCTTGGTCAAAATTAGCTATAGGAAAATGTAGATATGGCCTAATGCTAAATGAGGATGGTATGGTTTATGATGATGGAGTTACAACAAGAATAGGTGAAAATCATTACATCATGACCACAACAACTGGTGGAGCAGCAAATGTTTTAGGTAAACTTGAAGACTATCTTCAAACAGAATGGCCTGAGCTTGATGTTTACTTAACCTCTGTAACAGATCATTATGCTACCGCAAGTTTATGTGGACCCAATAGTAAAAAAATTCTTAAAAAAATAATTCCCGATTTAGATTTATCAGATGAAAGTTTTCCTCACATGTCATTCAAAGAAGCGAAAATCGGCAATATTCAATGCAGAATAATGAGAATTAGTTTTACTGGAGAACACAGCTACGAAATAAATGTTCAATCAAGTTATGGAAAACATTTATGGGAAAAGTGTATGGAGGCAGGCAAAGAGTTTAACATTACGCCTTATGGAACTGAAACAATGCACTTATTAAGAGCAGAAAAAGGTTTCATCATTGTAGGTCAAGACACAGATGGAACAATGACCCCTATCGATCTTCAAATGGATTGGATAGTCAGTAAGAAGAAATACGATTTCATAGGCAAAAGATCTCTTTATAGGTCTGATACAATGAGAGAAGATAGAAAACAATTAGTAGGTCTATTAACAGAAGATCCAAATGTAGTTTTAGAAGAAGGAGCACAAATAGTTTCTGAGTTAAATCAAAGTCCAGTAGAAATGCTTGGACATGTAACATCAAGTTATTTTAGTCCCAACCTTAACAAATCAATTGCACTTGCAGTAGTTAGAGGTGGAAAAAAAATGATGGGGAAAAAACTTTTTGTGCCAATGGAAAATAAAAATATTAATGTTACTGTTGTAAATCCAGTCTTTTACGATGAGAAAAATGAGAGGTTAAATGCTTAATTATAATTCAGTTATTAATAAAGAAATTAATCAAGGAAGTATTTCTGTAAAAGAAATCTCTCCAGTAATGAAAATTAATTTAAGAGGTAAAAAAAGAGAGTTTTTAACAAATGTTGGTAAAAATCTTAATATGATCTTGCCTACAGAAGCAAACACATCAACAACAAGTGATAAATTAACAGCAATATGGCTTAGTCCAGATGAATGGATGATAGTTTCTAATGAGGTTGTAAGCAAAGACACCAACAATTACGATCTAAAAGAAATGTTATTTAATAGTATTTCAAAAACCACTTTAGGTGCAGTTGTTGATGTAACAGATCAATTAGTTCAATTAGAACTTAAAGGTGAAAATGTCTATGAAATCTTTTCAGCAGGATCTCCCTTTAATTTTAATGAATTTAAAGAAAAAAAAGGATCGACAACTCAGACAGTTTTAAATCATGTAGATATAATTCTGCACCATAAAGATGAAAATATTATAAATCTGTTTGTTAGAAGATCTTTTGCTGAGCATCTATGTTCTTGGATTGAAGACTGTGCAGCAAGATTATAAACTTATTTTTTTCTTCTAAAGTCCCATGGCATTTCAAATTTACCTTGCCAAAGACCTTTTTTTTCATTTTTAGCATTAATTTCGTTTGATATATATTTTTTTGAGTATTTTCTATAAGCTACTGCATAACCGTTTGAAACTAGCCAAGAATTCAGATTTAAATTTCTTTTATAACACTCTCCTATTAATCTTTTATATCTGTCAATATCCAAAATTTTACAAGTTATTACTTTGTTATTTATTTTTTTTTGCAATTTTTGAGTTGAAATTTTTCCACATGGATAATCTTTAGTAAAAGTAAAAAAAATTATTGTTAAATATGGTTTTTTACACATTTGCTTGAATTCAGGTGCATCAATTCCATGCAATCTTATCTTTTTTGAACTTATTTTTATTGTATCACCATCAATAATTTGAGCATTTCCAGAAATTTCTTTAATCTCTTCAGACCTAACATCATTATATGTGAGAATAAAAAAAATCGAACAGATTATAATTAAAATTATCGCTTTTCTTTTTGTAAAAAACATATTTAAAAAATATTAAATATTAGCTAATTTATGTTTAATATAATATTTAACATAAAATAGTAATATCAATGATATCAACCATTGAAAGATAGCCCAAATATAAAAAAAAATTTTAAAATCTGCATTTAAATACTTTGCAATGTAAAAGGATAAAACTGGTACTATAACATTTCTGGCAATATTATTAACCATGGCTTTTTCAGATTTTTTTAATGCCATAAAAAATCCATTTGATAAGAAAAAAATTGGATAAGCAGGTAAAATAAATGCAGAAATCTTAAGGTACATAGAGCCATGCATAATTACATCTGGGTTTGAAGAAAAGAATTTAGGAACAATGTCAGCACTTATAAAAATAACTACACCAGCGATTAACATTATAAATAGACCGTATTTTATTGAGGTATAATAGGATTGCTCCACTCTATCGTAATATTTTGCTCCAATATTTTGCGCTATTATAGAAATTATTGCTGTATTAATTCCTAATATTGGTAACAAAACTACTTGCTCAATTCTTGTGGCAGATCCATACCCTGCTACAGCATATTCACCAAATAATCCAACATATGTAAAAACAATTGTTGCAGCAATAGAATACCCTAATATCGCAATTGTAATTGGCATTGATTGAAAAAAAATATTTTTTAAGAAAAAAAATTTAGCTTTGAAATGGTCTAAAGTTATTTGTTTAATTCTTTGATTATTTAATATTTTTATTAAAATAACCAACAAAGATACAAATTGAGCAATTAAAGTTGCTATCCCAATACCAGTTATTCCTAATGGTGGTATAAATAAAAAACCAAAAATAAAAATTGGATTTAAAATAATGTTTAAGAAAAAAGAAAATATTAAAACATTTCTGTAAGTTTTAGTATCTCCTTCTGCGTGTAAGAATGAATTTAATGCTACTACTAAAATAAATAATATCGTACCTAAAAAAATTACATTTATATATTCAAGTCCAAGAATTGTTACTTCTTTAGAGGAATTCATTAATAAGAATATCTTTTCACCAAAAGAAAATCCTAAAATAGATACAACTACCGAGATTATAATCGAATAAATGATTACATTCCCAAAATAACTTAAAACATTTTTTTCGTTTTTTTCTCCGATGCTACTCCCTATCAATGATGTTCCCGCTACGGTAACTCCAATGGATGTAGCAATAATCAAAAAATATATCGGAAAAGACTTGCTCAAAGCAGATAAGGCTTCTGGCGATATTTTTCCTGCATAAAAAGTATCTACGATTGTATAAAGTGTTTGGAATAAGGTTCCTACACTTGCTGGTACAGCAAGTTTTCTTACTAACAATGAAACTTCATCTTTTAATAAATTCATTAATTTAAGATTTGTTAATACTCTTTTTGAAAGATATGTCTTTTTCCTGCTTCTTTGGCAAGATTAATTTGTTTTTGTCTCATCCTAAATCTTGATTTTTGATGATCTGTTAGATTATCGTGACAATTTGGACAAGAAACACCCTCTTCATATTTTTTTGATTTTTTATCCTTACGAGATACAGGCTTCCTACAACCACTACACATTGAGTAAGAACCAACTTTTAGACCGTGTTTTAAACTAATCCTGTTATCAAAAACAAAACATTCACCTTTCCATAAACTTTTTTTCTTATTTGTTTTTTTAAGATAATTCAAAATTCCACCATTTAACTGATAAATGTTATTAAACCCTTTATTCTCCAAATATACAGATGCCTTTTCACAACGAATTCCACCAGTACAAAACATAGCTATAGGTTGATTTTTTTTTAATTTTTTTAGGTATTTAGGAAAATCTCTAAAGTTATCAACATCAGGATTGATTGCTCCCTTAAATGTTCCAACATCGTACTCAAATGGTTTTCTCGCATCTATAAGAACAGTATCCTTTTCTTTAATTAGCTTATTCCATTTGATTGGATCTACATGGCTATCCTTTTTCTTTATTCTTTTGTTTAAAATTAAATTCATAGGAACAACTTCATTTTTAATTTTTACTTTAGGTTTATGAAACGGTTGGAATGAGTTTTTAGAAACATTGCTGGTGTTAAATTCTTTAAATTTAAGAGTTCTTTTTAAATTGTTAATTGTGAATTTAATGTCTGCAGCTTTACCAGATATAGTTCCATTCACCCCTTCTTTAGAGATAATTATCGTACCTCTAATGTTTTTCTTTATTAAAGTTTCTAATAAAACTTTTTGATTTTTCTTTAGATAAGAAATTTTAACAAATTTATAAAAACCAACTACTTCAAACATTATAATTTTCTACAAACAGTCATTCCATCACCAAGAGGAATTATTAACTTTTCAACCCTTGTATCCTTTGAGATATGACTATTAAACTCTTTAATATTTTTAGTAAATTTATCATTATTGTTTTCATTCACAACTTCTCCATACCATAAAACATTATCAATGATTATTAGACCATTATTGTTCAATAATTGTAAAGAACGTTCATAGTATTCAATATAATTCATTTTATCAGCATCAATAAAAACTAAATCAAACATTTCATTTTTAATTTCATCTAAACTTTCTATAGCAGGTTTAATTAATGTTTTTATTTTATGATTTTGATTAGCTTTTTTAAAAAAATTTATTGCAACTTTATTAGTTTCTTCATTTTTATCTAAAGCAATTATTTTGCCATCATCTGGTAATGCCAAAGCCATAGATAACGTACTTAATCCTGTAAATGTACCTATCTCTAAAATTTTTTTGATATTTGAAATTTTTATAATTAAATGCAGGAATTGACTTTGTGAAATTGAGATTTGCATTCTTTTGACACCACCAAGGGAAGTGTTGTAATCAATTATTTCTTTTTGGACTGGATGTAAATTAAATCCTTGACTTAAAATATACTCTTGAAGCTCTTTAGTTATATTTAGGTCTGAACCCATAAATTCTAAAGTTTTTTCTTTAATATCTCATTAACTAATTGAGGATTTGCTTTTCCACCAGATACTTTCATTACTTGACCTACAAAAAAACCGAATAATTTAACTTTACCTGATTTATATTCGGTAGCTTTGTCTCTGTTATCATCAATAACCTTGTCTATCAGTGTCTCAAGTGCTTTTGGATCGCTCTCTTGTTTTAAACCTTTTTCTTCAACAATTTTCTGAGGATCCTTGTCGCCTTCCATCATTTGTTCGAAAACTGTTTTTGCAATTTTTCCAGAAATTGTTCCATCTTTAATTAAATTGATTAACTTTGATAAATTGCCTGCGCTTATAGGGCTTTCAGTTATTTCTAAATTTTTTTCATTTAACGCTGCAAATAATTCACCAATTATCCAATTTGTTGCAAGCTTTACATCAGACTTCTTAATTACATTTTCAAAGTAATTTGATGTTTCAATATCAGAAACTAAAATGTTTGCTTCGTAAGGAGATAACTTGAATTTTTCTATAAATCTTTTTTTCTTTTCATCTGGTAGCTCCGGAATTTCTGATTTTAAATTTTCGATAAAATCGTCTGAAACTACTAATGGTAATAAGTCGGGATCTGGAAAATATCTATAATCATGAGCATCCTCTTTTGATCTCATTGATCTAGTTTCATTCTTTTTAGTGTCAAAAAGTCTTGTTTCTTGATCAATTGTTTGACCATCCTCAATTAAATCAACTTGTCTGTTAGCTTCGTATTCAATAGCCATTTGCATGAACTTAATTGAGTTAACATTTTTTATCTCACATCTGGTTCCAAATTCTTTTGAGCCTTTTTTTCTAACAGATACATTCACATCCGCTCTTAAAGATCCTTCCTGCATGTTTCCATCACAGGTTCCTAAATATCTCATTATAGATCTTAATTTTTTAATATATGCATTTACTTCATCTGGGGATCTTAGGTCGGGTTTGCTTACAATTTCCATCAAAGCCACACCTGATCTATTTAAATCTACAAAAGTATTTTTAGGATCTAGATCATGAATACTTTTACCCGCATCCTGCTCCAAGTGTAATCTTTCTATACCTACCTCTTTTTGACCATCTGGCATATCAAGTATTACTTTGCCCTCACCTACAATTGGATCTTTGAATTGTGAGATTTGATATCCCTGAGGTAAGTCAGCATAAAAATAATTTTTTCTATCAAAGACAGATCTCTTATTAATTTTAGCTTTTAAACCAATTCCTGTTTTAATAGCTTGTTTTACACAATACTCGTTTATTACTGGCAACATTCCAGGAAATGCTGCATCAACTAAACTTACTTGAGTATTCGGCTCAGCTCCAAATTTGGTTGCTGATGTTGAGAATAATTTTGACTCCGATGTAACTTGTGCATGCACTTCTAATCCAATGACAACTTCATATTGATTATCATGTCTATTAATTAGATATTCAGATTTGTTCTTACTCACTTAATCCACCAATCAGTAATATTGTTTTTAAAATTAATTTTTTCTTCCATAGCATATGCTATGTTTAAAATATTTTGTTCATCAAAAGCTTTACCAATTATCTGTAATCCTAATGGATACCCTTTAGCATCATGGCCTGCAGGTATAGAAATTCCTGGTAAACCTGCTAAATTTACAGGAACAGTAAAAATATCGTTTAAATACATTGAAACTGGATCATTTGTTTTTTCACCAATTTTAAAAGCTGAACTTGGAGTGGATGGGGTTAGAATTGCATCTACTTTTTTATAAGCTTGATCAAAATCATTTTTAATAAGTTTTCTAACTTTTTGTGCTTTAAGATAATAAGCATCATAATATCCTGAAGATAAAACATAAGTTCCAATCATTATTCTTCTTTGAACTTCAGCACCAAATCCTTCAGATCTAGTTTTTTCATACATATCAATAAGATTTTCTCCCTCAGCTCTAAAACCATATTTAACACCATCATATCTAGCCAAATTAGATGAGGCCTCTGCTGGTGCTACGATGTAGTAAGTTGGTAGTGCATAATTAGTATGAGGTAGAGATATATCTATAATCTCAGCACCACAATCTTTTGCATATTCAATACCTTTTTTCCATAGATCTTCTATTTCCTTTGGCATTCCATCTACTCTATATTCTTTAGGTATTCCTATTTTTTTACCTTTAATTTTTTTTGTTAATTCTTTGCTGTACTCGTTCCTTTTAAAGTCTATTGATGTAGAATCTTTTTCATCATAAGTGCTAATAACTTCCTGTAATAATGCACAATCTTTAACATTTTGTGCCATTGGCCCAGCTTGATCTAGAGAAGATGCAAATGCTACAATTCCATATCTTGAGCAACTACCATAAGTGGGTTTTAATCCAACAGTTCCTGTAAAAGAAGCTGGTTGTCTTATGGATCCACCTGTATCTGTTCCAATAGTTATTGGTGTTAATTGAGCTGCTACTGCAGAAGACGATCCACCGGATGATCCACCTGGGACTAAGTTTTTATTAATTGGGTTTTGTACATTACCAAAAAAACTAGTCTCATTAGATGAGCCCATCGCAAATTCATCACAATTTAATTTACCCATTAAGATAGCTCCTTCATTCCAAATATTTTGTGTAACTGTTGACTCGTAAGTAGGAATGAAGTTATTTAAAATCTTACTACCTGCCGTAGTTCTAATATCTTTTGTACAAAATAAATCTTTCACAGCCATTGGAATACCAGGCAATTTTAGATCAAGATTAGGTTTTTCATCAAACTTTTTTGCTTTATTTAAAGCATTTGCATAATCTTCTGTTATATATGTATTTAATTCTTTTGATTTTTCTGACCTTTCAACAAATGCTTTAGTAACTTCACTTGAGGAAAGTTTTTTACTTTTTATATTTTCTACTAACTGAGATAATGATTGTTTAGTTATATCTGACATTATTCAATTACCTTTGGTACAACAAAATAATCTTCATTTTCCTTAGGAGAATTTTTTATTACCTGATCTCTTAAGTTTTTACTTTTTACTTTATCTGATCTTAGTTTTAGAGTTGTTTCGGCAACAGAAGTTAATGGTTCAACATTGTCAGTTTTTAATTCGTTAAGTTTTTCAATAAAATCGAAAATTGAATTTAAATCTCCTGCAAGTTTCTCTGCTTTTTTCTCATCTACAGAAATTCTTGACAGTTTAGATATGTGCTTTATTGTTTTAAGATCGATGCTCATATGGTATTTAAATATGTCGCAAACTATCACTTAAGTTTAAAATATACAATATGATCACTATTGAAGAATTCAAAAAAAAACAGTCCGAAACCTCTAGATTGATTGGTTTAGATCTTGGTTCAAAAAGAATCGGTGTATCAATTTGTGATGAAAAACAGTCAATAGCCACACCCTTTCAAACGATCAATAAAACTAATAATGATGACCTAATCAACGAATTAAAAAAGATAATAGAGGAAAACAATATTAAAGGAATTATCATTGGATATCCAATTAACATGGATGGTTCATTAGGTCCTTCTGCTCAATCAGTAAGTGATGTATCTAAAAATATAGAACAAAATGTTGATATTGATGTTTGCCTATGGGATGAACGACTTTCAACTGTAGGTGCATTTAATCTATCCAGCCAGCTTGATGTTAATGTTTCTAAGCGTGAAAAAAACATAGATCAAAATGCAGCTACATTTATTCTTCAAGGAGCCATAGATTATTTAAATAATTAATCCTTGCCATTTGGAGACTTTATAGCTATAGAGTAAATTTTAATGGCATTTAAAACCAATAAAGCTATTAAAATCTCACAAAAACATCTGTTGGGTATCCAAGATTTATCAGTTGATGATGTCAATTATATCCTGGATGAGTCAGAACTTTTCATAAAATTAAATCAGAGTAAAAATAAAAAAATAGATGTGTTGCGAGGTAAAACACAAATAAACTTATTCTTTGAGCCATCAACTAGAACTCAAAGCTCATTTGAACTTGCTGGAAAAAGACTTGGTGCAGATGTTATGTCAATGAATATGGGTAACTCGGCCATTAAAAAAGGTGAAACTTTAATTGATACGGCCATGACCTTAAATGCAATGCATCCCGATATAATTGTGATCAGACATCAAGATTCTGGTGCTTGTAATCTATTATCTCAAAAAGTTAATTGTGTAGTTTTAAACGCTGGTGATGGTAGACGGGAGCATCCTACTCAAGCATTATTAGATGCATTAACAATAAGAAATCGGAAAAAAAAAATTCAAGGATTAAAAATAGCAATATGTGGAGATATACTTCATTCGAGAGTGGCTAGATCAAATATTTATCTTCTTACAATGTTAGGAGCAGAAGTTAATATAGTTGCACCATCAAATCTTATGCCAAAGGAAATTGAAAAGTTTGGCGTAAACACTTTTACTGATATGAAAAAGGGTCTCAAAGATTGTGATATTGTAATGATGCTTAGATTGCAAAATGAAAGAATGACTAGTTCATATCTTTCATCTAATAGAGAATACTATGAATATTATGGATTAACGCCAGATAAACTTGATCATGCAAAATCAGATGCTTTAATTATGCATCCTGGTCCAATGAATAGAGGAATTGAAATTGATACAAGATTAGCTGATGACATAAACAAGAGTGTAATTAAAGAGCAAGTTGAGTTAGGTGTTGCTGTAAGAATGGCATGTTTAAAAATTTTTTGTGAATAAATGAAAAAACAATACTTTATAAATGCAAACATTATAGATCCTCATAACTCTATAAACGAAAATGGTGGATTAATAATTGGAGAAGACGGAAAGATAGAGGCTATAGGAAAAAAGGTAAATACAAATAATTTACCAACTAGAGAAAAACCTACCAACTTAAAGGGTAAATATATATTTCCTGGTATAGTAGATATGAGAGTTTTTGTAGGCGAGCCAGGATATGAATATAAAGAAAATTTTAGAACTTTAAGTAATGCTGCATTATCTGGTGGAGTTACGTCAGTTGTAACGATGCCTAATACTGATCCAATTATAGATAATGTATCAATTGTAGATTTTTTAAAAAGAAGAGGACGAGATAAGTCCAAAATAAATATATTTCCTTGCGCTTCATTAACTCAAAACACAGATGGCACTAATATGACTGAATTTGGGTTACTAGCTAAAAAAGGAATTATTGCATTTACTGATGGAGTCAAAACAATTCAAAATACCAGACTTATGTATAGAATCATGAATTCAGCTAAAGATTTGGGATGTCTAATAATGCAACATGCAGAAGATTACGATTTAGCTAAAAATGGAATGATTAATTCTGGTATTATTGCAACAAAACTAGGCCTATCAAGCATACCAGATATTGCTGAAAGAATTATAATTGAAAGAGATCTTACTCTCTTAGAAAAAACCAAGTGTCGATATCATATATCTCAACTATCATCAGGGAAATCTGTAGATATAATTAAGGAACGTAAACAAAATGTTAAATTCACCTGCGGTGTATCAATAAATAACCTCTCATTAAATGAGAATGATATTGGAGATTTTAGAACATTTTTAAAATTATCACCTCCACTGAGAAGAGAAGAAGATCGAGAAGCTTTAGTTCAAGGATTAAAAGATAAAACTATTGATATAATTGTTTCTGATCATAAACCTGAAGATGAAGAGTCTAAAAGATTAACATTTGCACAAGCTGCAACAGGTGCATCTGGTATTGAAACATTATTATCTTTAAGTTTAGAATTATTTCATAATGGATCTGTAAAACTTGAAACTATAATTGAAGCTTTAACCTCTAATCCAGCAAAAATATTAAATATCAATAAAGGAAACTTATCAATAGGTAATGATGCGGATTTTTGTATAGTAGATATCAATAAACCATGGATTGTAAAACAAGAAAATTTAATCTCTAAATCTAAAAATACTTCAATTGAAGATAAGAAGCTTCAAGGAAAAGTAACTAATACATTTGTAAAAGGTATAGAATTATTTAAAATATAAAAATGGAACTTATTATAATAGGTATAACGTCATACCTAATGGGATCAATTCCTTTTGGATTAATTTTAACTAAAATATTTTTAAAAAAAGATATTAGAGAAATTGGTTCTGGAAATATTGGTGCAACAAATGCTTTAAGAACTGGTAACAAACTCATTGGTTATTCAACACTAATGCTTGATGTGTTAAAAGCAGTAATACCTGTTTTATATATAAAAATGAATTTTACTGACGCGGTCTATATATCGGCCCTATGTGCTTTTATAGGTCATGTTTTCCCTGTATGGTTAAAATTTAAAGGTGGTAAAGGTGTAGCTTCATATGTTGGAATACTTTTTTCTTTAAATATTATTTTTGGTTTAGTGTTTGGATTATGTTGGTTAATAATCTTTTTTATTTCTAAATATTCATCTTTAGCTTCCTTGATAGGATCACTTTCCATACCAATTTATATTTTAGTTATTGAAGGATCGGGGAATGTATTTTTTTACGTAATAATGTTCATTTTAATATTTTTTACCCACAGGGAAAATATTAAACGCTTGAAAAATAAAGAAGAAACTAAGACGAAAATTTATTAATTTGACTATCAAACTCTTTTGAGTAGTTTGTTATTTTATGAATCTGGTCATAGTTGAAAGCCCTGCTAAAGCTAAAACAATTAATAAATATTTAGGTGATAACTATACCGTTTTAGCTAGCTATGGTCATATTCGAGATCTTCCTTCAAAAAATGGATCCGTTGATCCTGATCAAAATTTTAAAATGGAATGGGAAGTTGATAGCTTTTCAAAAAAATATTTAAAAGAAATTACTGATGCAGCGAAAGATTCTTCAAAAATAATTCTTGCTACCGACCCAGATCGTGAGGGAGAGGCTATAGCTTGGCATGTAAAAGAATATTTAGATGAAAAAAAACTTTTAAAGGATAAAGAAATTGAACGTGTGGTATTTAATGAAATAACAAAAAAAGCTGTCACACATGGAATTGAAAATCCAAGACAGATAGAGCCTCTTTTGGTCGATGCTTACATGGCTAGAAGAGCGTTAGATTACTTGGTTGGATTTAATATATCACCAATACTATGGACTAAATTACCTGGTTCAAAATCAGCAGGTAGAGTTCAATCTGTTGCACTGAAATTAATTACTGAAAGAGAACATGAAATTGAATTATTCAAACCTGAAGAATTTTGGACTTTAAGTATTAATTTTCAAGATAAAAATAAAAGCAAAATTACAGCAAATATTTCTCAACTTGATGGAGAAAAAGTTGAAAAATTCTCATTTAGAAATAAAGAAGAAATTGAAAAGACAATTTCAAATATTAAGACCAAAAAATTTAATATAACTGATATTTCTTCTAAAGTTGTTAGCAGAAATCCTTCAGGACCATTCACAACATCGACGCTTCAACAAGTTGCGTCAAGCAGATTAGGTTTTGGTGCATCAAGAACAATGCAAATAGCACAAAAACTTTATCAAGGAATAGAAATTGAAGGAGATACAGTTGGATTAATTACATATATGAGAACTGATGGAACTAATTTGTCAGCTGATGCAATATCTGATTTTAGAAATTTTATTAAAAAGGAATACGGAAATGAGTACTTACCAGATAATCTAAATAATTACTCTGGAAAAAAAGCAAAAAATGCACAGGAAGCTCATGAAGCAATAAGACCGACTGATATTAATAGAAATCCAGATTCTATTAAAAAGTATTTAAGTTCTGATCAGCAAAAATTATATTCTTTAATTTGGTCTAGAGCTCTATCATCTCAAATGGAAACAGCAAAATTTGATAGAAATACAATAACGATTGAATCAGAAGACAATAAAACTATATGTAAATCAAGTGGATCAGTTTTGAAATTTGATGGATTTTTAAAAGTTTATTCAAATCAAAATAAAGATGAGGATGAGCAAATTTTACCTGAGATGTCAAAAGGACCAATTAACATAGAAGCTCTTATTGATGAACAACATTTCACTCAACCACCACCACGTTACTCTGAGGCAAGTTTAGTTAAAAAATTAGAAGAGTTGGGAATTGGTAGACCCTCAACTTATGCAAGTATAATTTCAACAATAGCAAATAGAGGTTATGCAGAAATAGTTAATAAAAGATTTTTCCCAACAGACAGGGGTAAATTAATTTCTGCATTTTTAGAAAAACTATTTTCAAAGTATGTGGATTATAATTTTACAGCAGGATTGGAAGACCAACTAGACGATATTACGTCAGGTAAAGAAAGTTGGTTAAAAGTTCTAGATTTGTTTTGGAAAGATTTTAATAACAATGTTTCAGAAGTAAAAGAGAAAAGAACTAGAGAAGTTTTGGATCTGTTAAATGAGAGTTTAGGAGCATTGATATTTGATACTGATAAAGAAGGAAATATAGTTAGAAAATGTCAGATATGTAACACTGGTTCACTGAGTTTAAAAAATAGTTTTAGAGGAGGTGCTTTTATTGGGTGTTCAAACTATCCAGAATGTAAATTTACAAGACCATTATCAAAAGCTAAAGCGGCTGCACAATCACAATTAGCAGAACCAAAATTTCTTGGAAAACACGAAAATGGAAATGATATTTTTCTAAAAAATGGAAGATTTGGTCCATATCTTCAATATGAGAAAGTTCTTGAAGAACACATTGAGGAAAAAAAACTTAAAAAGAAAAAAAAAACAAAAAAAAAGAAACCTGAAATAAATGAATTATTAAAAAACGTATCTATTCCAAAAGGAATTGGATTAGAAAGTATTGACCTAGATAAAGCAAAATTTTTATGTTCACTTCCTAAATCATTGGGTATCAATCCAGAAAATCAAAAGGATATTACTTTAAACACTGGCAGATTTGGACCATATTTAAAATGTGAAAATAAATCAGCTAGAATAGAAAATGTAGATGAAATTTTTTCTATAGGAATAAATAGAGCTATAACATTAATTTCTGAAGCAAAACCTGGAAGAATGTCATCTTCAATTATAAAAGACTTGGGGGAACATCCTGAAGATAAAAAACCAGTTAGAATCATGAAAGGTCAATATGGTCCATACATTAAATACAAATCTTTAAATGCAACAATTCCAGAAGAAAAAGACCCAATAGAGCTAACAATGGAAGAGGCTCTTATACTAATTGAGAAAAGAAGAGAATACGATAAAAATAAAAAATCTAAAAAAAAAAATAAAAAATGAATTTTGAAAACAAAATAAAAGAATTAAAAATTAAACTTCCTGAAGCAAAACCTCCAGTCGGATCATATGTTGCTACAAAAATTATTGGAAATTTACTTTATATTTCTGGACAAATTTCTATTTCAGAAAATAATGAACTAATAAAAGGAAAAATTGGAAAAGATTTATCGGTTGAAGAAGGTTATAAAGCAGCAGAAAGATGTGGTTTAAGTATAATAGCTCAAGCAAAAGTAGCTTGTGATGGAGATCTTTCTAAAATTAAATCGTGCGTAAAATTAACAGGTTTTGTTAATTCAAATGATAATTTTACAGACCAACCAAAAGTAATTAATGGTGCTTCTGATTTAATAGCTTCAATTTTTGGTGAAGCAGGAATGCACACTAGAGCTGCAGTAAGTACAAATAGCTTGCCGCTTGGTGTTTCTGTTGAAGTTGATGCAATTTTCGAATTATATTAAATTATCTTCCAATACCAAAATATTTTAAGCCAAGTTTGTTAATTTTATTTGGTGAATAAATATTTCTCATATCGTAAATAATAAGTTTTTTATTTTTTGAAAATTTTTTGAAATTAATTGATTTAAAATCATTCCATTCCGTATGTATAATTACAATATCTGCTCCTTTGACTGATTCCTGTATTGAATTAGAAAATTCAACATTTTTTAATTTTTTAAATTCTTTTTTTGATCCAGTAGGATCATAATATTTAATTTTTGCACCTTTTTTTGATAAGAACGGGATTAATTTTAAGCTAGATGAGTCTCTCATATCATCGGTATTTGCTTTAAAAGTTACACCTAAAAAAGATACAACTTTATTTTTAATTTTATTTTTCAAAATAAGACTAACTCTTTTGGATAATAAATTAGATCTTAAATCATTAGATCTGACAACGCTTTTTACGACAGATAAATTAGTTTTGAATTTATCAGCAGTTGAAATTAAAGCTTTAGTATCTTTCGGAAAACATGATCCTCCAAATGCAGGTCCAGCTCTTAAAAATCTACTACCAATTCTTTTATCAAGTCCAATTCCTATTGAGATATCCTCAATATCTATACCAGTTTTTTCGCATAAATTTGCTATTTCATTTATGAAGGTAATCTTTGTTGCTAAAAAAGCATTCGAAGCATATTTTATTAATTCAGCCGCTCTTCTTTTTGTAGAAACAAAATTAGCACCTTTTGAAATTAATGGTGAATATAAACTTTTTAATATTCTATGAGACCTACTATCATTTGATCCAACTACCACTCTATCTGGATAAATAAAATCTCTAATAGCATCACCTTCTCTTAAAAATTCAGGATTAGACACTACGGAAAAGAGTTTTTTATTAACTTTTTTAGATATAATTTTTTCAAGTTCATCACCTGTTGTTACAGGCACTGTGGACTTATTAATTATAATTTTAAATTTTTTAATGGATTTGGATATTTCTTTTGCCACAACATATACTTGACTTAAATCAGCATTATTACTATTTTTTTTGGTTGGTGTACCTACGCATATAAAAACAATATCTGATTTTTTCACCGATTCTTTTAAATTTGTTGAAAAATTCAGTCTTTTATTCTTATAATTTTTTAAAACTAATTCTTCTAAACCTGGTTCATAAATAGGAATAATACCTTTTTTTAAATTGTTAATTTTTTTAATGTCTTTATCAACACATATTACATCATTACCTAAGTCAGAAAAACAGACTCCACTAACTAAGCCGACATAACCAGTGCCAATCATACACAATTTCATATTTTTCCTATTTGTTTTGAGGAGTTTACGTAGCCTCTCATTGTTCCACAATCAAGATATTTACCTTCAAAATTATGAGCTACAAATTTTTCTTTATCATTTATTAATAGCTGTATTGCATCAGTAATATGTATCTCTTTACCTTTGACTGGTTTAAGAGATTTAATTTTTTTGAAAATTGTTCGCGGCAATATATATCTTCCAATGACAGCATATTTAGATGGAGCTTTTTTTACAGATGGTTTTTCAACAACGCTATCAATTACATAATTTCTTTTATTTAATTTTTTATTAATTTTATATATCCCCCATCTTGAAACATTGTTTTTTTTTACTTTCATAGATGCCATAACAGAGGCATGATATTTTTTATGAACTTTGATCATTGACTTAGAACAATTTTTTTTTATTATTAAATCATCAGGTAATAACATTAAGAAATAATTACTTTTAATATATTTTTGAGTTTTAAGAACAGCATCACCTGTTCCCTTTGGAATGTTCTGAAATACAAATTTAATTTTATTTTTATATTTAAGTATCTTTTTATATTCATTATTTATTCTTAAATCTTTCTTTTTTTTTAAAATATTTTTATAAAACTGATCACAATAAAAATATTTTTTAATCATTAATTTTTTAGTGGAGATAATAAATATAATCTCTTTAATACCTGCCTCGATGCATTCGTCAAGAATATATTCGATTCCTGGTCTTCCATTAATGGGTAGAAGCTCTTTAGCAAAAACACTTGTTAAAGGTAGTAATCGAGTACCGAGTCCAGCTAAAGGAATAATTGCTTGTTTAATCATTTAAATGTTTTACTTATTAAATATTCTTATACAAATGAAAATTTTATTAAACAATACATCATTAATTGAATCATTAAGGCAATTTAATGACGTGGGCTTTGTTCCTACTATGGGGGGAATACATAAAGGTCATTTATCACTGATAAATAAATCAAATAAACTTTGTAAAAAAACAATTGTAAGTATTTTTGTTAATCCAAAACAATTTAACAACAAAAAAGATTTAAAATCATATCCGCGAAATATCAAAAAAGATTTAAAAATTCTTAAACAAAGCAAAAAAGTTGATTTTGTTTATCTTCCTAAATTTAAAGACATATACAAAAATAAAAAAAAATCAAAAATTACATTACTTAAAAAAGATAATATTTTGTGTGCTAAATTTAGAAAAGGTCATTTTGAAGGTGTTTTAGATGTGATGCAAAAACTAACAAAAATTATAAATCCTCAAAAGATATTTATGGGAGAAAAAGATTTTCAACAATTATATTTGGTAAAAAAGAAATTAGAACGAATTTATAAAACTAAGGTAATTCCTTGTAAAACAATTCGTGACAGTAATAATGTAGCTCTTTCATCAAGAAACATTTTATTAGATAAATCTAATTTATTCATTGCAGCAAAAATTTATGAAAAACTAGTGTGTATTAAAAAAAATATTAAAAATAAAAAAAATATTTCTAGATTTTTAAATCTACAAAAAAAAGAGTTAAAAAATAACTTTAAAATTAAAATTGATTATTTAGAGCTAAGAAATTTAAATAATTTAAAAATTTCAACTACAAAGAAAAATTCAAGATTATTTATTGCTTATTATTTAAAAAATGTCAGATTGATTGATAATCTATAATATTAT
Source organism: uncultured Pelagibacteraceae bacterium (assembly GCA_902581925.1). Classification (GTDB taxonomy): domain Bacteria; phylum Pseudomonadota; class Alphaproteobacteria; order Pelagibacterales; family Pelagibacteraceae; genus Pelagibacter. The sequence goes on along the minus strand of CACHQB010000002.1, from coordinate 60,651 downwards.
AAAAAATATGCTCCTACACCTAAAAAAGAAACAAAACCTATTACATCTGTAATTGTTGTCACAAAAACGCTTGAAGCTATCGCTGGGTCAATATTCATTTTTTTTAGTGTAAAAGGAACTAATATACCAAATAATCCAGCTATGATCATTGTTAGTACCATTGATATTGCTATAATCAATGAAAGGATACTATCTTGAAACCATATATGAACAATTAAAGCACTTATAACTGCAAATATAATTCCATTTAGAATACCAATAGAAAATTCTTTAAATACATTTGATGAGAAATTATTTTGAGTTAAATCATTTGTAGCTATAGTTCTTACTGTAACCGCAAGTGTTTGCATTCCAGCATTCCCTCCCATTGAAGCTACAATAGGCATTAAGAATGCTAATACTACCATTTGTTCAATTGTTGCTCCAAATAAACTTATGCACCATGTGGCTAAAAATGCAGTAAACAAATTAAGTAAAAGCCAATTAAATCTTCTCTTAGTTTTTTTTACAACTCCATCAGTAATTTCTTCATCTCCTACCCCAGCTAATCTTAAAGCATCTTCCTCTGCTTCCTCTTTCAAGACCGTTAAAACGTCATCATTCATGATCATGCCAACTAATTTATTGTTTTTGTCTACAACAGCGGCGGAATTTAAATTGTAATTTTCAAATAAGTTAGCAACTTCCTCTTTATCCATTTCAACAGGGATTAATAATTGAGACTCCGACATAATTGTTGCCATTTTAGTATCACGTGGTGTTGTTAAAACTCTAGATGAAGGAACAGTACCTATTGGTTTAAAATCCTCATTAACAATAAAAATTTCTAAAAATTCCTCTGGTAGATCTTTATTTTCTCTTAAATAGTCAATTGTTTGACCAACAGACCAATTACTTGGTATAGCAGTAAACTCACGCTGCATAAGTCTGGCGGCAGTATCCTCTGGATAACTTAAGCTTTCTAGTAGAGCAAATCTATCTTTTGGAGGCAAAGAGCTAAGAATTGCATTTTTATCCTCTTCAGGAACATTTTCTAATATAGATATTGCATCGTCTGACTCGAGACCCTTTAAAATACTAACTATAGAGTCTGAGGATAAATAAGTAATAATTTCCGATTGAATAGATTCATTTAGTTCAACAAAAACATCCGGATCAATATTAAAATTATTTAATTTAATTAAACTTTCTCTATCCCCTTCACTTAGGTGCTCGATAATATCCGCAGCATCAGCGGGGTGCATTTCATTAAAAGAATTGGTAATAAATTGAGCGTCATTATTAGCTATTTTACTAGTAACAACTCTTATATATTCTTTATTAAACTCAAAGTTTACTTTCTTATCTTTAGTTTTTTTAGTTAAAGACATAAATCTACCTATAATTTAGATTTGCACTATTAATACATAATAAAGATAATACAAATTATAAATGAACATAGAGATCAAAAAGTCAATAAAACCAGTAAATTATTTTGATGCTATAAGTATATTGGAGTCCAGATTAAAGGATTTATATGAAAACAATGAGCAAGAATTAATTTGGACTTTGGAGCATAGTGAAATTTTTACAGCGGGAACCTCCTATAAAGAAAATGAAATTATTGATAAATCAATTAAAATATTAAAAACGAATAGAGGTGGTAAAATTACTTACCATGGGCCTGGTCAATTGATTTGTTATTTTGTTTTAGATTTAAGGAAAAAAAAGGATATAAGAAAATTTATAACAATTATCGAAAAAACAATAATTCAAACTTTAAAATTTTATAAAATAGAAACTTTTCCAGATAAAGATAATATAGGTATATGGCATAAATATAATAATGAAATTAAAAAAATTGCAGCAATAGGTATCAGGGTTAGCAAATGGATTGCATATCATGGTTTTGCAATAAATATAAATAATGATCTAGAAAATTATAAAAAAATTATACCATGTGGTATTTCAGATAAAGGAGTAACTAATTTAAAAAATATTTTAGATCAGGATTACTCAAATCTAAGTGATATATTAATTAAAAATTTTATTTCAAATTTGAAAATCTAAGTCTTTTAGATTTTAAAAGTTTTTTAAAATAATCAGGTAACAACGCCGAATAAGTATATTTTATATCATTAATTTTAAATTTAATTTGATATGAATGTAACATTAAATTTTTATTAATTCCTTTATTGGAATTTGATAATTTATATTTTGTATCTCCAAATATAGGACTTCCAATTGCATACAATTGTTTTCTTAACTGATGTTTTCTTCCAGTAATAGGTTTTAATTCTAATAAACTTGCTTCAGAATTTTTATCAATAACTTTAAAAATTGTTTTTGCTTTTTCTATTATTTTTTTTTGACCGTCGTACCTAATTAAATCATCATCCCATATACCTGATTTTTTATTAATTTCCCCTTGGCATATGGCTAAATAGGTTTTATGTACTTTTCTTAATCTAAATAAAGAAGTAAGCAATTGAGCGCTCTCTCTGTTTTTAGCCATAATAAAAACTCCAGAGGTATCTTTATCTAATCTATGAACAGAATATGGTTTTGTTCCTTCAAAAATTTCACTTTTAGCAAAAATATCAACTAGATTTTTTTTTGATTTAGTTCCACCTTGCACTGATATACCTGACGCTTTGTTTAAAACAACAAACTTGTCATTATTGTCAATAATTTGATCTTCATTTGATTTTACAATTTCTTTTGATGGTAAAAACTTAATTTTATTTTGTTGAATTGTTTCTTTAAATTCAATTTTAAATATATTTATTTCATCTTTCGTTTTTAATTTAAAAGAGCTTTTAATTTTCTTTCTGTTAATTTTAATTTTTCCTATTCTTAAATATTTTTCAATAAGTCCTTGTGGAATTTTTCCAATTTTTAATCTTAACCATCTGTCCAAACGCATACCATTACACGTTGAATCAACGATGTAAGATTTTTTCATGATTTAAGATTTAAGCTGTAGCTTGTTTTTTCTCTTCTGTTTTAGGAGATTCTTTAGTTGTGTTCTTTTTTGGTTTATCAACTCTTTTGGCTTCAACGTCTCTATCAACAAATTCAATTATTGCCATTGGAGCATTATCTCCATATCTAAATCCAGCTTTAATTATTCTTGTGTAACCACCTTTTCTATTCTGATATCTTTTAGAAAGTGTTTTTTTAACTTTATTAGCTGAATTGATATCTTGTAGTTTAGAAACCAACACTTTGGTTGTTTGTAAAGTTTCTTTTTTACCTAATGTTATTATTTTATCTGCTTGTGGTTTTAAAAATTTAGCTTTTGGCAAAGTTGTTTTGATCTGCTCATACTTAATCAAAGAATTAAGCATATTCTTAAGTAAAGCTTTTCTGTGCTCTGATGTTCTATTTAACTTTTTATTTGACAAACCATGTCTCATTAAATTGCTTCCTCCAATTTCTTAGACATTTCTGCAATGTTGTCTGGTGGCCAGTTAGGTATTTCCATTCCTAAATATAAAGACATGCCTGTTAAAACTTCTTTAATTTCATTTAGTGATTTTCTTCCAAAATTAGGTGTTCTCAACATTTCACCTTCAGATTTTTGAACCAAGTCACCAATATAAATAATATTATCATTTTTTAAGCAGTTCATTGATCTAACTGACAACTCTAACTCATCCACTTTTCTTAATAAGTTTTTGTTAAATTCAGGCTCTTTAGAAACTTCTTTTACAGGAGCTTCAACTGGTTCATCAAAATTTATAAACATTTTAAGCTGATCTTGGAAAATCCTAGCCGAATAAGCCACAGCATCTTCAGCAGAAATTGATCCATCTGTTTCAACTTCCATAATTAATTTATCATAATCTAATGCTTTACCTTCTCTAGCAGTACTTACTGAATATGAAACTTTTTTAACTGGGCTATAAAGTGAGTCAATAGCAATAAGACCTAATGGTGGTTCTTCAGGTTTATTTAGCTCTGCAGGAACATATCCTTTACCTGTATTAACATTCATCTCCATATGAAAAGTTGTATTTTCATCTAAATTACAAATAACTAAGTCAGGATTTAAAATTTCAACATCTGCAACTGGAGCTATATCAGAAGCTTTAATTTCTCCAGGTCCTTTTGCATCTAAAATTAATTTTTTGGTACCTTCTGAATTGCTTTTTAAGGCTAAAGATTTTACGTTTAAAACAATATCAGTAACATCTTCTCTAACACCTTTTATTGAAGTGAATTCATGTAAAACTCCATCAATTTGTATTGAGGTTACAGCAGCACCTCTTATTGATGATAATAAAATTCTTCTTAAAGAATTTCCTAAAGTTAATCCATAACCTTTTTCTAAAGGCTCAGCTACTATTTTTGCATGTGTTAAGTCATCACTTATTTGAACATCTAATTTAGATGGTTTGATTAATGACTTCCAATTTTTTACATTAACATTTTCGATTTCCATTAAACTCTCCTTTTCTTTGGTGGTCTAGTTCCATTGTGAGGCATTGGCGTAGTGTCTTTAATAGACAAAATCTTAAATCCTCTAGCCTGTAGTGCTCTTAAAGCTGTTTCCCTGCCTGAACCAGGTCCTTTTACTTCAACAGATAAAGTTTTCATTCCATACTCAAGTGCTTTAGATGCTGCTGAGTCTGCTGCAATCTGTGCAGCGTAAGGGGTAGACTTTCTTGATCCCTTAAAACCTTTTTGTCCAGCAGATGCCCAAGAGATTACATTTCCATTTGTGTCAGCAATAGAGATGATAGTATTATTAAATGTTGATTGTACATAAGCAACTCCATTTAATATATTTTTTTTTACTTTCTTTTTTTTTGAGTAAGAACTTTTAACACTTTTTTTAGAAGATTTTTCTACCTTCTGATCTTTATTGTCAACTTTATCAGCTTTAGCCATAATTATTTTTTAGTTGGAGTTAATTTTTTTCCTGCAATCGCGATTGCTTTTCCTTTTCTTGTTCTTGCATTACATCTAGTTCTTTGTCCTCTAACAGGTAATTTTTTTCTATGTCTCGTTCCTCTGTAACATGCTAGATCAATTAATCTTTTAATACTCAATGAATAATCTCTTCTTAAATCACCTTCTACTTTAAAATTTTGATCAATGTATTCTCTAATTTTTAAAATCTCTTCGTCAGTTAATTCATTTACTCTTTTAGCTCTTGGAATTTCTAAAGATGAACAAATTTGCTGTGAGAACCTATCACCAATTCCATAGATATAAGTTAAACCTATATGAACAAGTTTATTTTGTGGAATGTTTATACCTGCGATACGAGCCATATTTTTTGTGATAAATTGTGCCTTTTATATAAGAAGAATAATCAAAGTCAACGTCTTATACATTGATAAAAGTGTCTATTTTCCTTGTTATTTCTTCAATTTCTAAGCCTCCATCAATCTCCTGAAAGTTTGGATTCTTAGAGTAATAATTTAGAACTGGTTTAGTTGTTTCCATATATTTCTCATACCTTCTAACAATAGTTTCAGAATTATCATCAGACCTATTTTCTAAAATTTTTCTCTTTTCAAGCCTTTTAAGAATTGTTTCTTTGTCTACGTTTAGAAATAAAATTAAATCTATGCTCTGGTTTGAATTTTTTAGTAAAAATTCTAAATTTTTAGCCTGACTTAATGATCGAGGATATCCATCAAAGATTAATTTATTTTTTTTTTGAGGATCAAATACTAATTTTTCTATAAGTTTATTAACAATGTCATCACTAATAAATTTTCCATCAGTCATATCATTAATTATAATTTTACCAATATCTGAATTTTTTTTGATTTCTTCTCTTAAAAGATCACCTGTTGAAATTTGAAAAGCTTTTAATTTATTAACTAGATATTTAGACTGAGTACCCTTTCCAGCACCAGGTGGTCCAAATAAAATTATATTCACTTACCTACCAAATTTAGTTTTTTTAATCAGTTGTTCGTATTGAGAACTCATTAATCTAGTTTGTATTTGTGTAACAGTATCGATAGCTACTACAACAACAATTAATATAGATGCACCACCTAAATAAAAAGGTATTGGGTAATTTGCAATTAAAAATTCTGGCATTAAGCAAACTAAAGTCAGATAAAGAGCTCCAATAGTAGTAAGTTTTGTTGAAATATTTTCAATATATAAAGCAGTGCTTTCACCTGGTCTAATTCCTGGCACAAAGCCTCCATATTTTCTGAGATTCTCAGCAGTTTCAGTCGGATTGAACGTTATAGAGGTATAGAAAAAAGTAAAAAAAATTATTCCTGATGCATAAAGCAACATGTAAAGAGGCTGCCCTTGTGTGAAATAAGAACTTAGATTTAAAAAAGTCTCATTGTTAGAAAATGAAAAATTCGAAAATGTAACCGGTAATAATAAAAGTGCTGAAGCAAAAATAGCTGGTATTACTCCAGCCTGATTAATTTTTAATGGTAAATGTGACGACTCACCACCGTACATTTTATTACCCATTTGTCTTTTAGGATAATTTATTAGAATTTTTCTTAACGCTCTTTCCATAAAAACTACAAATAGAATTGTAACAATTAATAAAACAAATATAGCTAGTATCATAAATGTAGACACTGCACCTGTTCTACCTAATTCAAAAGTTGTTACTAAAGCTCTTGGAATTTCAGCTACAATACCTGCAAAAATTATTAAGGAAATACCATTACCAATACCTCTTTGAGTAATTTGTTCACCTAACCACATTAAAAATATTGTTCCTGCAACAATTGTTGTAACAGTCGTTATTTTAAAAAAAGCTCCCGGATTAATTACCAAGTCAGCAGACGATTCTAAACCAACAGATAAACCATATCCTTGAACTGTTGCAAGCAACACTGTTCCATATCTAGTAATTTGTGTAATTTTTGCTCTTCCTGTTTCGCCCTGAGCTTTTAGATTTTTAAAATAGTCAGAAACCCCAGTCAAAAGTTGAACTATAATTGCAGAAGAAATGTAAGGCATTATACCTAATGCAAATATCGCCATTCTACTTACAGCTCCACCTGCAAAAACATTAAACATACCTAGCAATCCTTTTTGATTACCTTCCATCATTATTTTTAATTGCTCAGGATCAATACCTGGTAAAGGTACAAAAGTTCCAAATCTATAAACAGCTAATATTAAAATAGTAAATATAATTCTATTTCTTAAATCATTTGTTGATGATGATGCACTCATAAAAAAAATTATTTTTTCAATTGAATAGATCCACCAATTTTTTCTAGCTTTTCTATTGCTGATTTAGATGCTAGATCAGCTTCAATATTAATTTTATCTTTTACTTCTCCTGAGCCTAAAATTTTTAATTTTTTTGAATTTTTATTAATTAATCTAAGTTTTTTTAATATTTCTGAGTTCAAAACTTCATTTGGATTAATATTTTTTTTGTCTATATAAGATTGAATTTTATTAAGATTTAAGATTGCAATACTATCTTTTGAAATTGGGTTAAATCCTCTTTTTGGTAGTCTTCTGTATAATGGCATTTGACCACCTTCAAAACTTTTTATAGCTACCCCAGATCTTGATTTTTGACCTTTAACACCTCTACCTGATGTTTTACCCTTTCCAGAACCAATTCCTCTTCCAACTCTAATTTTAGCTTTATTGATTTTTTCTCTATTATTTAAAGTAATCATTATCCTCTTTTTTCAATTATTTCTGAAATTTTTTTATTTCTAATCGCTGATATTTGTTTTGGTGAACTTTGTTTCATCAATGCTTTCATCGTAGCTCTTATAACATTGTGAGCATTAGATGTTCCCATAGATTTTGCCACAATATCCTTTACTCCTAAGACTTCACATACTGCTCTAACAGGTCCACCTGCTATAATTCCTGTTCCCTTAGACGCTGCTCTTAACACTATTCTACCTGAACCATCTTTTGCCTTAACGTCATGATGTATTGTTCTACCTTCTCTTAATGGTATGTGGGTAAGTTTTCTTCTTGCCATTTCATTTGCTTTTTTAATAGCATCAGGTACTTGTTTAGCTTTTGCATGAGCTATACCAATTTTACCTGCTTGATTTCCAACAACTACAAGTGCAGAAAATCCAAATCTTCTTCCACCCTTTACAACTTTAGTGATACGATTTATGTGTACTAACTTTTCTAATATATCGTCAGTTTTTTTATCTTTTAAATTTTCCATAATTAAAATTCCATTCCGTTTTCCCTTAAAGTTTCTGCAAAAACTTTAATTCTACCATGATATTTGTATGAACCTCTATCAAAGTAAATTTTAGTAATTTTTTTCTCTTGAGCTTTTTTAGCTAGTTTTAGCGCAACTAATTTAGAAAGTTCAGTTTTATTTACTTTATCACCTGATTTAAGATCTTTTTCTATAGATGAAGCTGATAACAAAGTTATTTTTTTTGTATCATCTATTATTTGAGCTGAAATATTTTTTGATGATCTAGAAATACTCAATCTAAATCTATCTTTTGAAGCAACTCTTTTAACTTTATTGCTAACTCTAAATCTTTTTCTGATACTAGTGTTTAGTTTCATTACTTTTTCTTTCCTTCTTTTTTAAGCACATACTGACCTTTTTCTCGGACACCCTTACCTTTATATGGTTCAATTTTTCTTAAAGTCTTAATTTTAGAAACAACTTCGCCAACTAATTGCTTGTCGGATCCTGTAATTTTTAATGTTGTTTGTTTTTCAACTGCGATTTTAATGCCATCTGGTATGTCAAAATTGATATCATGACTATAACCCAATTGTAAATTTAACTGATTTCCTTTTAATGCAGCTCTGTAACCAACCCCAACCAATTCTAGAATTTTTTCATAACCTTTACTTGAGCCTATTACAGCATTATTAATTAAACTTCTATTCATTCCCCAAAGTCTCTTTGAGTTTTGATCTACTTTTTTTGGTTTAATAGATATTTCTTTTCCTTCAATTATGTCTAAATTAAACATATCTAAATCAACATTAATTGATTTTTTCCCAAGTGGTCCTTCAATATTTATTATATTGCCAGCTAAAGCTACTTTAACTTTTTCAGGAATCGATATGTTTATTTTACCTATCTTAGACATTAAAATACCTTACAAATTATTTCACCACCAACTTTTTGTTTTCTAGCATCAATATCAGTCATTACTCCTTTTGGTGTTGACACAATAGCAATCCCTAAACCGTTATTTATTTTAGGTAAACTATCTGCAGATGAAAAAATTCTTCTTCCTGGTTTTGATACTCTCTCAAAAGCACTTATTACTGGGTTACCAGAATGATATTTAAGTTCTAATGATAAAACAGGTTTTTTTTCTTCAGAACTTACTTTAAAATCTTTTATAAATCCTTCATTTTTAAGTATATCTGCAATTTTAGTTTTAAAATTAGATGAAGGTAATTCTACTTTTTTATGATTTCTTGCCTGAGCGTTTTTTACTCTTGCAATCATATCTCCTATTGGGTCGCTTAAACTCATAATAATCCTTTCTACCAGCTGGACTTAACTAAGCCAGGTATCTTTCCTTGTAATCCTAATTGTCTTAATGCTATTCTTGAAATCTTTAATTTTCTATAAACACCATGAGGTCTTCCAGTAATCTCACATCTATTCATAACTCTCGTTTTGGCCGAATTCCTTGGTAGTTTCGACAATTTTTGCTGCGCTTTAAATCTTTCTTCTAATGGAATCTTTTTATCCATTACAATTTTCTTTAATGCTTGTCTTTTCTTATAAAGCTTATCTGAAAGCTTTATTCTTTTTTTATTTTTATTAACAGCGCTTAATTTTGCCATGTTTAATTATCTCCTTTTTTAATAAATGGGAAATTCATCTTTTCTAATAAAGCAAAACTATGCTCTTTATTGATTGCTTTAATAACTATAACTATATCTAAACCTCTAACTTTGTCTGCTCTATCAAAGCTTACTTCTGGAAAGATTATATGCTCTTTAATACCAAAAGTATAATTACCGAATTTATCAAAACCTTTAGAAGATAACCCTCTAAAATCTTTAATTCTGGGTAATGCAATATTCACCAATCTATCTAAGAATTCATACATTCTATTTTTTCTTAAAGTTACCTTTAAACCAGCGTTTGAACCTTTTCTCGTTTTAAAATTTGCTACTGATTTTTTAAATTTTGTTGTAACTGGTTTTTGTCCAGTAATTTTTGCCATGTCTTCTTCGCATGATTTTAAAATTTTTGAATCTGTAGCATCTAAACCAAGGCCCATATTTAAAACAACTTTTTCGATTCTTGGAGCCATATAAATATTCTTGAAACCAAATTGATCCTTTAGTGCAGGCTGAATTTCTTTATTAAATATTTCTTTTAGTCTTGGTGTCATTATTTTTTAGCCTCTTTTTTTTTAACTGCTTTTTCATCAATTAGTTTTAAATTAGAAATATGTATAAAACTTTCCTTAGGAAAAATTCCACCTTTTTTTTCTTTTGTTGTTTTAACGTGTTTTTTTACCATGTTTATTTCTTTAACTTTTGCTCTGTTATTAGCTCTATCAATTTCAATAACTTCACCTTCTTTTTTTTTATCTCTTCCAGTTAGAACTCTTACTTTCAAACCTTTTTTAATCATTATAAAACCTCCGGCGCCAAAGAAATGATTTTCATTTGACCTCTACTTCTTAATTCTCGTGTAACTGGACCAAAAATCCTTGTTCCTACTGGTTCTCCTTTATCATCAACTAACACAGCTGCATTGTTATCGAATCTTACTTTAGAACCATCATTTCTGTGAATTCCCTTTTTAACTCTAACAACTACTGCTTTGTGAACAGAACCTTTTTTAACTTTTCCTTTAGGCATCGCTTCTTTAACCGCAATTACAATAGTATCACCAATGCTAGCGTATCGTCTTTTTGATCCACCTAGAACTTTAATACACTCAATTCTTTTTGCACCTGTATTGTCAGCTACTTGCAATTCTGTTTGAACACCAATCATTACTTATTACTCTCCATAACTTGAAACTTTTTATTTTTAGAAAATGGTTTACTCTCTATAATTGAAACTTTATCACCAGTTTTATACTTATTATTTTCATCGTGAGCGTTATAGTTTTTTCTAACTTTAATTACTTTTTTTAGAACTGGGTGTGAGTATTTACGTTCTACCATAACTGTGACTGTTTTATTTGGTTTGTCGCTTATAACTACACCTGTGAGTATTTTTTTAGGCATTTTCTTTTCCTTTTAAAATTGTTTTTAATCTTGCAATTGTTTTTCTAGTCTCACCAATTTTAGCTGGGTTTGTTACTTGTGAATTCATTTTTTGAAATCTGAAATTAAAAAGATCTTTTTTATGCTTATCTATATTCTTCACAATTTCGTCCTTTGATAATTTTTTAATTTCTTGTTTTTTCATTATGCAAATCTCTTAATAGTTTTAGTTTTAATCGGTAATTTAGCTGATGCTTTATATAAAGCCTCTTTAGCAATTTGTTCAGAAACACCATCAACTTCAAACAATATTCTTCCTGGTTTTACTCTGCATGCAAAATATTCAGGCGATCCTTTTCCTTTACCCATTCTGACCTCAATCGGTTTTTTAGAAACTGGTATATTTGGAAATATTCTTGTCCAAACTCTCCCTTGCCTTTTCATGTGTCTTGTTAATGCAACTCTTGCAGCCTCTATTTGCTTTCCAGTAACTCTTTCTGGCTGCAAAGCTTTTAATGCGTAAGCACCATAATTAATTGTACTTGCTCTAGTAGCATTACCATGAATTCTGCCTTTATGAGCTTTTCTCCACTTTGTTCTTACTGGTTGAAGCATTATTGTTTACCTTCCTTTGGTGTTACCTTGTTTGTCTCTTGGCTAAATTCTCTAGCAAAAACTTCACCTTTATAAATCCAAACTTTAATACCAATAATTCCATAAGTTGTAAGAGCCTCTGCCTCTGCATAATCTATATCAGCTCTTAAAGTATGTGATGGAATACTTCCATCTCTTAACCACTCCGTTCTAGCTATTTCATTTCCACCAAGTCTTCCACTCACAGAAACTTTAATTCCTTTTGCTCCAAGTCTAATACATGATTGCATTGCTCTTTTCATGGCTCTTCTATAAGAAATTCTTTTAACAAGCTGCTGAGCTATGTTTTCAGCTACTAAATAAGCATTAGTTTCAGGTTTTTTAACCTCTTTAATATTTAGATTAACTTCATTTGTTGTGAATTTTGAAAGATTATTTTTAATTTTGTCTATATCACTTCCTTTTTTTCCAATCACAAATCCTGGTCTAGAAGTGTAAATAGTAACATAACATTTGTTAGATGTTCTTTCGATCATTACCTTAGATACACCAGAGTTAATTACGTTTTTTTTAATATATTCTCTGATTTTAAAATCTTCGATTAAATAATTTCCAAAATCTTTTTTCTTAGCATACCATACAGAGTCCCATCCTCTGTTGACACCTAATCTAAAACCTACCGGATTAACTTTTTGTCCCATGTTTCTCCATTTGTTTTGCTTCTGATAAAATTATTGTAACAGTTGACCAAGGTTTTAATATTGGTGCTGCTCTTCCTTTTGCTCTAGGTCTAAATCTTTTCATAATTATTTTTTTTCCACAAAAAGCTTCTTTAACAATCAATTTATCAATATCATATTGAAAGTTATTTTCTGCATTAGCAACTGCAGAGCTTATTGTTTTTCTAACATCTCTAGTAATTCTCTTTTCAGAAAATTGTAAATCTCTAATAGCAACATCAACTTTTTTACCAACGATACTTTTAAGTATAGGATTTAACTTTCTAACACTTGATCTAATGCCGTTGTTAACAGACTTCACTGTTTTTTCCTTAAATTTGTCTATTTTCTTTTTCTTGCCCATAATTATTTCTTATCTGCTGTTGCTGGTTTAGCTTTTTTATCAGCTGGTGTATGACCAAAGAACGTTCTTGTTGGTGCAAACTCACCTAATTTGTGTCCAACCATATCTTCTGAAACAGTTATTGGTATAAATTTTTTGCCATTATAAATTTGGAAACTAACCCCTACAAAATCAGGTAAAATTGTAGATTTTCTTGACCAAGTTTTAATAGGAATTTTCTTTGGATCGTCTTTGTACTTGTCAACTTTCTTCATCAAGCTTTCTTCTACAAACGGTCCTTTCCAAACTGCTCTAGCCATTACTTAGTATCCTTCCTCTTATTTCTTCTCTTAACTATAAATTTATCTGTTCTCTTATTATCTCGAGTTTTTAAACCTTTAGCAGATTGTCCTGTAGGTGATACTGGATGTCTTCCTCCAGCAGATTTACCTTCACCACCTCCATGTGGGTGATCAACTGGGTTTTTAACAACACCTCTTGTATGAGGTCTTCTTCCCAACCATCTCGATCTACCAGCTTTTCCAATTTTAATATTTTTTTGATCTGGATTACTTAAAATTCCAATTGTAGCTAAAGCTCTTGAATCTATTTTTCTAACTTCGCCTGAAGCTAATTTAATTAAACTATAGTTGCCATCTAGACCACTTATAGTAACTGATGAACCAGCTGCTCTAGCAATTTTTCCACCACCACCAGGCTGTATTTCAACATTATGTATATTTATACCTACTGGTATATCTTGCAATGGCATACAATTACCTATTTTAATTTCTTTTTTAGAACCACTTTCAACCTTGTCTCCAACTTTAATTTTTTGTGGTGCTAAGAAATATGAGTGGATACCATCCTCAAATTTAACTAACATAATGTAGCATGATCTATTTGGATCATACTCTATTCTTTCAACAGTAGCTTCCATATCGAATTTTTTTCTATAAAAATCAACATGTCTGTACATTTTTTTATGCCCACCAGCTCTATTTACAGAGGTAATATGACCGTTGTTATTTCTACCTTTCATGGCATTTTTTGGAGAGACTAGCGCTTTAAAAGGTTTACCTTTCCATAAGCCAGTTCTATCGACTAAAATCGTACCTCTTGTAGATTTTGTATATGGTTTGAAAGTCTTTAATGCCATCTATTAAATTCCTGTTGTTAGATCAATACTTTGACCTTTTTTTAATGTAATTATTGCTTTTTTATATCCTGATACTTTTACTTTTCTTCCTCTTGTGACTTTTGTTCTGTTTTGTTTATTTATAATATTTATTTTAGTCACATTAACTTTGAATATTTTTTCAATATTTTTTTTTAAATTTTTCTTATTTGCACCATTTGGAACTTTAAAAACAATTTTATTCAGTTCAGATAGGTTAGTTGATTTCTCTGTAACCACTGGTGAAAGAATTTTGTCGTATAAATGAATTTTTTCCATTTTATGAATATCTCTTTTCTAGTTCTTTTACAGAACTTTCTGTGAAAACTATTTTTTTAAATTTGATAATATCGTAAGCACTGAAATGATTTACATCTGTAACTTTAACATTTGGAATATTTCTTGCTGATTTTTCAATTTTTTCTTTAGAATTTTTATCTAAAATTATTAGTGAATTATTAATTTCAAGTTTATTAATAATTGAGTTCATCTCTTTTGTTTTTTTAATTTCAGAATTAAAATCATTTAGGATTAATAAATTTTTATTATTATTTTTTTCTGTAATTAATGATGCTACGCTTTGTTTTTTCTCAGTTTTGTTTAATTTTCTTTTTTTATAAGCCAATTCACCTTTTGGTCCATGAGCAATACCACCACCTACAAATATAGGAGCTTTTCTACTTGCATGTCTTGCACCACCAGTTCCTTTTTGTGCATATATTTTTGAAGTTGGTCCTTTTACTTCATTTTGCTGTTTAGTTTTAGCATGTCTTCCTTTGTAATTAGCATTTGTTTTATAAAGAACAGCACTAACTAACTTGGGGTTAATTTTAGCTGAAAAAATTTTGTCTAAAACTTCAATGCTATCTTTTTTTCCGTCAATGCTAATTTTATCTAATTTCATTATTTTTTCTTTTTCTCAGGTGTTTTTTTAGCTTCTTCTGCTGCCGCTTGTTTTTCACCAATTGTCATTTTATTTATATTTTTTACTGATTTTTTAACCATTACTTCTGAATTCTTTGAGCCAGGTATTGATCCTTTTAAATAAAGAAGTTCATTTTCTAAATCTGTTTTTATTATTTCAATATTTTGCATTGTTCTTAACTTGTCACCCATATGACCAGCCATTTTTTTTCCTTTAAAAACTTTTCCTGGGTCTTGGCTATGCCCGGTTGAACCATGTGCTCTGTGTGATATCGAAACACCATGACTGGCTCTCAAACCACCAAAATTATGTCTTTTCATAGCACCTGCAAAACCTTTACCAATTGTTTTTGATCTTGTGTCTACAAATTTAATATCTTTGAATATTTCCAAACCAAACTCGTTTCCCTCTTTGTAAACAGATGTATCATTTACTCTAAATTCTTTTAATTTTTTTTTAGCTTCAGTATTTTTTTTAGCAAAAACACCTTTCATAGCTTTTGTTAATTTTGAATTTTTAATTTTTCCATATCCAAGCTGAACAGCTTTGTATCCTCTTTTTTCTTCCTCAATAACCTGAATAACTCTAGCTTTTTCTACCTTAAGTACAGTCACAGGAACTAATTGACCAGATTTATAGAACTCTCTCGTCATACCTATTTTCTTTCCTAATAAAGCTATCTCACTCATAATTAAATTTTTATCTCCACATCTACACCAGAAGCTAAATCAAGTTTCATCAATGCTTCTACCGTTTGCGGTGTTGGTTCAATAATGTCGATTAATCTTTTATGTGTTCTTGATTCAAATTGTTCTCTACTTTTCTTATCTATGTGGGGTGATCTTAATACAGTGTATCTTTCAATCCTTGTAGGTAATGGAATAGGTCCTTTGATTGTAGCTCCAGTTCTTTTTACTGTATTAACAATCTCTTCGGTTGAAGCATCTAGAACTTTATTGTCATATGCTCTTAATTTAATTCTAATGTTCTGTTTTTCCATGATTAACCTGCAATCTTCTTAGTTACTTCATCTTGAACATTTTGTGGAACTTTTGAATAATGATCAAAAAACATTGAATATTGTGCTCTACCTTGAGACATTGATCTTAAATTATTTATATAGCCAAACATATTAGCTAAAGGAACCATTGCTGTAATTACAGTTGCATTACCTCTTTGCTCTTGAGTGCTGATTTGACCTCTCCTACTGTTTAAATCACCTATAACATCACCCATATAATCTTCAGGAGTTACTACTTCAACTCTCATTACTGGTTCTAATAATTTTAGGCCACCTTTTGTACATGCCTCTTTAAAGCAAGCTCTACTTGCTAATTCAAACGCTAAGACACTTGAGTCAACATCGTGATGTAAACCATCTAAGATCGTTACTTTATAATCAATCATTGGAAAACCAGCTAAAATTCCAGTATCTGAGACTGTTTCTATGCCTTTCTCAACACCAGGAATAAATTCTTTTGGAATTGCACCACCTTTAATTTTGCTCTCAACATCTCGACCTTTACCTGGTTCTTGAGGTTCTACTAAAAGTTTAACTTTCGCAAATTGACCAGCACCACCGCTTTGTTTTTTGTGAGTATATTCAACCTCTGAAGCAGATTCTATGGTTTCTCTATAAGCAACTTGTGGAGCTCCAACATTTGCCTCTACTTTAAATTCTCTTTTCATTCTATCAACAATAATATCCAAGTGTAATTCACCCATACCTTTAATAATTGTCTGTCCCGACTCTTCGTCTGATGTTACTCTAAAAGAAGGATCTTCCTTAGCTAACCTACCTAACGCTTCACCCATTTTTTCTTGGTCTGCTTTTGTTTTTGGTTCTACTGCAATTTCAATTACTGGATCAGGGAATTCCATTGGTTCAAGTAGAACTGAATTTTCTTTGTCACATAGAGTGTGTCCTGTAATAGTATTTTTTAATCCTGCTAAAGCTACTATGTCGCCTGCATTAGCCTCTTTAATATCCTCACGAGAATTTGCATGCATTAAAAGCATTCTTCCAACTCTTTCCTCTTTCTCTTTAGAGGAATTGAAGACAGCGGTACCAGTTTTGATTGTACCTGAGTAAATTCTAATAAAAGTTAATGAGCCAACAAATGGGTCATTTGCTACTTTAAAAGCTAAAGCAGAAAATGGAACACTGTCTTCAAATTTCATTTCCATTTCATCTTCACTACCTAATTTAGTACCTTTAATAGAACCAATATCTACTGGACTTGGTAAATAATTTACAACAGCATCAAGTAAGGGTTGAACGCCTTTGTTTTTGAATGCTGAACCAGTTAAAACTGGAACAAAACTAAAATTAAGTGTTCCTTTTCTTATACATTTAACTAAATCTTCTTCTTTAATTTCGTCACCATTTAGATAGGCCTCCATTAGCTTTTCGTCTTGTTCGACAGCTGTTTCAACTAATTCTGTTCTATATTTTTCTGAAATTTCCTTTAGGTCTTCTGGAATTTCTTTATATTCCCACTCAGCTCCTAATGCCTCATTTTTCCAAACTTGAGCTTTCATTTTAACAAGATCAACTACACCAGATAAGGAAGCTTCAACGCCTATAGGTACTTGCACTACTAAAGGTTTTGCGCCTAACCTATCTCTAATCATATCTACACATCTAAAGAAATCAGCGCCGGTTCTATCTAATTTGTTAACAAAACAAATTCTTGGCACTTTATACTTATCCGCTTGTCTCCATACAGTTTCAGATTGAGGTTCTACACCTGCAACACCATCAAAAACAGCAACAGCACCATCCAAAACTTTCAAAGACCTTTCTACTTCAATAGTAAAATCTACGTGACCAGGCGTGTCTATAATATTAATTCTATGATCATTCCAAAAACAAGTAGTAGCAGCAGATGTAATTGTAATTCCTCTTTCTTGTTCTTGCTCCATCCAATCCATTGTTGCTGCACCATCGTGTACTTCACCAATTTTGTGACTCTTACCTGTATAGTAAAGAACTCTTTCAGTAGTGGTTGTTTTACCAGCATCTATATGGGCCATGATCCCAATATTTCTATATTTATCTAATGTATGAGTTCTAGCCATAATTAATTACCATCTAAAATGGGCAAATGCTTTATTAGACTCTGCCATTTTATGTACATCTTCTCTTTTTTTAACTGCAGCACCTTTTTTTTCATAAGCATCGTAAAGCTCATTAAAAATTTTATCTGCCATGTGTTTATCTTTTCTTTTTCTTGCTGATTCAACCAGCCATCTGATTGCTAATGCTTGTGCTCTTTTACTTTTTACTTCAACAGGAACTTGATAAGTTGCACCACCAACTCTTCTAGATCTAACTTCTACAGTAGGTTTGATGTTGTTAATTGCCTCATTAAAAATATTTATTGGTTCGTCTTTAGTTTTTGTTTTAATTTTATCAATTGCGTCATAAACAATTTTTGCAGCGATACCTCTTTTACCATCATACATAATATTGTTTATTAATTTTGGAATTATAGTTGAATTAAATTTTGGATCTGGAACTATATTTTTTTTTGGTTGTGTTTTTTTTCTAGACATTATTTACCTTTTTTTGTTCCGTATAAAGATCTTCTTTGTTTTCTATTCGCAACACCTTGTGTATCAAGATTACCTCTTAAAATATGATAACGAACACCTGGCAAATCTTTTACCCTACCACCTCTAATCAGTACTACAGAGTGTTCTTGAAGATTGTGGCCTTCGCCAGGAATGTATGCTGTAACTTCAAATCCATTTGATAATCTAACTCTAGCAACTTTTCTTAGTGCTGAGTTTGGTTTCTTAGGAGTTGTTGTATAAACTTTAACACAAACACCTCTCTTTAAAGGTTGTTTTTGTAAAGCAGGAACTTTATTTCTTGCTGCTGGTTTAACTCTTTTTTTTCTTAACAACTGATTTATAGTTGGCATAAATATTTTAAAATTAATTAATTTATTTTTAGGTGAAAATAACTGACAGGTTATTTTATGGCAGCGTTTAGTACCGTTAGAGGTACTACATTCCAACCAAAAACATCGCCAAATTACTTATTAATAGGCCTTTGTCAAACTAAAACTGCGATTTTTAGACGATTTTTTTACTGATTTGCTTGTGTTTCTTCAGGTTCTGCGGCTTCTATTTTATCCTGCTCTGCTAAGAAACTATTATCATCTTCTAGAGCTTTATTGTTCCATCTATTTTTAATATTACCAGTACCTGCAGGAACTAATCTTCCAACAATTACGTTCTCTTTTAAGCCATTTAATGGATCAACTTTCCCTTTAATTGCAGCATCGGTTAATACTCTTGTTGTTTCTTGGAAAGAAGCTGCTGAAATAAATGATTCAGTTTGAAGTGAAGCTTTAGTAATACCCATTAGAACTCTTTCACCAACGGCTGGTGCTTTACCTTCCGCAACCAATTTTTCATTAGTATTATCAAACTTAATTCTATCAACCACCTCACCAGGTAAATAACTTGAGTCTCCTGATACTTTAACTTCAACTTTTTTAAGCATTTGTCTTAAAATAGTTTCAATATGTTTATCGTTTATTATTACACCTTGTAATCTATAAACTTCTTGAACTTGATTAACAAAATATTCTGTTAATTCTTTAATTCCTAAAATTCTCAAAATATCATGTGGCAGTGGTTGACCATCTAAAAGATACTCTCCTTTTTGAATTTTTTCACCAGGATTAAAATTAATGTGTTTGCCTTTTGGAATTAGATAATTTGAAGGCTCAGACCCATCATCTGGAACAATCGACACTCTTTGTTTGCCTCTTACCTCTTTACCAAAAACAACACTACCATCATTTTCTGCAATGATCGCACTATCCTTAGCTTTTCTAGCTTCAAATAACTCAGCAACTCTTGGAAGACCTCCGGTAATATCTTTTGTTTTTGTAGTTTCCTTAGGTAATCTTGCAATTACGTCACCTGCATAAACTTTTTGACCATCTTTAATTGATAAAATCGAATCCGGTACTAAATAATATCTAGCCTCATTATCATCAGCTTTTTTAATCACATTTCCTTTTTCATCTCTTAAAGTAATTCTAGGTTTCAAATCAGTACTTTTTGATTGACCTCTCCAATCAATTACTGATTTGGAAGAAATTCCTGTTGCATCGTCAGTAGTTTCTTGAATTGATACACCATCAATTAAATCTACATAACTAGCTGTACCACTTTTCTCTGCTATAACTGGTGTTGTGTAAGGATCCCATTCACATATTTTAGTATTTGATTTTACTTTGTCACCGTTGTTAAAAAATAATCTTGAACCATAAGCAACTTTATAAACCGCTATCTGAACTCCTTTGTCATCCTCTATAGAAAGTTGAGTGTTTCTTCCCATAACAATCAAATTCTTTTTAGAATCCTCTAAAATATTTGAGTTGATTATTTTTAAAGTTCCTTCACTTTTGGTAACTATTTGAGAATCTTGTTTAACTGAAGCTGTACCTCCAACGTGGAACGTTCTCATTGTTAGCTGTGTTCCTGGTTCTCCAATTGATTGAGCAGATATCATTCCAATAGCTTCGCCAACATGAACCATTTTACCTCTTGATAAATCTCGTCCGTAGCAAGTAGCGCAAACACCTTCTTTTGAACTACATGTCATTACAGAATAAACTTTAATTGATTTAACTCCTGCAGCATCAATTTTATCACAGCCTGCCTCATCAATCATTTCAGATTTTTTAATAATTACTTCACCCGATAAAGGGTTCTTAACATCAGCCGCTGTTACTCTTCCTAATGCTCTTTCAGATAAACTAACAACAACATTACCACCCTCTAAAATTTCAGAAAGTTCAATAAATCCAGGATCATCGCAATTAACTTTAGTTATTGTTAAATCTTGTGCAACATCACATAGTCTTCTTGTTAAATATCCAGAACTAGCTGTTTTAAGTGCTGTATCTGCTAATCCTTTTCTAGCTCCGTGGGTTGAATTAAAATACTCTAAAGCAGTTAATCCTTCTTTAAAGTTTGAAATAATTGGACTTTCAATAATTTCCCCTGACGGTTTAGCAATCAAACCTCTCATACCAGCTAATTGTTTCATTTGAGCAGCAGATCCTCTAGCTCCACTATCGGCCATCATAAATACAGAATTAATCTTTAATCCTTCATCAGTTTTTTCTGTAGCCGAAATTCCTTTCATCATTTCTCCAGCAACTTTATCTGTACACTTAGACCAAGCATCAACAACTTTATTGTATTTTTCACCTCTTGTAATTAAACCTTCCGCATATTGAGTTTCATAATCCGCAATTAATTTTTTAGTATCATCAATTAATTGAGTTTTATTTGCAGGGATTACAAGATCGTCTTTTCCAAACGAAATTCCTGCTTTAAAGGCGTGTTTAAATCCTAAATCTTTAAGCTTGTCACAGAAAATTACAGTTGTTTTTTGACCACAAAATCTAAATACAACATCAATTATTTCTGAAACTACTTTTTTAGGTAACAATCTATCTACTAAAGAGAACTTAATGTTACTATTTTTAGGTAATAAATTTGCTAATAAAAATCTTCCAGCTGTAGAAGTGTATTTTTCTATTTTCTTATTTCCTTGCTCATCTACAGTCTCGTATCTTGAAATGATAGTACTATGGACATTTATTTGACCAGATGATAATGCAAATTCAATTTGATCTGAATTGGTAAAGTATCCAGCAGGTTTATCAGATATTGGCTCTTGTGAAAGATAGTAAATTCCTAAAATCATATCCTGACTTGGAACAATAATTGGTTTACCGTTTGATGGAGAAAGAATGTTATTTGTAGATAACATTAATATTCTTGCTTCTAATTGAGCCTCTAAACTTAATGGAACGTGGACTGCCATTTGGTCACCATCGAAGTCCGCATTAAATGCTGCACAAGTTAAAGGGTGTAATTCAATTGCATCACCTTCAATTAATTTTGGCTCAAATGCTTGAACTCCAAGCCTATGAAGTGTTGGCGCTCTATTTAAAAGAACAGGATGCTCTCTAACTATTAATTCTAAAGCATCCCAAACTGCATTAGTTTCTTTTTCAACTAATTTTTTAGCTTGTTTAATTGTTGAAGCTAAGCCTAATTTATTTAATCTTGCATATAAAAATGGTTTAAATAACTCAAGAGCCATTTTTTTCGGTAAACCACACTCATGTAGTTTTAAATCAGGACCAACAACGATTACTGATCTTCCAGAATAATCAACACGTTTACCTAATAAATTTTGTCTAAATCTTCCTTGCTTACCTTTTAACATTTCAGCAAGAGATTTAAGTGGTCGCTTACCTGTGCCTGTAATTACTCTACCTCTTCTTCCGTTATCAAAAAGAGCATCAACAGACTCTTGCAGCATCCTTTTTTCATTTCTAACAATGATATCTGGAGCTTTAAGATCCATTAATCTTTTTAATCTGTTATTTCTGTTAATTACTCTTCTGTATAAATCGTTAAGATCTGAAGTAGCAAATCTTCCACCATCTAGAGGAACTAATGGTCTTAATTCTGGTGGTATAACTGGTACAACAGTCATAATCATCCATTCAGGTTTTTGACCTGTTTCAATAAATGACTCTATCAATTTTAATCTTTTAATTGCTCTTTCTTCATTAACTTTTGATTTGGTCTCTTTAATAAAGCTAACAAGATTTTTTCTTTCTAATTCTAAATCTAAATTTTTCAGCATCTCAAGAACAGCTTCTGCTCCTATACCCGCTGTAAAACTTTCTTCACCAAACTCATCCTGGTATTTTGCTAATTCTTCCTCATTTAAGAGTTGATTTTTTTGTAAACCAGTTAAACCAGGTTCTATTACTATAAAGTTTTCAAAATAAAGAACTCTCTCTATTTCTTTTAATTTCATGTCTACTGCTAAAGCAATTCTGCTTGGAAGAGACTTCAAGAACCAAATATGTGCTACCGGTGTGGCAAGATTAATGTGGCCCATTCTTTCTCTTCTTACATTTGATTTTGTAACCTCAACTCCACATTTCTCACATATAATTCCTCTAAATTTCATTCGTTTATACTTACCGCATAAACACTCATAATCTTTTATTGGTCCAAAAATCCTTGCACAGAACAAACCATCTTTTTCAGGTCTAAACGTTCTATAATTAATTGTTTCAGGCTTTTTAATTTCACCAAATGTCCAAGATTTAATTTTCTCTGGGCTAGCAAGTGAAATTTTAATGCTATTAAAATTTTGAGCTTCTGAAATTTCGCTGCCCTTAAATAGATCTGTCAATTCTTTTTTCATTAATTAAGCTCCACATTTAATGCTAATGATTTAATCTCTTTAACTAAGACGTTAAATGACTCTGGTATTCCAGACTCAAAGTTCTCTTCACCTTTAACTATAGTCTCATAAACTTTAACTCTTCCTGCAACATCATCGGATTTAACAGTTAAAATTTCCTGTAATGTATATGATGCACCATATGCTTCAAGTGCCCATACTTCCATTTCACCAAATCTTTGACCACCTAATTGTGCTTTACCACCAAGTGGTTGTTGTGTAACCAAACTGTAAGGTCCAGTAGATCGTGCATGTATTTTATCTTCAACTAAGTGATGAAGTTTTAGCATGTAGATAATTCCAACAGTAACTGGTCTATCAAATTTCTCTCCTGTTCTTCCGTCCCATAAATATGTTTGTCCAGATCCTGGTAAATTTGCAAGTTCAAGCATTTCAGTAACATTTTTTTCTTTAGCGCCATCAAAAACAGGTGTTGAGATTGCGATACCATTTTGCAAATTTTCACAAAGATCTTTAAATTCACTCTTGCTTAATTTGTCTACTTTTTCGTTGAAAATTTCTTCTCCGTAAACAGATTTTAAGAATTTTTCGATTTTTTCTGTTCTTTCAATTTTTTTACTATTTTCGTTTACTAAATTTTTAACTTGTTCGCCAAATTCTTTACATGCCCATCCTAAGTGCGTCTCTAGAATTTGACCAACGTTCATCCTACTTGGAACACCCAAAGGATTTAATACAATATCAACTGGTCTACCATCTTCTCTATATGGCATATCTTCAACAGGTACAATTTTACTTACAACTCCTTTGTTTCCATGTCTTCCTGACATTTTATCACCAGGTCTTAATCTTCTTTTTATAGCAACGAATACTTTTACCATTTTCATAACGCTAGGTAATAAATCATCACCACTTCTAATTTTTAAAACTTTATCTTCAAATCTCTCTGTTATGTCTTGTTTTGCTTTATTATATTGATCTTTTAATTGAGCTAATGTTGCTTCGTCATTTACATTTCCTACTGTGATTTTGAATACATCATTAATTGATAGTTTATTAATTGTATCAAAATCTAACTTAGTTCCTTCGGATAAATCTTTTACCTTTTTAGTCAAAGATGATCCTGACAGGAATTGTGAAGCCCTTTGTTTAATACTTCTTTCTAATATTTCTTCCTCAACAATTTTATCTTGTTGAACTTGTTCAATTTCAGCTCTTTCAATTGTTATTGATCTTTCGTCTTTTTCAATTCCATGTCTATTGAATACTCTTACATCAACTACCGTTCCACTTGATCCTCTAGACATTCTTAAAGATGTATCTGTAACATCGATAGCTTTCTCTCCAAATATTGATCTTAATAATTTTTCTTCAGGACCAGATGCTGAGTCACCTTTTGGAGTAACTTTACCAACCAAAATATCACCAGCATTAACCTCTGCACCAATATAAACTATTCCTGATTCATCAAGGTTTTTTAAAGCTTCTTCATTTACATTTGGTATATCTCTAGTTATTTCTTCTTCACCAAGCTTTGTATCTCTTGCCATTATTTCGTATTCAACAATGTGAACAGATGTGAATACGTCATCTGTAACACATCTTTCTGAAATTAAGATTGAGTCTTCAAAGTTATAACCTTGCCAAGGCATGAATGCTACAGTGACGTTCTTACCTAAAGCAAGTTCACCTAATTTTGTTGAAGGACCATCTGCAATAATATCTCCAGATTTAACTTTATCACCAACTCTAACCAGTGGTCTTTGATTTATACAAGTATTTTGGTTTGATCTTTTAAATTTTTGAAGGTTATAGATATCTACACCAGACTTACTAAAGTCTGTTTCCTCAGTTACTTTTATAACAATTCTTTTACCATCTATTTTATCAACAACTCCATCACGCTTAGCAACAATAGTTACCCCAGAATCTAAAGCAACATCACTTTCAATTCCTGTACCGACAAGTGGAGACTCGGGTTTTAATAATGGAACTGCTTGTCTCATCATGTTTGATCCCATTAATGCTCTGTTTGCATCATCATTTTCCAAGAATGGAATTAAAGATGCTGCAACTGAAACTAATTGTTTTGGTGATACATCAATGTAATCAATAGAGTCAGGTTTTGCTAAAAGAAAGTTTAGGTTTTGTCTGCATGAAACTAGTTCTTCAGTGATTTTTCCATTTTTATCAAGTTTTGTATTAGCTTGAGCAATAGTGAATTTTGTTTCTTCCATTGCTGATAAGTATTCAACTTTATCTTGGACAACACCGTCTTTTACTTTTTTGTAAGGACTTTCAATAAAGCCATACTTATTAATTTTTGCATAAGTAGATAAACTATTAATCAAACCAATATTTGGACCCTCTGGTGTCTCAATTGGACAAATTCTTCCATAGTGGGTTGGATGGACGTCCCTTACTTCAAAACCTGCTCTTTCTCTTGTTAAACCACCCGGACCTAACGCTGAAACTCTTCTTTTATGAGTTATTTCAGATAAAGGATTTGTTTGATCCATAAACTGAGATAGTTGTGAACTTGCAAAAAAATCTTTCAATGAAACTGTTAATGGTTTTGCGTTAATTAGATCTTGTGGCATTGCTGACTCAACATCCAAAGTTGTCATTTTTTCTTTAATAGCTCTTTCCATTCTGTAAACACCAATTCTAGCTTGGTTCTCAACTAGTTCTCCAACAGAACGAACTCTTCTATTTCCTAGGTGATCAATGTCATCGACATCATCTTTACCATCACGTAAATCCAACATTTTATGAATAATTGCAATGATGTCGTCATTTCTTAATATGGTAATTTTATCAGAACACTCTTGGTTTAATCTTGAGTTCATTTTAACTCTTCCAACATCAGACAAATCATATCTGTCTGAACTAAAGAAAAGATTATTAAATATTTGAGTTGCTATCTCTATAGTTGGAGGTTCTCCAGGTCTTAACATTTTATAGATTTCTGTGATAGCTTCGTCTTTAGTATTATTTTTATCAGCTAAAATAGTTGTAAGTAGATAAGGTCCTTTATTTATAGAGTTTGTAACAGAAATTTGAAGTGTATGTATATTTGCATCTAAAATTTGTTGAATTATTGTATCATTTAATTCAGTCCCAATTTTAAATACACCATCTTCTTCTTCATTAACTTTTATATCTCTGTGTAAAAATTTACCAAACAAGGACTCTCTAGAAACTAGTATATCTTTTAAACCATCATTAGCTAATTTTTTTGCACTTAAAAAATTAATCTTGTCACCTAATTTTATTACTACTTCACCAGTTTTTGCATCAATTACTTCTTCTGAGAAATTTTTAGCTTTATAGTTTTCTGGATTAAATTTAGTTTTCCACTTTTCAGTTTTTGGATCAAAAGTGTACTGTTCACTTTCATAGAACTCATCAACAATTTCTGATTTTGTATAACCTAAAGCTAATAATAAAGTAGATGAAAAAATTTTCTTTTTTCTGTCAATTTTAAAATATAAAAAATCTTTAACATCATACTCAAAATCTAACCAAGAACCTCTATTCGGTATTACTCTACAATTAAATAAAAGTTTTCCACTTGCATGTGTTTTACCTTTATCATGATCAAAAAATACACCTGGACTTCTGTGCATTTGGTTTACTACAACTCTTTGAACACCGTTAGTTATAAAAGTTCCACTATTAGTCATCATAGGAACTTCACCCATATAAACTTCTTGCTCTTTAGCTGATAAAATATCTTTTGTATTATTTTCTTGATCTATTTCGTAAACTACCAATCTTAAAGTACACTTAAGAGCTGATGAATATGTAAGACCTCTTGCTATACATTCTTCAACATCAAATTTTGGTTTCTCTAATCTATATGAAACATATTCTAAAGTTGCTTTGTCATTTAAATCTTCAATAGGAAAAATACTTTTAAAAACTCTATCAAAACCTTTGGTAAGTTCTGCTGCCTCAACATTAAATTCTGTTAATTCTTTGTACGAATTTTTTTGTACTTCAATTAAGTTAGGTATAGATAAACTTTCTTTTAGTTTACCAAAACTTTTTCTAATGTTTTTCTTTTCAGTAAAAGATAGTTGCATCTATGTTTATAAATACTGATTAAAAATAATCAGTATTCGAATTCTTTCTATTTAATTTATTTAAGTTCTACTTTAGCGCCTGCAGCTTCTAGCTTAGCTTTGATCTCTTCAGCATCTTTTTTGTTTACACCAGATTTAACTTCTTTTGGTGCTCCCTCTACAAGATCTTTAGCTTCTTTTAATCCTAATGAAGTAGCTGCTCTTACTTCTTTAATAACGTTAATTTTTTTATCACCTGCAGACACTAGCATGATTGTAAAATCATCTTTATCTTCTGCTGGAGCCGCACTACCTGCTGCTGCTGGAGCTGCTGCTGCCATTGGAGTTACACCCCATTTTTCTTCTAATTGTTTTGAAAGTTCTGCTGCTTCAGCAACAGTCAAGCTTGATAAATCTTCTATAATTTTGTTTAGGTCAGGCATATGTATTACTCTTTGGGTTGTGTTTCAGAATTTTCTGCGGACAAACTACTCATTTTTTCTGAATGTGCAAGTAAAATACTGATTAATTTAGATGCAGAAGCGTTCAAAATACCTACAATATTGGCTCTTGCTTCGTCTAATGTAGGTAAACTTGCTACATTTTGGACGCCAGCCGAATCTAAGACCTCATCATCCATTATACCACCAATTAATTTTAAGTTTTCGTTATCTTTTGCAAATTTTGAGAGAATTCTTGCAGACATTATGGCATCCTCACCGAATGCAACTGCTGTAGGGCCAGTAAATAAATTTGATAAATCTTTACACTTTGTTTTTTCTAAAGCCAATTTTGTAATTCTGTTTTTAGTTATTTTGAAAACTATTCCATGTTCTCTCATTTTCGCTCTCAATTCATCTAATTGAGTCATAGTTAAACCTTGGTAATGAGTAACCATAACAGCTTTACTGTTTTCAAATTGGGTAGTCATTTCTGCAATATAATTTTTCTTTTGCTCTTTGTTCATCATAACTATATCGATTTCCCTAATTTAACTTTATATGAAACACCCATTGTTGATGTAGCAAATACACTTCTAATTAGATCACCTTTTAGAGTGTTGTTTGATTTTTCTTTCTCCAAAGCATCTAAAATTGCATTATAGTTTTTCAATAATTGATCATCACTAAAAGATTTTTTGCCAATACTTACTCCAATATTTCCATCTTTATCATTTCTTATTTCTACTTGACCAGATTTAGCATTGGTAACAGCTTCTTTAATATTTTCAGAAACTGATCCAAGCTTAGGGTTTGGCATTAAACCTTTTGGACCTAAAACTTTTCCTAATTTAGAAAGTTTAATCATCATTCCTGGTGTACAAATTAATTTTTCAAAATTTAATTCTCCAGCTTTAATTCTTTCAACAAATTCATCACCACCCACAATATCTGCTCCAGCATCTTTCGCATCTTGTGTTTTATTATCTTCACAAACTACAGCAACTTTAACCTTTTTACCTGTGCCCCCAGGTAAATTAACAACTGTTCTAATATTAACTTCACTTTTCTTTTGTTTGTTATTTATTTGAAAACTTAAATCTAAAGACTCATCAAATTTAGTTGTACAATTTTTCTTAAGCTCAGGTAATAATTTTTCTATTGCCTCAGCGCTCAAATCTTTAGTTTTTTCTGGTAATTTTTTATATCTTTTAGATGACATTATTCCTTCACCTCTATACCCATAGATCTAGCTGATCCTGCAATAATTTTTATAGCTTCCTCAATATCATGAGCGTTTAAATCATTCATTTTTTCTTTTGCTATAGTCTCTAATTGTTTTTTCGAGATTGAAGCAACAATATTTCTTCCAGGTTCTTTAGATCCACCTTTAAGTTTTACTGCTTCTTTAATATAAAAAGATGCTGGTGGTGATTTAATTTTAAAATCAAACTTTTTATCTTTATAAACTGTAATTTCAACTGGAACAGGTTTACCTGCCATCGATTTAGTTTTGTCGTTAAAGGCTTTACAAAACTCCATAATATTTACACCACGTTGACCTAATGCAGGTCCAACTGGTGGTGCAGGATTAGCTTGACCACCCTTAATTTGCAATTTTATAAATCCACTAATTTCTTTTGCCATTAACTAACCTTCTCAACCTGATTATATTCTAAATCTACTGGTGTAGGACGACCAAATATAGAAACTGACACCTTAAGTCTAGCTTTTTCTTCATCAATTTCTTCAATCATTCCAGTAAATGATGCAAATGGACCATCTACGACCTGAACTTTTTCACCTACACTGTAATCTACGCCTGATTTTGGCTGAGCAACGCCATCTTTAATCTGGCCTAAAATCTTCTCTACTTCTTTGTCTGAAACTGGAACTGGAATGCCTTTTGTACCCAAGAAACCACTAACTCTCTTTATATTCTTTATCATGTGATAAATATTATTATCCATCTCACTTTTTATTAGAACATATCCGGGAAAGTATTTCTTTTTTCTTTGAATTCTTTTGCCTCTCTTAACCTCAGTAACATCGTGAGTAGGTACAATAATCTCTTCAAACTTATCAGATATTTTAGCTTTATCCGCTTCTTCTTTGATTAAAGCTGCAACCTTATTTTCAAAGCTCGAATGAGATTGAACTATGTACCAATTTTTCATTAAATACTCACTTTAAGTAAAAGTTCTAAGAAAAATTTCAAAACCTGATCTAAAAGAAGAAAAAATAAAGACATAACAACTGCCATAACAAATACCATTAAAGCACCTTGCAAAGTTTCTTTCCAGGTTGGCCACGTAACTTTAAAAGCCTCTTGCTTAACTTCCTGTATAAATTTAATCGGGTTTCTCATAACATATTAGCTCAAATTGGCAGGAGCGGAGGGACTCGAACCCTCAGCCTCCGGTTTTGGAGACCGGCGCTCTACCAATTGAGCTACACTCCTAATTTATAGAGTTACTCTATAATTTTAGTTACTACTCCTGCTCCAACAGTTCTTCCACCTTCTCTAATTGCAAAGTTTAACTTTTCTGCCATAGCAATTGGTGTAATTAGCTTAACTGTGAATTTAGCATCATCACCTGGCATAACCATTTCAGTACCAGCTGGTAATTCTACTTCACCTGTAACGTCTGTTGTTCTAAAATAAAACTGTGGTCTATACTTAGTAAAGAATGGAGTATGTCTTCCACCTTCATCTTTTTTAAGTACATACGCTTGAGCTTCAAATTTAGTGTGTGGAGTAATTGAACCAGGTTTGCAAAGAACTTGACCTCTTTCGATATCAGTTCTTTCAATACCTCTCAATAAAATTCCAACGTTGTCACCAGCTTCACCAGAATCTAAAAGTTTTCTAAACATTTCGACTCCTGTACAAACTGATTTTTTGGTTTCTCTAATTCCAACTATTTCAACTTCTTCACCAGTTTTAATAACACCTGACTCAACTCTACCAGTTGCAACTGTTCCTCTTCCTGAAATTGAGAAAACATCCTCAACTGGCATCAAGAATGGTTTGTCAACTTCTCTAGCCGGTTGTGGAATATGTTCATCAACAGCTTTCATTAATTCTAAAATTGAATTTTTTCCAATTTCGTCATCTCTACCCTCAACTGCAGCTAAAGCAGAACCTTTAACGATTGGTGTTTTATCACCTGGATATTTGTATGAAGTTAAAAGTTCTCTAATTTCCTCCTCAACAAGTTCAATCATTTCTTTATCATCTACTTGGTCAACTTTATTTAAGTAAACAACAATTGCAGGAATACCAACTTGTCTTCCTAAAAGAATGTGCTCTCTTGTTTGTGGCATTGGACCATCAGCTGCATTAACAACTAAAATTGCTCCATCCATTTGTGCAGCACCGGTGATCATGTTTTTAACATAGTCAGCGTGACCAGGGCAATCTACGTGAGCATAGTGTCTTTTTTCAGTTTCATACTCAACGTGTGCTGTTGAAATAGTTATACCTCTTTCTTTTTCTTCAGGTGCTTTATCAATTTGATCATAAGCAACTGCAGTTCCACCGCCAGCTTGTGCTAATACATTTGTAATTGCGGCAGTAAGAGTTGTTTTACCATGGTCGACATGACCAATAGTCCCAATGTTACAGTGGGGTTTATTTCTTACAAATTTTTCTTTTGACATTATTTTTTTACCTCAGTTTTTTTTGTTTCTTCTAATTTTAATTTCTTGGAGCGGGTAAAGGGAATCGAACCCTTACATCCAGCTTGGAAGGCTAGCGTTCTACCATTGAACTACACCCGCACAACCCCAAGAGTAACACTCCATGTTATCTAAAATTTATTAAATGGTGGAGGGGGAAAGATTCGAACTTTCGAAGACCGAAGTCAACGGGTTTACAGCCCGCCCCATTTGACCGCTCTGGAACCCCTCCTTTGGGGAAGTGTCCCCTTGTTCAATAAAGCTTCAAATAACAAGCGTTTTATATATTTTATTTATGCAAATGCAACACGTGATTTAATAGGAAAATATTAAAAAAACCGTATAAAACAGATACTAATTTATGAATAAATCATCTTTTTTCATTGTTGGACAACATGCTGTAATTGAAGCTCTTAGAAACCCTAAAAGAAAGGTTTTAAGAGTATTTTTAACTGAAGAGTCTAAAAAAAATATTCATAGAAAAAACCCTAATAAAAATATTTTAGAGGATGTTAAAGTATACTTTAAGTCAAAAAAAGAATTAGATAAATATACCTCAAAAGAACAGTTGATGCATAATGGTTATGTTGCTGAGATTGAACATTTAGATCAACAAGATTTAAAACAATTTATTAAAGGTAAAAATAATTTAACATTTGTATGCCTTGATGAAGTTACAGATCCAAGAAACATTGGTTCTTTGATAAGAAGTGCTGCATCATTTGATATAGACGGATTAATAATTAAAGAAAGACATTTTCCTCGAGATAGTAAGTTAATGTATAAATCAGCTAGTGGATGTATGGAACACGTAAATATATTCCAAGTATCTAATATTAATTCCACTTTAAAAAATTTAAGAGAAAAAAATTTCTGGGTATATGGTTTCGATTCAAAAGGTCATAAAGATTTTACAGACATAAAATGGGAAGGAAATAACATCCTTCTATTTGGATCGGAAGGATTTGGTATGAGACAGCATACAGGTAAATACGCAGATTTTTTTGTTAAAATTAATATTAATGAAGATATAGAAAGTTTAAATATCTCAAATAGTGCTGCAATTGTGTTTCATCACCTTAGTTATTTAAAAAAAAAGAGTTGATTATTTAACAAATAATTAATAATTATTGCGCATGCCCTTGTAGCTCAGCTGGTAGAGCAATTGATTTGTAATCAATAGGTCCGCGGTTCGAATCCGTGCGGGGGCACCATTTCTATTCATCACCAAGCTGTCAACTTCCAACATTCATTAGCATCTTCAATACGAACATAGCAACCAAGAAAAGACATAATTTTAAATGCACAAAAACCTCCAACTAAAATAATGACTATTAACATTATTGGATTAATTTTTTTCATTCACTAACTGGTCTCTCTTCTTAATTGTTCAATTTTAATCTTTTTTTGTAGACTTCTGTTTTTATCATAAAGAAGATTAAACTTTATTTTATTATTAGTTTTAACTGTAATTGATTTAGCATTTCTTACTTCTAAATTATCTGCAACAGCACTTATGGGTCTTTTTGATGGATTTAAATTTGTAATAACAATTTTAGTTTTATCATTTACAATTTTACCCTTCCATCTTCTAGGTCTAAAAGCACTTATGGGTGATATTGATAATTTTTTTGAATGAAGACTTAAGATAGGTCCATGTACTGAAAGGTTATATGCAGTGCTTCCTGCGGGTGTTGATACTAATACACCATCTGAGACTAATTTTTTAATTATTTGTTTTGAACCTTGTTTAATCGATAGTGATGCAGCCTGTCTACTTTGTCTAAGAACAGATACTTCATTAATTGCTATAGATCTTTTTGTTTGATTATTTTTATTTTTAACAATCATTTCCAGAGGAGAAATTGTAACTAAATTTGCTTTTGATAAATTTTTTATGATATCTTTTGATGAAAATTTATTCATAAGAAATCCATAACTCCCAGAATTTATCCCATAAAAATGTTTTTTAGAATTTTTGTTCTTTTTAAGTGTTTGAAGCATAAAACCATCTCCGCCAATAACAATGATTAGATTTTCTTTTTTAAACAAATTTGTTTTAATTTTGTTTAATAATAAATTTTTAATACTTAAGGATTTTTTGTTTTTATCTGAAATAATTTGAAGCTTAGTCATTTAGTGGTGCCCTCGGCCAGACTCGAACTGGCACTCCGCAAGCGGCAAGGATTTTAAGTCCTTTGTGTCTACCAATTTCACCACGAGGGCATTAATGAATTTCATGAGTGTTTATGCTAATATTTATAATTGAACAAGTTTAATAAGTAAAATTTTTTTATTTTATCTCTCTGTTTCCGAGTTAGTTCCGAGTTATCCTATAAAATCCTAGATGATATCTAATTCATCTTTTTTTAAAATTTTCAATATTACCTATTGTTGATAAAACAAAAACGATAAATGAGTAAAAACCTAATGCGAATAAACAAACAGATGCTACTTTATTGGCATAAATGCCAAACATACTATAAAGAAAATTGCTAACAATTATCAAAAGGGTACCCGATCCAGATCTATTAGATATATCTATGAAAGTTGGTTCTTTATTCCAAAGTACAAAACTGCCATTTATTGAATAATAAGTTACACCAAGAAGTACTAAGGATGTAAAAATTATAAAAATAATCTCGAATATTGATTTCTTCATTTAAATTCTTTTGAAACAGTCCCAAAAAAAGCTAAAGATATTATGGCACCATCTAACATAAACATTAAACCCTCAAATATAAAATCAAATGAGTCAACAAATGAAAACCTGTACTCAAGTAAGCAAACCAAAGTAACAATTAACGATATTATATGGATAATCCTCCAATTCTTTTTTAATTTATAAAGCATAAAAAATGAAAAAAGGTAGATAAATGCAAATAATATTCCAGCTAATACAATTGGATAGCTGTATGTCATTACTTCATCTTCATATTTTCTAATTACAAACTTTAAATCTTCTGGCACAAATACATCTGGGAAAAAAAATGCCTTAATTAAAAATAAAATGAATATTAAAAAATAATATTTTATTAAGTTTCTAAATATTAGTATATTACTATTTATTTTCATTTTTTGAAAAAAACACCCAATGAATAGATAAATGCTATTATAGTTGCAAATGGTAATATATAACCCTCTCTATTCAAACCAGTAATAGAGCCATCATTAAGGTGAGCATCTATGTTTATAAGGACTAAAATAATAAATATTATTAAAGGTATAAATTTAGAGTCTAAAATTTTATTCATATTTAAGAGTTAATATATAACATAAATTTATCTCTCTGTTTCCGAGTTTGTTCCGAGAAACTGAAAATTAATTATAAAGATTTTCCAATAAAAATAATTTAATTATTTAAAAACATATAGGATTATAAGGGATTAAGACTATTAGAGACCATTAGAGACTCGGAAATCCTTCAATTCAAACTATTTTAAGTCCTTTGTGTCTACCAATTTCACCACGAGGGCATTAATGAATTTCATGAGTATTTATGCTAATATTTATAATTGAACAAGTCTAATAAGTAAAATTTTTTTAATTTATCTCTCTGTGTAATAGTCTTGTAATAGTTATCCCAGATTATCCTATAAAGATAAATCATTTTCCAAAGTGATCTTTTATTTCTTGATCTGAAAAGCCAGCCGATTTTAAACTAGTAGCAACACCATGTTCTTGAGGAGATAATTCATCCATCCAAGTGCCAGTTTGAGTTGGTGAATCAATATGACCAGCAGCATAAACAGCATCTCTTATTTCATCTTGGCTAAATCCAGCCGACTCCATCGCAGTAGCAATACCATGACCAGCTGAGTTTAGTTCATCCTTCCAGCTACCAGTTAAAGATGGGGCATCAATTTCTCCTGCTGCGTAAACAGCATCTTTAATTTCATTATCATCAAATCCAGCTGCTTCCATACTTTTTGCTATTCCATGTCCTGCAGAACTTAATTCATCTTTCCAAGTTCCGTCCAATGTTGGGGTTTCAATTTCTCCTGCAGCATAAACTGCATCTCTTATTTCATTATCATCAAATCCAGCTGCTTCCATACTTTTTGCTATTCCATGTCCTGCAGAACTTAATTCATCTTTCCAAGTTCCGTCCAATGTTGGAGTGTCAATTTCTCCTGCAGCATAAACTGCATCTCTTATTTCATCATCTGAAAAGCCTGCTGCCTTCATTGAGGACGCTATACCAAACCCTGTTGAGCTCAACTCATCTGTCCAAGTTCCTGTTAGTGTTGGAGTGTCAATTTCTCCTGCAGCATAAACTGCATCTCTTATTTCATCATCTGAAAAACCACCTGCCTTCATTGAGGACGCTATACCAAATGCTTTTGGACTTAAATCATCTGTCCAAGTTCCTGTTGGTGTTGGTGTATCAATTTCTCCTGCTGCATAAAGTGCATCTCTTATTTCTGCATCTGAAAAACCACCATCTTCCATGCTTGTATAAATACCATGAGCTGTAGGACTTAACTCATCTTTCCAAGTTCCTGTTAATGTTGGTGTATCAATTTCTCCCGCTGCATAAACTTTATCTCTTATTTCAGAGTCTGAAAATCCAGCACTTTCTAAACTTACATAAATGCGATGACCTCTAGGACTTAATTCATCTTTCCAAGTTCCTGTTAATGTTGGTGTTTCGACCTCACCCGCACCAAACACTCCATCTCTTATTTCAGCATCTGAAAATCCAGCACTTTCTAAACTTACATAAATGCGATGACCTTGAGGGCTAAGCTTGTCAGCCCAATTACCTCTTAGAGTTGGACTGTTGACTTCGCCAGCGGCATATAAAGTATCCTTTATTTCATCATCAGAAAATCCTGCTGACTTTAAAGAATTTTTAAGATTTTTACCTTTTGCGCTTAAAGTTGGATTTGTTAGATTAGATAATGTTATTGATTTAATTATTTCTTTTCTATCAATAGTTTTAATACCTATTTGATTTATACTATCAGATATCTCTAAAACATCTAGGCCTTTAGATTTAACATTTATAATATCTTCAGAAATTTTTATATTTTTGTTTATTTTTGTTTTTTTTATTTTCTTTGAAATAATCATAACTTCTTGAATTTGCTCAACAGGAAACTCTTTACCTTCTTTAACCTTTTCTACTGAATATAATTCAGGAATAGCTTTTGAAATATCTTGAATAGTTTTTTCAGCAATATTTAAGCTTGATATTGCTGTATCAATATCGTTCGTATCAACCTGCTTTTCAACGAAGTCTAAAACTTTATTTAATTCTTTAAGTGACTTATCAATTTTTATAGCCTCTATATTTGAACTTTTATCTAGGTTTGAAATTTCTTCTCTAATTTCATTTATTTCAGAAGATAGCTCTTCTAAAGTTTGAGCTTTTAATGAACCATTAAAACCAACTAGTAAAAATAATACAAATATTTTTAAATAACTATTCATAACTAGTTTGTTTTCTCTTCAAGTTTCTTTTTATACCTTGATAATGCTGTTTTATATCTTGCTATTAAAATCTTTCTTTTTTTTAATTCAGGATCTAGTATTACTTTTTTTGCTTTGAGTTTATCGTTGTTTAAAAAATTTCCAAGTATCCACTGACTTTTAATCACATCCTCAATTTTGTCTTCGTTGCTAAAACCTAATGCTTCTCGCATTTTAATTTTACTTTTATTGTTATTAATTAATTTAGATATCTTTCTCACATCTTCTTGAAAAAGTTTTTTAGGAAAATTTTTTGCTTTAATTGAATTTAATGGATCTTTAGGGTTGTTATATTTCTTATAATTATCTGGACCAAAAGTTATAAATCTTTCAATTACTTTCTTGTTTTTTTTTAACTGATTTAAATAAAATATCTCGTACCAACTCATTCCTAAAATCATAGCACCAGGGTATCTAGCATGATACTGCGGACCTCTTTTAACAAAAAGTGAATAGACTTCTTGCCCTGCTTTTTTAGAAAGCATAGTCCAATTAAGTTTTTGTTTTAACATTCCCTCTGGAAAAGATTGGATTTCTCTAAATTCACCCAGATCCAAAACATCAGTTACTTTAATGCATATTACACGTTTTGCAGATATTTTACTTTCAACAGGCTTACAATTTTTTTCATAATCACTAAATTTATTAATTAGATCTAAATCAGACTTGCTATATTTATCTGTCTCTGCATTGACAACACTAAATAATTGTAAAATAAAAATAATAACCAAATTTAGTAGAATGTTTTTCATAATAAAAATATATGATATTATCTCTCTATGTAATAGTCCTGTAATAGTCTGAACAAATTAATAGTTCTTATTTTTCAATATTAATTGAAAGCCAGATTAAACTTAAGAGATTTTATAGTATGTTTAGACTACCTTGGACTGCTATGGACTGACTTTAACTTCTATCCCTCGGCTTTTAAGTCCTTTGAGTCTACCAATTTCACCACGAGGGCATTAATGAATTTCATGAGTGTTTACGCTAATATTTATAATTGAACAAGAGGAATAAGTAAAATTTTTTTAACAATTTCTTTTTTCTCAAAAAGCTACATAATATTGAATATGACAAGTTAACCATCATTAATAAAATATTTTTAGTTTTTCAAATTGATCAATTAAATGCTTTGAAAGTTTTAGAGTTCCTATGGGATTTAAATGTTCATTATCATAATAATCATCTCTTTCAAATTTTTTTATATCTATCTCTATAAAAAAACTGTTTTCTTTTGTGCATAACTTTTTCATTACTTTATTAAATTCTTTAAGGATAAAATTAAAGTCTTTGCCATTAAAATTTGTACCATCATAGTTAAAACCAACTTCTAAACCTAAATTATTTTCATTTATATAAAGATGAGGTTGAGTTATACAGATAGGTATTCCATTATATTTTTTAATTTCATTTAAAATTAAATTAAAATTTTTTGTAAAAATTTCTACATTTTTATCTTTTAATTTTTCGATATCATTACTTAAATTATTAATTACATAATCCTGGTGATTAGGTGGTGAAATTTTAATTCCATAAGCTGACGTAAATTTAAATAATTCTGGTATATAATTTCTAAGCCTGCTTAAAACATAGTATATTGCAGATTTTTCTCTTAATGTTGACTCGACAGCTAATGTATCAAATTTATCTCTCACTGATAGTCGTCCAACATCATTTAACCCAATATATAAAATAAAATATTTTGGATTAAAATTTTCTATTAAACTAAACCATGATTTAAATGACTCAATATGTCCAAAAGTTGTATGACCTGAAACTCCGGCGTTAGCTATACAAATTTTTTTATTTTTTTTTTTATAATATTTCTCTATATAATCTTGAAATGTTTTGCCATCATTTATATATCTTTGATCTGTTGTAGAGCCCCCTATAGAAATTACATTTATTTCATTTATGTTTTTGCAACTTTTTCTAAAACCATACTTGTCTCTTGTATGTAAAATTTCTTTCTCTTTAAAACCATAAAGATTGTCAACTTTATAAATAATCCTTCTGTCTTGTACTATATTTAGATAATAAGCTTTTTGCCACTTATTAACACCAAACCAATTACCAAAAAAAATCTCAGTGGTGATAATGATAAATATTAAAGATAAAAAGAAAGTTAGGATATAGAAAAAAGATTTTTTCATCTATTCCAGTAATTTATTTTGGTAATCTCTTGCTACTATAACTTCTTTAGGTAAATTTAATTCAACATCTTCAAGTTTAATAATTTGATCTTTACTAATGTCTTTTTTCAAAATTGCGTTATCAGTAAGACCCAACGGTAATATTTTTTCTTTTTTGGATTTTTCTGAAGTTATCAATTTACCTCTAACACAAAATCCACCCTCTCCATCCAGTTTTTGTCCTTTTTTTAGATCTTTTTTTGCAATACTTGCAACTTCACTATTATAATTTTTTGTAAAACCAGTTGCCCTATTGTCCAGTGCAATAGAATAAATGGATTGAGCAAGCTCTAATCCGATATAATGATAAGGTCGCCATATTGCTGAATAATTTCCCGATGAATCTGTAACCATACCATAATCTTTAAAACAATTTTTCACATACTCATTTTTTGCTTTTAAAACAATATAAACGCCCCATCTCAAATCATTTTGAATATCTTTTTTTTCTAAATCAATACTTGAAATTACCTCAACCTGTCCTTCAGTCTCAATTAATCCTCCCTCTTTTTTTGGAATCATTTTCTTCGCTATGTCATAGACACCAACAGGTGGAAAAGTTAAACCATTGCTTGGACATTTTAGATTAGCAGCATTACTTACAGCACACATTTCTATTGCAGATTTATCTCCACATAAAAAGCTATTAAACATTTTTGGATTCATGCCTGACTCGTTTTCTGCTCTATCCTTAGTTAAACCATAATGACCCCAAACAGTATCAGGTGTTGAATATTCAAAACTTGGATGATACTTAGTACCTTTTCCTGCGCAAATAACTTCAAAACCATTTAATCTAGCCCATTCAATTTGTTCTAAAATTAATGATGGTTGATCCCCATATGCCATTGAACAAATAACATTATTTTCTTTAGCTAAATCAGAAAGATATTTACCACATGTTATGTCTGCTTCAACATTAACTAAAATTACATGTTTTTTATTTTTTATAATTTTAACTGCATGAACTGTACCTATGATCGGATTACCTGTCGCTTCTATAAAAATATCTATATTTCTATCTAAAATTTCATCTAATGATTTAGAAAACTTTATTTTTTTGATTTGTTCTTTTTTTAAACCACTATTAAAACAATTTTTTTTTGCTTGATTAATATTAATATCCATTATGCTGTCAATTTCAATTTTTTCTAAATGATTAAATTGTGCTAGAAACATACTTACAAATTTTCCACACCCAACAAATGCTACTCTAATTTTTTTTTTACTTGAGGATAATTTGGTGTGGAGAAACATTTTTAATTTTTTTTTTTTAAAATATAAATAATTCTATTATTATTTTCTTTATAAAAAATCTTCTCATCAATTATAAAATAATTGGCAATTTCTTTCTCAAAAAAATCTTTATCAAAATACTTATACAGATAAATATTTTTACCTGCTAACTCTATGAATTTTTTATCCTCATTATTTACAAACTCAAATACAACGTAATTTTTTGTAAGATTATTTAATAGTTCAAAAATTTCTGTTAACGGAATTCTATTAGTGATTAAAAGATGGTGCATAATTCCAAAAAAAAGAACAATGTCATAATATGACTTATTTTTCTTTAAAAATGCTTTTGTCTCTGAGTTTATCCAGCCAATACTATTCGGTGGATTTGCAATATTTATACAAGAAAGGTTTATGTTGCTGTTGATTAATTTTTTTTGAGTAAAATTTATACACTCTTCATCAAAGTCAATACCATGTGATAAAATATTTTTGTTTTCTTTTGCTAAATCTAAAAATTCACCAGTATTACATCCAATATCTAATAAACATCCATTTTTATCATATATAAATTTTTTAAAAAAATTTTTTTTAATTTCAATATCTGTTTTAGTGTAATGATCTCGTGTAAATGTATAATCACTCCAAAAAGATTCATTTTTAGGTTCAAGACTTTTTATTTTTTCTTGAAGTCGTTTAATAATTTTAATTAGTATAGCTAGGTTAATTTCTCTATTGTTTTTATTTTGAGATTGATTGTAAACTTTGGTTATTTTTTTTCTTTCAAGTAAACTTGGCAAATAAATAAATTCCAAGTTCTTCCAGGATTTAAAACTCTTAACTCCTAAAATTTTTTTTGCTGTAAACGGATCGATGCCATCAAAATAATTATTGAAAAGAAAAGATGTGTTAATCGCAGTTTCCTTATTTATTATTAATGGGACAATAAAATGTCTTACGAATTGACCATATGCAAACCAAACTTTATTCCCATCCCACTCTTCAAAACTACCAATATCTAGAAATAACGGTTTACCTTCAAAAAAAACTACATTCCACGATGATGCATCTTTTATACAATAACCATTTTTAAGACATTCAATTAATAAATCTAAAGTATGCAAACCTGATAAATATAATTGATATGAAGACATTTCATTAGATGCTACAAAATTTTTGATATATTTGTGTGTCATTACAAACTTATTTCCTTCATCAAAACCAAAATCTTGTACTTTCTTTTTTTTAATCATTTCTTGGAAAAAATCTTGCTCCTTTAATATTTTGAAAAAATTATAACTACGATTATCCAATTTTCGATAAACAGTATTTCCTTCACTGTAAACCTTTGACAATGGATCTCTAAAAGACAATGTATTCATCAGTTAATTTTTCATTAATGTATGTATTTTTTTATCAGTATCAGAAATAAAATTATATATATCCTTGTTATTTAAAATTTTATTTTGATAAACATTTTTAATTAGATCTTTAATAACAATACTATTTGAAGGTTTGTTTAAAGAAAAAGTACTATCATCATTTATGAATTTTGCTGAAAAATAAGAATTGCCTATATATTGTCCATCAAGATTTATTTCTTTTTTTGATATATCTTTATCTCTATTCCAATGATCAGATGAAACTATTAAAAGTAAATTATTTAGTTTATTTCTTTTAACTTCAAATAATAATTTTTTAATAAAAAGATCAATATAAAAATATTTTAAAATATATTGATCAACATCTTGAATATCAATCATAAGATTGTTCTTAATAAAATTTTCACTGTTATTAAATAAATGAGGATTATAAATATGTGCATACATAAAGCTAGTATCTGATAACCCTTTTAAAATTTTGTCTAGGTTAATAAAACCTGTGTGATCTGTAGCAAAATTATTTTCAAAATATAAATTATTAAAATCTAAATCATTAATTTTAACTTTTGGTAGATTTTCTTTTAAAGAAATATTATTTATTGATTTATCAGTTTTAGGTACAATTATTTTTAACTCACTTAAAAAATTTTTAAACTTATATAAAAAACTAAAATAAAACTTAATAGATTCAATAAAAATAACATTTGATTTATTTTGGCTGTTTATGTCTTCACAACTATTCCATTTTTGTGATATTAAATATGCTGAACAATATTCTAAAACACTTGATATTAAAGAAACGTTATAACCCAAATCATTGACATCTCCGAAAATTGTATTCTCAAAGTTAAAAGGAACAAATCTGTTATCAAGTGTTTCAAATATTAAAGTGTCATGTTTAGGTATCATGTTAATTATATTTATGCCCATTAATTGAGATGGCATAGAATAAAGGGTCCAATTAGATGGTGGGTACATATTTTCATGAAATACCCCATTATCTTTCAAATAATTTAAACCAGTAAATAATTTTTTTTTATTCACTGAAAAATTTATATATTCTGGATCAAGACCATCAAATAACAACCATAATACTTTTTTGTTATTTTTGTTTAATACCTCTGTATAACCGGAATTATTTTTATTTGATATTTGTTGTTTATCAAAAATTTTAATTAAATCCCATGCTATTATTAAGCTTGCAAAAAAACCAAAAATCACAAAAAACTTTTTAACTTTAGTTAATTTTTTCCTTAGAAATAAAAGTATCAAAATAATAAAAATAAATGGTGTAATATAAGACATAATTTTTGCTGAAAGAGGAATTTTTCCATCAATTTTAAAGCCAAATATAAAAGAGTAAATTTTTTTTAAGAAAAAATGAAGTGAAATATTCCCAGACATATTAAATAACAGTTTTAAAAAAAATATT
This sequence comes from uncultured Pelagibacteraceae bacterium, assembly GCA_902581925.1. Classification (GTDB taxonomy): domain Bacteria; phylum Pseudomonadota; class Alphaproteobacteria; order Pelagibacterales; family Pelagibacteraceae; genus Pelagibacter. The sequence continues at coordinate 17,584 of CACHQB010000002.1, read as the reverse complement.
GATATAAAAATTAAAAAAAGAAATAAAAAAAAATTTTTAAACTTATTGTTTTGCGTAAAGACAAATAATAAATTTAAAATTAATAATAAAAGTAAAATTTTAGATAATTCATATAAAATGAAAAATATATCCGGAACAGCGAATACAGAAAATTTGAAAAAATAAAACGAAGCTAATAATAATAGCGATAAGCCAAAAATATTAATTACTTCTGTTCGAATCTTTTTTATCAACTTTATTCTTTTCTCTAAAATTTTTAATTTTTTCTTTTATAAACTTTACTGGATTAGTAATAAAAAAATAACATGAGGCTAAAAAAGCTAAAATTAATTGTATAATATAAGAACCTGTTCCTGGATCAAAATAAGCAAATGCGTTTGCTGTAAATAAAAAAGAAAATAATAAATAGAAAAATAAAATACGAAACATGATTTTAATTTATGTCTAATATTAAAATTGTAAAGCTTTAATTAAAAATTTTTTATCGAGCTTACAATCACGATAACCTTTTTTTACAACATTTAAATATCTCTCTGTTGGATATTTAAATGGTGTTTTTTTTACCATTGTGTAAGTCATAACTTTATTTCCATAATAACTAAAATAATACTTTTTATAAAGAATCGGAAAATCTTCATAAACATCTAACTTTTTCTCATCACTTTTAGAAATTTCAAACAAGGCTCCAGGAACAAATGAATTTTTTTTTGCCTCAATATCTGCAGCTCTATATTTGCTTCTAAAGGTTAATCTGAAATCTTTTAAATTTATTTTTTTTAAAAAAATACTATCTTTGCATCTACGTTTCATTTGAAAGTGATGAAGATTACTACCATAAGCAAAATACAACATTAACGATCCACTACTTCAATTTTTTTTTCACTCACAAATTTTAAAATTTGAGAATTACAATTATCTATTTTATTTTGATCTTCTGATCTTATTACTATCGAGACTCCTAATTTACCTGCATGAAAAAATGGATAGCTTCCTATTTCAACATCTTTATTATCATCCTGAACTTTTGTTAAAGAGTTAGCTATTTCACTTTCGACTGTTTTTAGACTGATTGTAAGGCTTTTAATTGGTTCTCCTCCAACAATTTCATTTGTTAAACCACCTAACATAGATTTCAAAATAGAGGGAACACCAGGTAAAGAAAAAACATTTTCAACATTAAAACCTGGTGCGCCACTTGTTGGATTTAAAATTAATTTTGCATTCTGAGGCATCCAGGCCATTTTTTGTCTCCCATCATTAAATTCACCTGGTTGATAATATTTTTCTAAAATTTTAAAAGCTTCCTTGTGGACTTCGTATTTTATTCCAAAAGCCTTTGATACAGATTGAGCAGTAATATCATCATGTGTTGGTCCTATACCTCCAGTTGTAAAAACATAGTCATATTTTGACCTAAGTAAATTTAAAGTATCCACAATTGTTTTTTCAACATCAGGAATGACTCGAACTTCTGCAACATTAACTCCAATTGAATTTAACCATATTGCTAAAGTTGAGGTATTTGTGTCTTGGGTTCTACCAGACAAAATTTCATTACCAATGATTAATATTGATGCATTAACTTTTACTTTTTTATCCATATGAAATATATAGTTTAGTAATGGAATTTACCAAGTCTTTGATAAAAGGCAAACTAATCAAACGTTATAAAAGATTTTTTGCTGATGTAAAACTAAGTAAAGAAATTGTCACAGCTCACTGTCCTAATACAGGATCAATGAAAGGATTATTGGATAAAGGAAATGAAGTTTATTTACTTCCTAATAATGATCCAAAACGAAAGCTTAAATATGGATTAGAGATTATTAAATCTAGAAAAAATTTAGTAGGTGTGAATACTCATATGGCTAACAGAATAGCTGAGCATGGTCTCAAAAATAATCTAATAAACGAGCTTAAGAATAATGACATTATAAAACCCGAGGTTTTTTTTAATAAAGAAACAAGATTTGATTTTTTATTAGAAAAAAAGGGTCAAAAAGCTTTTGTTGAAGTTAAAAATGTCACTTTATTTAGAAATAAAGACACTGCTGAATTTCCAGATGCACCAACAGCTAGAGGAATTAAGCATTTATTAACCCTTATTGATGCCATAAAAAAAAGTTATAAAACATATTTGGTATTTTTAGTTCAAATTCAAAATATGAAATATTTTAAAATAGCTAAAGATATAGATGAAGAATATTACAAAAATTATTTAATAGCTAAAAAAGCTGGTGTAAATTTTTTAGCTTACAGATGTGATATAAGTTCTAAGAAAATTTTTATAGATAAAAAATTAAAGATTATTGATGACTGATTACAAAGAAAAATTTGAAAAAATGAGAGCCGCAGGTAACCTGGCTGCTAGGACTTTAGATATGTTAACCGAAAATATTAAAGAAGGCGTTTCTACTGATCATATAGATAAATTAGGATATGAATTTATTAGAGATAATGGTGGTTATTCTGCACCACTTTACTACAGAGGTTTCACAAAATCTCTATGTACTTCTTTAAACCATGTTGTGTGTCATGGCATTCCCTCTGATAGAATTTTACAAGAAGGTGATGCTGTAAATGTTGATGTAACTGCAATCGTTGATGAGCATTATGGTGATACAAGTAGAATGTTTTGTATTGGAAAAACTCCAATTAAATTAAACAATCTTATAGATGCTACACACGAGTCTATGATGAGAGCAATTAGAATTTTAAAACCTGGAGTTAAATTAGGAGATATTGGTTACGAAATTCAATCGTTTGTTGAAGAAAAGGGTTTTTCAGTTGTGAGAGATTTTTGTGGTCATGGTATTAGTACAATATTTCATGAACCACCAAATATTTTACACTACGGTGAAAAAAATACAGGGATGGAATTAAGACCAGGTATGACATTTACTATAGAACCAATGATAAATGCTGGCAAATATGATGTTAAAATGTTGAATGATGGTTGGACAGCTGTTACAAAAGATAAATCTTTATCTGCACAATTTGAACATACGTTAGGAATTACTGAAAATGGTTATGAAATCTTTACAGAATCTGCTAAAGGTTATTCAAAGCCTCCATACTTATAATTAATGATTAAAAGATACTCGCGAAAAGAATTAACTGATATTTGGTCAGAAGAAAATAAATACAAAATCTGGTTAGATGTTGAGGTTGCAGCTGCAGAAGCAATGGAAAAACATGGTCAAATTCCAAGAGGTGTTGCTTCAGTAGTTAAAAAAAAAGCTAGAATTAATGTAAGCAGAATTCACAAAATAGAATCTGAAGTAAAACATGATGTCATAGCATTTCTTACTTCTGTTACTGAAAAAGCTGGAATTAAAGCACGGTACCTACATCAGGGAATGACTTCTTCAGATGTTTTAGACACTAGTTTTAATATTCAATTAGTGCAATCAGGTAAAATTATCTTAAAAGATATTGATCAAATTTTAAAAGTCTTAAAAAGACAAGCAAAAAAATATAAATTTACTCCATGTATGGGAAGAAGTCATGGTATCCATGCTGAGCCAATTACTTTTGGTTTAAAATTAGCATCATTTTATGAGGAATTTAAAAGAAATAAAAAAAGACTTAAAGATGCTATTGATGAAGTCTCTACATGTGCAATTTCTGGTGCTGTTGGTACATTTGCCAACATTAATCCTAATGTTGAAAAACATGTTGCTAATAAATTAGGTCTAAATGTTGAGCCAATATCGACACAAGTAATTCCAAGAGACAGACATGCTTTTTATTTTTCTGTTTTAGGAATTATTGCAGGATCTATTGAAAGGGTGGCTACTGAAATAAGACATTTGCAAAGAACTGAAGTTTATGAGCTACAAGAATATTTCTCTAAAAATCAAAAAGGCTCTTCAGCAATGCCACACAAAAAAAATCCAATATTAAGTGAAAATTTAACAGGCTTAGCTAGAATGGTAAGAAGTGCAGTTATCCCAGCTCTTGAAAACATAGCACTTTGGCATGAAAGAGATATTTCTCACTCAAGTGTTGAAAGAAATATTGGACCAGATGCTAATATAACAACTGATTTTGCATTAGTTAGACTCGCAAATATCTTAGATAACATGATTATTTATCCAAAAAAAATGCTTGAAAACTTAAATTTAACGAGAGGTTTAATTTTTTCTCAAGAAGTAATGCTGGAGTTAACTAAGACAGGTCTAAGCAGAGAAAAATCATACAAGATTGTACAATCTTATGCAAAAAAATGTTTTGCAGAAAATTTAAACTTAATTGACGTCATTTTATCTGATAAATTTGTAATGAGTAAAATTTCATCTAAAAAAATAAATTCTATATTTAATTATTCTAAACACTTTAAAAATGTAAATTTTATCTTTAGAAGAGTTTTTAAATAATGAAAAAAGGTAAAAAATTATACGAAGGAAAAGCTAAAATCATTTATGCAACAAATGATAAAAACTTGGTTATCCAATATTTTAAAGATGATGCAACTGCATTCAATAATCAAAAAAAGACTACAATTGAAGGCAAAGGTGTTCTAAATAATAGAATATCAGAACACATACTCTCTAATCTCTCTCAAATAGGAATTAAAAATCATTTAGTTAAAAGATTAAATATGCGTGAACAAATTATAAAACTTGTGGAAATAATTCCGATTGAATTCATTGTGAGAAATGTTGCAACAGGTTCAATTACTAAAAGACTGGGTATTGAGGACGGCACTGTATTAAAAGAACCTTTAATTGAATACTGCTTAAAAGATGACAAACTTGGAGATCCATTAATATCTGAAGAGCATATTTTAGCATTTGATTGGGCCTCAAAAACGGAAATAGATAAAGTTAAAAAAATGATTTTAAGAATTAATGATTTTATGATTGGTATGTTTAGAGGTGTAGGAATTAAACTTATCGATTTTAAATTAGAATTTGGAAGAATAAAAATTGATGGAAAAAATGAGGTTATTTTAGCAGATGAAATAAGTCCTGATACATGCAGATTGTGGGACAGTATTACAGAAAAAAAATTAGATAAAGATCGATTTAGAAAAGATCTGGGTGATTTAATTCCAGCCTATACTGAGGTTGCTAAAAGATTGGGTATACTTCATGAGCAATCTAACGTTTCTGCTGTAAATGTAACTAAATTATCTTCAGTTAAAAGAAAGAAAAAATGAAAATTTCAGTAATCATAACTTTGAAAAAAGATGTACTTGATCCACAAGGAAAAGTTATTCATCAAACTCTTGATGGAATGGGTTTTGATGATGTTAATGAAGTTAGGCAAGGTAAATATTTTGAAATAGATACTAAAGAAACTGATAATGACAAAGCTAAAGCAAAAGTTGAAGAAATGTGTAAAAAACTTTTGGCAAATCTTGTAATTGAAAATTATAAAATTATTGATTTAAAGTAATTAATGAAATCATCAGTTATTACTTTTCCTGGTTCAAATTGTGATAGAGACATGGATGTTGCTCTAAAAAAATTTGGATTTAAAAATAAAATGGTTTGGCATGCTGATGTTGAATTACCAAAAAGTGATTTGGTTGTATTACCAGGTGGTTTTTCATATGGAGACTACTTAAGATGTGGAAGTATGGCATCTAAATCAAAAATAATGCAGTCAGTAATTAATTTTGCAAATTCAGGAGGTATGGTTATGGGCATCTGTAATGGATTTCAAATATTGGTAGAAACTGGTTTAGTTCCAGGTGTTTTGCTTAGAAACAAATATTTAGAATTTATTTGTAAAAATGTTTTTGTAAAAATTAATGATAAAAAAAATAAATATTTTAAAAATGTTGATAACGAAGTTTTAGAATTTCATATCGCTCATAATGAGGGAAATTATTTTTGTACCAATGATCAATTAAAAGAAATTGAAGATAATAATCAAATAGCTATTAAGTATTGTGATGAAAATGGAAAAATTGAAGACCAATTTAATCCCAATGGATCCATAAAAAATATTGCTGGTATATTTAACAAAGAAAAAAATGTTCTGGGAATGATGCCCCACCCTGAAAGAATGATTGATACATCTTTATCAGGTGAGGATGGATCATTATTTTTTAAAAATTTAATCAACAATTTAAAATGATTGTAAACGAACAAGTAGCAGTTGATCACGGTTTAAAGAAAGATGAATACGCTAAAATTTGTAAGCTATTAAAGAGAAACCCCAATATCACAGAGCTAGGTATTTTTTCTGCAATGTGGAATGAACATTGTTCTTATAAATCATCAAGATTACACCTAAAAAAACTACCTACTAAAGGAAAGAAAGTTATTCAAGGCCCGGGAGAAAACGCTGGTGTTATCGATATTGAGGATAATGATGCGATAGTTTTTAAAATAGAAAGTCATAATCACCCTTCATTTATTGAACCATATCAAGGTGCTGCAACTGGTGTTGGTGGTATAATGCGCGATGTATTTACAATGGGTGCAAGACCAATAGCTAACTTGAACTCAATACATTTTGGATCACCACAAAATAAAAAAACTAAAAATTTATTAAGAGGTGTTGTTCATGGCATAGGTGGTTATGGAAATTGTATGGGAGTTCCTACAATAGCTGGACAAACAAGTTTTGATAGTTCTTATAACGGAAATATTTTGGTCAATGCTATGACTTTGGGATTAGTTAAAAAAGATAAGATCTTTTACTCTAAAGCAGCAGGATTAAATAAACCCGTAATCTATGTTGGATCGAAAACAGGAAGAGATGGAATCCACGGTGCAAGTATGGCCTCAGCTAGTTTTGATGAAAAAATTGAAGAAAAAAAACCTACAGTTCAAGTGGGAGATCCGTTTACTGAAAAACTTTTACTTGAAGCTTGTTTAGAGCTAATGGCTGGAGACTCCATTATAGCCATTCAAGATATGGGTGCTGCCGGATTAACTTCATCAAGTATTGAGATGGCTTCAAAAGGAAACCTTGGAATAGAAATTAATTTAAATAAAGTACCTTGTAGAGAAGCCAAGATGACTCCCTATGAAATAATGCTCTCAGAAAGCCAAGAAAGAATGTTGATTGTTTTAGAAAACGGTAAAGAGGAACAAGCAAAAAAAATATTTGATAAATGGAACTTAGATTTTGCTGTAATAGGTCAGACCACTAAATCAAAAAAAATAGAACTTTATTTTGATGAAAAAAAAGTCGCAGACATACCGGTTAATACCTTAGTTGAAAACTCTCCTATGTATGATCGAAAATGGAAAAAAGCAAAACTTCCTAAAAAGAATAAAATTAAAAAAGAAGACATTAAACATTTAAAAATTATTGATACTTTAAAAAAAATTTTATCAAATCCTAATGTGTGTAGCAAAGAATGGATTTGGCAACAATATGATCATACGGTAATGGGCGACACAATACAAAAACCTGGTGGAGACGCAGGTGTTGTAAGAGTTCATGGAACAAATAAAGCTGTTGCCGCTTCTGTCGACTCTTCTGCAGTTTATTGTTGGGCACACCCGTTAACTGGCGGAAAACAAGTTGTTTGTGAGAGTTTTAGAAATTTAGTATCTGTTGGTGCAAAACCAATTGCTATTACTAATTGTTTAAATTTTGGTAGTCCTGAAAACGAGGAAAATATGGGAGAGTTTGTTGAATGTGTTCAAGGAATTGGTGAAGCAAGCGAGTATTTAAAGTTCCCAGTGGTTTCTGGAAATGTATCTTTCTATAACCAAACAAAAGAGCAAGGTATAAAACCTACACCTGCTATTGGTGGAGTTGGTTTAATAAAGGATTACAAAAATATGATCACTATGGAGTTTAAAGAAATTGATAATTTGGTTTTAGTAATTGGAAAAACTGAAGGACATATTGATCAAAGTTTATTTGCAAGAAACATTTTAGATGAGAAAAATGGACCTCCACCTGAAGTAAATCTATTTAATGAAAAAAATAATGGAGAAACATTGCTCAAATTGATTAATAATAATTTAATAAGAAGCGCACACGATGTTTCTTTGGGTGGTATAATTACTGCGGTAGCAAAAATGTCAATTAAAGGAAAAAAAGGAATAAATATTAAAAAACCTAAATATCTAATTAATGAAATAGAATACTTATTTGCTGAAGATCAAGGTAGATATATTATAGAAATAAGCAAAATAGATTTTAAAAAAGTAGCTGATATATTGAATAAAAATGCAGTCCATTTCGATGAACTTGGCACAATTATTGAAAATGAACTATATATTAATGATAAGACAAAAGTTACAATTGACGAATTATCAACTTCTAATAAAAGTTGGCTTACAAACTATATGAGTAAATAATGGCGATGGATTTAAAAGAAATTGAGAATTTTATAAAAGAAGCAATGCCAGATGCAATTGTTGAAATACAAGATTTGGCAGGTGATGGAAATCATTATTCAGCAACCGTTACTTCGTCTCAATTTTCTGGAAAAAGTAAAATTGAGCAGCACAAAATGGTTTACAACGCGTTAAAAGGTAGAATGGGTAATGAACTTCATGCTTTAGCAATTAAAACAAAGGAGAATTAAAATGGATCAACAAACAAATGATTTAATAAAAAATGAAATTGAAAACAACGAGGTTTGTTTATTTATGAAAGGAACACCTGACGCTCCACAATGTGGATTTTCAATGGCTACTTCTAACATTTTAAAAGTTCTTGAAGTAAATTTTAAAGGGGTAAATGTTTTAGAAAATCAAAATTTAAGAGAGGGTATTAAAGTATATAGTGATTGGCCAACAATCCCTCAGCTTTATGTAAAAAATGAATTTATAGGTGGATGTGACATTGTTAAAGAAATGTACGAAAGCGGTGAATTAGCAAAACTTTTTGAAAGCAAAAATATAAATTTTAAAGCTAAGAGCTAATTATCTAGAATAATATTCGATTACTAAATTAGGTTCCATAACAATTGGATATGGAACTTCTTCAAATTTTGGAACTCTAACAAACTTTAGTTTTTTGTTTTTTTCATCCATCTGAATATATTCTGGAGTTTCTCTTTCTTTGTTTGCAAGAGCAATATCAATTATTGCAAGTTGTTTAGATTTATCTCTAATCTCAATTGAATCCTCTTCTCCAACTAAATAGCTCCCAATATTTACTTTTTTACCATTAACTTTTACATGGCCATGATTAATTAATTGTCTGGCTGAAAATATTGTTGTTGCAAATTTTGCTCTGTAGATCACAGAATCTAATCTTCTTTCTAGAAGGCCAATTAAGTTTTCACCAGTATCACCTTTAAGCATTACTGCTTTTTTGTAAATATTTCTAAATTGTCTTTCGTTAATGTTACCATAATAGGCTTTTAATTTTTGTTTAGCCTGAAGCTGAATTCCATAATCTGATGGTTTTGATGTTTTTGTTTGACCATGTTGTCCTGGTCCATAGGCTCTTGTATTAAAAGGACTTTTAGGTCTGCCCCAAAGGTTAACTTTTAATCTTCTATCTACTTTATGTTTAGAGTTTAATCTTTTTGTCATTTAATAGTGGGCTTTATAAACTTACTCTTAATTTTGTCAATCAACGTTTTTTACCTAAACTTGCAAATACACCAGATAAAATACGTGTTTCTTTGGTTGATAATTCCATTCTATAAAAAATATTCCTCAAGTTTTCAAGCATTATCGGCTTCTTCTCTTTTGATTTAAAGAAATTAATATCTTCAAGATTCTTTATACAAAGATTTGCCATAGCAACTATCTCTTTTTTAGAGGCTGATTTTACTTTGTTTGATTTTTTAAAAGAAGATACTTTTGAATTGATTATACTTGATACATATTGTGCAATTATTATTAAGCTATGAGATATATTTAATGATTTAAAATCAGGATTTGTTGGAATTTGAAGAGTGTAATTTGCATAGCTTATTTCGTTATTTGACAAACCAGATGCCTCTGATCCAAATAAGAAAGCTACTTTTTTTTTAAAATTTATTTTTTTTAAATCTTCTAATTGGATATGTTTAATATTTTTATTTCTAAATCTTGCAGATGTAGCAATCACTATATCAATATTTTTTAAAGATATTTCTAAATCTTCAAAATTTTTTGCTTTATTAATTATATTTTTAGCACCAACAGAAGTTGCCAAAATTTTATCATTTGGGAATATTGGCTTTGGATCAACAACAATTAATTTTTGAAAATTAAAATTTTTCATTCCTCTCGCACATGCACCAATATTCTCTGAAAGCTGCGGCTTGTGTAAAATGAAAAAAATATTATTGATAGACATTAATCTATGCCATGATTTCTATTATATTTTGAAATAGCTGATGGTTCTATATTATTTAAATATTTAGGATCTACTTTCCAAATAGAAACTTTTAAAGGATAACATTTTGCTACATCAGACGAATGTTCTGATCCACAATCACCTCCTGGACAAGCAGAAAGAGCACCCAATAAATCTGTTTCTGCAAAAAATTCTAAATAATCACCTGGTCTAACTGGACTTGCTTTCATAAAATATTGATTAGTATCATTTGTAAATCCAGTTAACATAAAGACGTTTAATACATCATGAACTATTTTTTCTGCATGGTCTAGTTGAACATTTTTTTCTTTAATTAAAGATCTAGTTAAATTTGAGTGACAACAATAGTGATAATCCTTATCACTCAAAAGTTTTGAGGTATAAGGATCACATCTCGTGCCAATCACATCATGAACCGAACCTCCATCTTTATCGTAACCATACCAATCTAATGTATCCCAAGTAATTGTTGCTAAAGATCTGAGATATGGGAAACTACTAAACATTTTATCACCTACTGAAAGATGTGTTCCATAAAGAGCCCTTGTTTTTCCTGAGTAAAATTTTTCCTCTAAATTATTTAAATTAAATAGGTTTAAATCTCCTACTTGAGGTCCTTCTACACTTTCAATTCTAAAAAACTCACCAAATTTAACCTCGAATGTTTTTGCGTCTCTTGGTGGGATAATAACCTCATCTTTTTTAACCAGGTGTTTACGTGCAGAATGTAAAATATTTAAATTTTTTTCTTCAAGATTAGAGTTAGGGTAACAAACTATTGGTTTAGCGCCAATTCTTGTTTCTACGTCTAAAGGTTTTTCTGAAAATTTTTTAATTTTCATTCTTACAAACTTCCAGGAGCTTTATCCTTAAATAACTTGTAATCTAAACTATCAACTAAAGCTTTGAAGGATGCATCAATGATATTTGGTGATACCCCAATAGTGAACCAATTGACACCTTTAGAGTCTGTACTTTCTATGCTAACTCTTGTTACAGCTTCAGTACCAGTATTTAAAATTCTAACTTTATAATCAACAAGTCTTAAATCTTTTAAATATACTGAATATTTTGTAAGCTTATTAACATTCTTTCTAATAGCATTATCTAGAGCATTAACAGGTCCATTTCCTTGTCCCTCACACAAAATTTTATTTCCATCTACTTCTAATTGAGCTTTTGCATATGAAACAATTTCTCCTGCATTGTCTTTCTTAACTGAAACATCATATTCATTAATTGAAATATATCTTGGTATCTCGCCCATTAATCTTCGTGCTAATAATTCAAAAGACGCATCAGCACCATCGTAACTATAACCGATAAATTCTCTATCTTTAACTTCATCTAAAAGTTTTTTAATTTTTGGATCACTTTTCTCAACTTTAATTCCTATTAAATTTAATCTAGACATTATATTTGACTGCCCAGATTGATCAGAAACAACTATATTTCTTGAATTTCCAACTTCCTCAGGATTAACATGTTCGTAAGTTTTTGGATCTTTTTGAACAGCAGAAACATGCATGCCACCTTTGTGAGAAAAAGCTGAAGCACCAACATAAGGAAGATGTTTGTTTGGTTTTCTGTTTAACAGTTCATCTAATAACCTTGAGCATTGAGTTAAATTTTTTAAATTTTCACGTTTAATATTTAATTCATAATTTTCATAAAAATCTTTTTTTAAAAAAAAAGTTGGAATTAGTGAAACTAAATTTGCATTTCCGCATCTCTCTCCTAATCCATTTAAAGTACCCTGAACTTGTCTGACTCCTGCTTGAACAGCAGCTAAACTATTAGCTACTGCATTTTCAGTATCGTTATGAGCATGAATTCCTAAATTTTTACCAGGAATATGTTTAATGACGTCTTTTACAATTTTAGTTACTTCATGAGGAAGGGTTCCACCATTTGTATCACATAAAACAATCCATCTAGCACCATTATCATAGGCTGCTTTTAAACAAGATATTGCATATTCAGGATTAGATTTATACCCATCAAAGAAATGTTCCGCATCAAACATGAACTCTTTACCAGATTTAACTATATGTTTTGCACTTTCACTTATATTTGAAAGATTTTGATTATTTGAAATACCAAGAGCAACATCCACTTGAAAATCCCAAGATTTACCAAACAAACATACTGATGAACTTTTTGAATTAATTAATGAGGATAGCATTGGATCATTCTCAGCACTATGTTCAGTTTTTTTGGTCATTCCAAATGCAGTTAATTTTGCAGATTTAAAATCATGACTCTTATTAAAAAATTCAGTATCTGTAGGATTTGCTCCTGGCCAACCTCCTTCAATATAATCAACACCTAATGTATCAAGAGATAATGATATCTTTTCTTTATCATCAATTGAAAAATCTACACCTTGAGTCTGGGCACCATCACGGAGCGTTGTATCAAAAATATATAACCGATCTTTGCTCATTTAAATTTCCAGACCGTTTTACCATCTTTATCTTCTATTAAAACACCTTTGTCTAAAAGCTCATCTCTTATATTATCAGCTTCCTCATAATTTTTATTAAATCTAGCCTCATTTCTTTTATTAATTTTAATTAAAATTTCATTTTCAGAAATTGATACCTTGCTTTTCTTAAATTTTAACCAATCCTCTTTAGTTTCATTTAATAATCCAATAAAATGACATGCAGAAATAAATAGCCTTTTATCTTCATCAGAACCTTTTGATGCTTTCTCATACAATTTATGCAAATTGGCAATATAGCCTGGAGTATTTAAATCATCGAGAAGAGGTTTTAAAATTTCATCTGAAATTTTAGTTTTTCTTTCAATGTTTAAATAAACATTATACCATTTACTAATTGTATTTTCACAGTCCTCTAAAAGTTTATCATTCCAATCGAGTGGCTGTCGATAATGTGCACTCATTAAAGCCAATCTTAAAACTTGACCACTTTTATTATTTCTAAAATCTTTAATTTTTAAAATATTACCTTGAGATTTTGCCATTTTTTCATTTGACATAGTTATGAAAGCATTATGCAACCAATAATTAGCAAACGCCTTGCTATCATTTGCACATCTTGATTGAGCTATTTCATTTTCATGATGAGGAAACAACAAGTCAATACCTCCACCATGAATATCAAATTCTTTTCCTAAATATTTTTTAGACATTGCTGAACATTCTAAATGCCAACCAGGTCTTCCATTGCCCCAAGGTGAATCCCATGATGGCTCGTCTGTTTCTGATGGTTTCCATAGAACAAAATCTTCAGGATTTTTTTTATTATCGCTTACTTCAATTCTTGATCCTGCAACCAATTCATCTAATTTTTTATTTGATAATTGACCATAATCTTCAAATTTTTTTACCTCGAAATAAACATGCTTGTTGTTTTCGTATGCAAATCCTTTTTTAATTAATTCAGAGATCATTTCTATCATCTCAGGAATATGCTTAGTTGCTTTAGGCTCATGAGTTGGTTTTTCACAATTTAGATAAATACAATCTTCATTAAAGTTTTGAGTAATTTTTTTTGTAAGATCTAAAATAGAAATATTTTTTTCATTTGATGATTTTATTATTTTATCATCAACATCTGTAATATTTCTGACATAAGTTACATTTGGATATTCATTTTTTAAAATTTTAAAAAGAACATCAAATACAACAACTGGTCTAGCATTACCAATATGTGGATCATCATAAACAGTTGGGCCACAAACATACATTCTTACATTATTTTTATCTTGAGGAATAAATTTTTCTTTTTTGTTAGTAAGATTATTTGTTAAAAAAATATCTAAACTCATAGTTGAAGAAATATACTTAAATTATAGATTTGTGAATCTATTTGATTAATTTGGAATTATGCATACAGGAATTGGCTCCATTTTATGCATATTTTGTTTTCTAATATTTTCGTATTTTGCACGATTCGGTGAATTTGGATTCTCCATAGCTTCTTCTAATTCATTATATTTTAATCCAAGTTGACCTTCGTCGGTTCTACCATCATCCCATAATCCGTCAGTTGGAGAAGCATCGATAATCTCTTTCAAAATTCCTAATTCTTTTCCTAATTCCCACACTTGAGATTTATTACAATCTGCTATTGGTGAAATATCAACTCCACCATCACCATACTTTGTGTAAAATCCAACACCAAAATCCTCGACTTTGTTTCCCGTTCCTACAACAATTCCTTTATTAGCTGCAGCTACCTGATAAAGAGTGGTCATTCTCAATCTAGCTCTTGAATTAGCCATTCCATGTTCACTATCAAATTTCGATAAGCTTGAATTAAATGCTAGAAATAACTCGTCTAGATTAATTGTATGTGCTTCAATATTTTTGAAGTTTTTTACTAACCATTCTTGGTGCTTTAAACTTAAATCATGTTGATGGGATTTTTGTTTTATTGGCATAGACAAAACAATAGTTTTTAAACCTGTCATTGCACTAAGTGTGCTTGATACTGAAGAATCGATTCCACCAGAAATACCTATAATTAATGACTCTGCTCTTGTAGGCATATTATTTACATAGTTTTTAATCCAATCAGAGATGAATTTTACTTTTTTAGAAGGTTCCATAGAATTGAAAATATTTATTTTTCGAAATTTTACAATGTATTAAGATGCCGCTCTATCTGCATTTTTCGAATACATGCTATTCTTTTTAATCTCATCTGATATTAAAAAAGCTAATTCTAAAGCTTGGTTTCCATTAAGTCTTGGATCACAATGAGTATGATATCTAGAAGATAAATCTTTTTCAGATATCTTTTGTGCACCTCCTATACACTCAGTTACATCTTGACCAGTCAATTCAATATGTAAGCCACCCGCATAACTTCCTTCACTTTGATGGCATGAAAAAACTTCTTTTACTTCTCTTAAAACACTATTGAATGGCCTTGTTTTAAATCCTGTTGCAGCTTTAATTGTATTTCCGTGACAAGGATCACATGACCAAATCACATTTAATCCCTCTTTTTTTATAGCTCTAATTAATTTTGGTAAAAATTTTGAGACATTATCTGCACCAAATCTAGAAATCAGTGTAATTTTTCCTTTTTCATTTCTTGGATTTATACGATTACAAAGATTGATTAAATCATCTGCTTTTAAAGTCGGTCCACATTTAATGCCTATTGGATTTTCTATGCCTCTGCAAAATTCAACATGGCCACCATCTAATTGTCTAGTTCTATCTCCAATCCAAACAAAGTGGGCTGAAGTATCATGATTTTCCCCAGTAGTAGAATCAGTTCTAGTCATAGACTCTTCAAAAGGTAACAATAAAGCTTCATGCGATGTCCAAAAATTTACAGTATACAACCTATTATTAAAATCTGAGGTAATTCCACATGCTCTCATAAAAGCTATAGCATCAGCAATTTTATCTTCAAGATCTTTAAATTTTTTAGCTTGCGGGCTTTTTTTAATATAATCTAAATTCCATAAATGAACTTTATTTAAATCTGCAAAACCTCCTTTTGAAAAAGCTCTAATAAGATTGAGAGTTGCAGCTGATTGAGAATAAGCTTTAAACAATCTTTTAGGATCTGGAACTCTTGCTTTCTCTGTAAATTCCATTGCATTTATGTTATCGCCTAAGTAGCTTGGCAGTTCTACACCGTCTTTAATTTCTGTTGGAGCACTTCTAGGTTTTGAAAACTGTCCAGCTATTCTTCCAACTTTAACAACTGGTAAGGATGCAGAATAAGTCATAACTAATGACATTTGTAACATTAGTTTAAATGTATCCCTTATGTTATCTGGGTTAAATTCTGCGAAACTTTCTGCGCAGTCTCCACCTTGAAGTAAAAACGCTTTACCATCTACGACATCAGCTAACTGACTTTTAAGATGTCTTGTTTCACCAGCAAAGACTAAGGGAGGAAATGTTCCAATCTTATCTAATACCTTATCTAGTTCTTTTTTATCAGGATACTCAGGTATGTGTTTAACTGGATATTTTCTCCAACTATTTTTTTTCCAACTTTTCATATTCAACCTGAAAGTGTTTTAACAGAGTTTTAAGTTTATTCAACAGTGACAGATTTAGCCAAATTTCTTGGCTTATCAATATCATAACCTTTTTTAAGAGCTGAATAATAAGCTAATTTTTGAAGGGGTATCGTTAATAAAAATGGAAGCAGATCATCATTAGTATTCTCAACCTCTATTGTTTCCCAAATATTTTCAGAGACAACTTCATCTTTACTTTTATTTGTTATTAATAATACTTTTGCACCTCTAGCTATAACTTCTTGCATATTTGAAATAGTTTTTTTGTAATAATTATCTCTTGGAGCTAAAACTACAACTGGCATACCCTCTTCAATCAAAGCTAATGGCCCGTGTTTCATTTCACCTGCTGGATATCCTTCAGCATGAACATATGAAAGTTCTTTTAATTTTAATGCTCCTTCTAAAGCTATCGGATATGAATAACCTCTTCCTAAAAACATTGAACCTTTAGCCTCATTAAATGTTGAGGATATTGCCTGAATATCATGATCATGTAATAAAGTTTTTTCTATTAATACCGGTAGATCTTTTAAGTCTTTAATCTTTTCTTGATATTCTTGTTTTTTAATTTCCTTTCTTAATGATCCAAGTTTTAAGGCCAAAATATACAATACTAGTATTTGACCTAGAAATGCTTTTGTTGATGCAACTCCTATTTCAGGACCACAATGAATTGGTAAAACAAAATTAGAATCTCTTGCAATTGAGCTTTCAATTACATTGACTACCGCACATGTCTTCATATTATTTTTATTACAAAGATCTAAGGCTGCATAAGTATCTGCAGTTTCGCCTGATTGTGAAACAAAGACATATAAAGTATCTTTTTTAAACCTATTTTTTCTGTATCTAAATTCTGACGCTATATCTATATTAACATCCAAGTTTGTAAGTTCCTCAAACCAATATTTAGCCATTAAACAAGAATGGTATGCAGTTCCGCAGCCAATTAAAGTTATCGAATTAATTTCATCTATTTTCCAAGGAAAATTAAAAATATTTATATCTTTATTTACATTATCTACATACTCTTTAATTCCAGTTTTAATTGTTGTTGGTTGTTCTTCAATTTCTTTTGCCATGAAATGTTTAAAATCACCTTTGTCATAACTTGCTTCATCTGATGATAATTCTAATATTTTTTTATTAACTTTTTTCCCTTCTTCATTGAAGAAAAGAACCTGATCTTTTTTAACAACACAAAATTCACCATCATCAAGGTATGTGATTTTATTTGTCATTGATTTCAAAGCATAGGAGTCTGATCCTAGATAGTTTTCATTTGGTCCATAACCAACAGCTAAAGGTGATCCTCTTC
>CACHQB010000001.1 GCA_902581925.1 uncultured Pelagibacteraceae bacterium | reverse complement strand
ATTTTGGATTAAATGAGATTTTAACTTATGGAGCTTTTAGTTATCCAATAGCTTTTTTAATAACAGATTTAGCAAATAGATCATATGGAAAATTATTAGCAAGACAAATTGTATATTTGGGTTTTTTAATAGGAATTATATTTACATTGTTATTCTCTACAGATTTTGCAGATTTAATCTCTGTTAGAATTGCAATAGGATCAGGGGTAGCTTTTATTACCGCACAGTTGTTAGATATTCAAATTTTTGATCGATTAAGAAAAAAAGAGTGGTTTGTAGCTCCACTTACTTCATCTTTGATTGGATCAACAGTTGATACATTTTTATTCTTCTCAATATCATTTTATGCAACTGGAGTACCTTGG
This sequence comes from uncultured Pelagibacteraceae bacterium, assembly GCA_902581925.1. Classification (GTDB taxonomy): domain Bacteria; phylum Pseudomonadota; class Alphaproteobacteria; order Pelagibacterales; family Pelagibacteraceae; genus Pelagibacter. The sequence continues at coordinate 195,185 of CACHQB010000001.1, read as the reverse complement.
GTTACTTTATCTCTTGGTGATTTAGCAGTAAAAATTTTAGTTGCTCTAATAATGTTGATACCATTCAGAATGTTATTGAAAATTATTAAACCAATTAAAGTTTAATATAAAAATTTATAAGACAAAATTTTATATGCTAACTTTGCAACAAGAAAATTATAAGAATTAAATCCTTTAATTGGAGACAGTTCATTAATATCTGCACCAACAATTTTCGAGTTTTTAGCTGCAATTCTTATTATATCTAATGTTTCGTCCCATAAAAGTCCTCCTGGTTCAGGTGTACCAGTTGCTGGCATAATACTTGAATCTAGTCCATCTACGTCGAATGTTAGATAAACAGTTTTGTTTTTAATCAGTTTTTTAAATTTAGAAAAATTCCATTTTTTTTTATCTTTTGCCCAAAAAATATTTATTCTTGACGAATTCTTTTTTAAAAATGGGATTTCACTTTCCGAGATGTTTCTTATCCCAAATGAAATTAAAGAAACATTTTTATAATCCAGACACCTTCTAATTGCTGAGGCGTGTGAAAATTTTTCTCCATTATAGCTTTGACGTAAATCTGCATGAGCATCAAAATGCAAGAGGCAAATATTTTTATATTTTTTAGTAAAAGGAACAATACATCCAGGTGTTATAGAATGTTCTCCACCTAAAGTCATTGGGAAAAGTTTTTTATCCAAAATCTCTTTATTAATTTTTGAGATTTTATTTAGTGCTTTTTTAATATTTTTGTCTATTTTAAATGGTTTTAAAGTTTTAATACCTATTTTCTTATAAGGTTCGCAGTTAAACTCTTCATCATATAGCTCAACTTGATGAGATGCTTTTATAATTTCTTTAGGTCCATTTCTTGTTCCTCCTCCATAACTGACAGTTTTTTCTAATCCAAATGGAACAATTACAGCTTTTTCTTTAAAGCTAAACTTATTATCAATTCCTAAAAATCCGTTTTTATTTAAGAGATATTTCAATTTTATTTAAAAATTTTTGTAAAGTTTTTTCTTGTTCTATTTTTCCACTCACCTTTATGATAAGCATCACTAGCAATTAATGGCAAAACACTAGTTGCTTCTGCAAACACCATCTGTTCTTTCGTAATATCTACTTTGCCCCATGAGCTTGCTTCTTTTAGTGTGGAGCTGCTACATGCACCGTCTCTACTATCAGCAACAGTAATTTGAACAGCATATTTATGCATGTCTACATTTTTTCCTAATAGTTCAGCACAAATAACAGTATCTTGAATAAAGTTTTTAGGCACACCACCACCAATCATAAATAATCCAGAACTTTTAGATTTGATTTTAATTTCTGTTAGTTCTCTAAATTCTCTAACTGAGTCTATGGTCATATGTTTTTTTGGATTTTGTTCTTGATGCATAACTAACCCAAATCCTGCGCTCGAGTCGGTAAAAGCAGGGCAGAAAATAGGAACATTGTTGTCAAAAGCGGTTTCAATTAAAGAGTCTTTTTTCTTTGAGTTATTTTTTAAATATTTTCCCATTTCATTAATGAACTCTCTTGAAGTATAGCTTCTTGCCTCTAGGTTATTAGCGATTTCACATATGATTTTATCACACATTTGAAGCTCTTCTTCATCTATGTAGGTATCATAAATTCTATCTATATAGTTGTCCCTCAGCTCAGTATCATCTTGAAATTGTGAACCTTGATAATGTTTAAAACCAAGAGCTTCAAAAAAATCCATATCTACTATAGAAGCACCTGTTGCAACAATTGCATCCACCATATTATATTTAACTAAATCTTTATAAATATTCATACATCCAGCTGCCGAAGTAGAGCCTGCTAAGGTAAGGAAAATTGTACAATCTTTATCTTTAAGCATCTCGTTATAAATATTAGCAGCATTTGCTGTTTCTCTAGAAACAAATGACATTTTTTCCATTGAGGATATAATTTTTCTAGAGTCGAAAGAAGTTATATCGATGTGCTCAACAGGATTTTTTAAAAAATCTCTTTTACTGTTATGACCTGGATTTTTTTGGCCTGACATTAAGCTACCATGTTAGCTTTATTAATGTCTTTGTCATACATTGTCATTATTGGGTTATCTTCAACTTCGTAAATTTCATTTGAGTAATAGCCATTAAACTGAGTTCTAAATGTCAATCCGTATGCCCCAAGTTGACCAAGTTCAATATAATCATTTTCTTTAATATTATTTGGAAGCAAAAAAGGGCCTTTCATATAATCCATGCTATCACAGGTTGGTCCAAAAAAATCAAAAGCAGTTAATTTTTTTGAAATTATTTTATTAGAATTTTCTTTAATCATTCTAGATGGAAATACAATATTTGGTGTACCTGCATCAAAAAGGGTTCCATAGGTACCATCATTTATATAAAGCTTTTGTTTTTTTCTTAAATTAACCCTTACAACTGTTGAACCACTTTCAGCAACTAAAGCTCTACCAGGTTCACAAATAATTTCTGGAAGTTTTTCAAGCTTTAAATTTTCTAAACTCTTATTTATTTCATTAAAATAACTATCTAAAGATTGTGGAATTAAGTCAGGATAGATTGTAGGGAAACCCCCACCCACATTAATATAATCTGGAATAATTTTTGTCTTTTTAATTATATTTCCAATTTCACTAATACCTTTTGAATAAGAAATTGGATGCATACATTGTGAGCCAACATGAAAACTTAAACCAATCTTTTTAGCATGCTGTTTTACAAGTCTCAACAAACCTGTTGCTTCAGAAGTTAATGCACCAAATTTTTTTGATAAATCAATTTCTGCATGTTCGTTAGAAACAGCAACTCTTACAAATAATTCTAAATCTTTAGCGTTATTTGTACTTTTAATTATTTTAATTAGTTCATCTTTAGTATCTAAAGAAAAAGTTTTTACACCATAATTAAAATATGCTTCTTTTATACTTTCTCTACTCTTAACAGTATGCATATAAGAGCATTTAGCTGTATTACTAAAAGCTCTAATATTTTTAATTTCTTCAATTGATGCAACATCAAATTGTTCAACTCCACTTTCCATGATTATTTTGATTATTTCAGGATGTGGATTGGTTTTGACTGCATATAAAACTTTACCTGGAAATTTGTTTAAGAAAAATTTAACAGCAGATTTTATGGAATTTTTTCTTATACAGTAAACTGGTTTTTCAGGTTTCAGTTGATTTACTAATTCTTCAACTGATTTAAATTTTTGCATTTTAAATGCCTCCAAAAAAAAATTTAATAAAAAAAAGTCTTTTTTACAAAAACTTTAATATTTTTCGCATATAAAAGTAAGCAGCACTAAAGTAAAGTAAATAATTCAAGCCTGAAATGTGTAAAATTCATATATTGAAATATCTCGTATAGACCCCATATAAGGGTTATGAAAGAAGAAGCAAAACTACAGAATCTTAGCGATTTTGAGAATAAGTCATTGTTAATCGTGGATGATGACAATCCTTTTCGTGAGCGTTTAGCTAGAGCGATGGAAAAAAAAGGATTTGAGGTATTTCAAGCTGAGAGTGTACAAAAAGGAGTTGAATCTGTAAAAACTAAGAAACCAGGTTTTGCTGTTGTGGACTTAAGGCTTTCAGATGGTAATGGACTTGAGGTCGTCAAAGAAATTCAGACTTCAAATAGTGACAGTAGGATTATAATGTTAACTGGTTATGGAAATATTCCAACAGCGGTAGCTGCAATCAAAGAAGGTGCTATTGATTACCTCGCTAAACCTGCTGATGCGGAAGATGTTGAAAAAGCGCTATTAGCAGATCCTGCAAAAAAAGCAGCCCCTCCAGAAAATCCTATGTCTGCTGACAGAGTTAAGTGGGAACATATTCACAGAGTTTTCGAGCTATGTAATAGAAATGTTTCTGAAACAGCTAGAAGACTTAAAATGCACAGAAGAACTCTTCAAAGAATTCTTTCCAAAAGATCACCTAGATAAATTTTTTAATTTTAATTATCTGTTTAGTCAAAAGAGCTAAGAGCATAATTTTAAATATCTCAGCTAATAAGAATGGTTTTGCGCCTAAAGCAAAAATTGGTTTATCCCATCCAATCAATGTTCCAAGCCAAATTAGACCCAAAATATAGATTGTTGAAGTTGCGATAATTAACTTAAATAAAATAACAAAAAAATTATCATCAACTTTTATTTTAGAAGCTAAGTAACCAGCCGTTAAAAAACCAATTAAGTAACCCATAGTTGGTCCTGTAAAGTAAATTAATCCAACACCTTTTTCAGGAGAATTTGAAAATACAGGAAGCCCTGCAATTCCTTCAATTAGATATAGACCAATTGTAGCTAGTGCAATTTTATGCCCTAAACTTATTCCTAAAAATAATACAACAAATGTTTGCATAGTCATAGGAACTGGATAGAAAGGAATTTTGATTTTTGCTGATATAGTTAGTGCTATTGAACCAAGAACAATAACAACCAGAGATTTAAATAGTTTGGCTTGCGTGAGATTTTTTGTTAATTCCATTGTTAAATAATACTCAAAATATAAAAAATAATCTACTTATAATTGTTATAATAATTGAAAGTAAATTTTTTTATATACAGAATATGTTATCATTATAATATTTAATATTACTTCATGAATAAAATTCAAAAAACAGATCATTTTTATTTGATTGATGGCTCTGGTTATATTTTTAGAGCTTATTATGCTTTGCCTCCATTGAGTAGAAAAAGCGATGGACTTCCAACAGGTGCTGTAAGTGGTTTTTGCAGTATGTTATTTAAATTATTAGAAGATTCAAAATCCAATCAAAACTTGCAAAAACCAACACATTTTGCAGTAATATTCGACTCAGCAAGAAAAACTTTCAGAAATGAAATTTATAGTGATTATAAAGCTAATAGATCTGAGGCGCCTGACGATTTAGCTCCACAATTTGAATATATAAGAAAATCAGTCCTGGCATTTAATTTGCCATCTGTGGATCTTCCTAATTATGAAGCAGATGATTTAATAGCTACATATGTTGATCAAATTCTTAAAAAGGGTGCAAAGGTTACAATTGTTTCATCAGATAAAGATTTAATGCAGCTTTACAAAAAAGGGGTTCGAATTTTTGACCCTATGAAAAATAAATTTATAACTGATGATGATGTCGTAAAAAAATTTGGAGTAGATGCTTCAAAAGTTATTGATGTGCAATCTTTAGCAGGAGACAGTAGTGACAATGTACCTGGTGTTCCAGGTATAGGTATTAAGACGGCTGCAGAGCTTATTAATAAATATGGCACTTTAGAAAACTTGCTAAAATCTGCTCATGAGATTAAGCAAAATAAAAGAAGAGAAACATTAATTGAGAACAAGGATAAAGCATTAATAAGTAAAAAACTTGTAACACTAGATCACAACTCTCCTGTTGATAGGGAGTTAAGTGAATTTAAATTGCAAAATATAGATAAAGATAAATTATATAAATTTTTAAGAGAAATGGAATTTAATAGGTTGCTAAGCTCTGCAATTTCTGCTTATGGAGAACCTGAGCTAGAAAGTAATAAGATTGAAACTCAAAATCTAGAAAAACAACAAACAGTTAATAACAAAAATTATTATTTAATTAATAGCTTAGATGAAATTGATAAATGGATAGAGGAGGCTGAAGAAGTCGGTGAAGTCGCTGTAGATACAGAAACTACTTCATTAGATCCTCATCAAGCAGATCTAGTAGGTATTTCTCTTTGCTCTAAAGTTGGAAAAGCATGTTATATACCAGTTGGTCATAAGTCACCTAAGTGTCTTAAAAAAGACGCAGTAATTAAAAAATTAAAAAAAATATTAGAAGATCCAAGCATAAAAAAAATAGGTCAAAATATAAAATTTGATTTTATCGTATTTTATAAGTGTGGAATAACGCTTTCATCAATGGAAGATACGATGCTGATGTCTTATGTCTTAGATGCAGGAAAAAATAGACACAATATGGATACTTTATCAGAAATTCATTTAGGGCACAAAACTATTTCTTTTAAAGAGATGGTAGGCACAGGGAAGAAAGAAATTAATTTTAGTGAGGTAGAGTTAGGTAAAGCAAAAGATTACGCTGCTGAAGATGCTGATGTTACTTTTAGATTATACAAGAAATTTATCAAAAATTTAAAATCAGAAAAAATGATAAATATTTATGAAATTTTTGAGAAGCCACTAATTAAAATTCTTGCATTTATGGAAATAGAGGGAGTTGAAATTGATAGTAAGTTTTTAAAATCTCTTTCATCTAAATTTGAAAAAAAAATCCAAAAACTTGAAAAAGAAGTATTTAAAATTTCTAAAAAAGAATTCAATATCGCATCCCCAAAGCAATTAGGCGAAATAATTTATAATGACTTGAAAATAGCTGGATTAAAAAAAACTAAAAAAGGAAGTTTTGCAACAAGTGCAAGTGTTTTAGAGGATTTAGCTTTTAAAGGTCATGAGTTTCCAAAATTAATTTTAGACTGGAGACAAGTTTCAAAATTAAAAAATACCTATTCAGATGCTTTACCTGAACATTTAAACCCAAATACAAAAAGAGTTCATACTTCGTTTTTGCTGGCTGCTACAACGACTGGAAGACTAGCATCTAGTGATCCCAACTTACAAAACATACCAATTAAATCAGAAGATGGAAAAGATATAAGAAAAGCTTTTACTGCAAAAAAAGGGCACCTATTAATTTCTGCGGATTACAATCAAATTGAGATGAGAATTTTAGCAGACCTGGCAGATGTAAAAGAGCTGAAAAAAGCTTTCAAAAATAAAGAAGATATTCACTCTTTAACAGCTAGCCAAATATTTAATATTGATATCAAAAAAGTTAATCAAGATCACAGACGAAAGGCTAAGGCTATTAATTTTGGAATTATTTATGGAATTTCGCAATATGGATTAGCTAAGCAAATAAATGTTTCTAACTATGAAGCAGAGGAATTTTTGAATTCATATTTTGCTAAGTTTCCAGAAATTAAAGTTTACATGGATAATACAATTAAATTTTGTAGGAAAAGTGGATATGTTAACAATATTTTTGGACGAAGATCTCACTTTAATGGAATAAATGACAAAAACTATAATGTCAGAAATTTTCAAGAACGTGCTGCAATTAATGCTCCCATTCAAGGTTCTGCTTCTGAAGTAATGAGATTAGCTATGATAAGATTAGATAAGAAATTATCAGAGGAAAAAAATTCTAATTCAAAAATGCTCTTGCAAATTCATGATGAATTAATTTTTGAAGTTCCAAAAAAAGATGAAAAAGTAATGATTAAATTAATTGAGAAAGAAATGACCAGTGTAGCTCAGAGTGATTATCATTCTTTTTCAACTCCTTTAACAGTTGATATTAATGTTGGAGATAATTGGGGGATGTTACATTAAATTTATAACATTGCCCAAATTAGGACAATTTAGTATTTTTAAACTACTTTATGCAAAAACAAACAATAGCTTTAATTGATGACGACAGAAATATTTTAACAAGTTTGAGTATCGCATTGGAAAAAGAGGGTTTTAAAGTTCAAACATACATTGATGGTGAAAGTGCATTAATCGGTTTAACCAGAATGCCACCTGACTTAGCAGTCATAGATATAAAGATGCCTAAGATGGATGGAGAAGAATTACTAAAAAAACTTAGAAAAAAAACTTCCTTACCAGTAATTTTTTTAACATCTAAAGATGATGAAATTGATGAGTTGTTAGGTCTAAAGCTGGGCGCAGATGATTTTGTAAAAAAATCAGGAGGTTTTTCCATAAAAGTCTTGATTGAAAGAATTAGAGTCCAGTTAAGAAAAAAAGATTCAAATAATATTCTAGAGGAAAATAAAAGCCTGATATCTCATGGAAGATTAAAATTAGATCCATCACAACTCGAGTGTGAATGGAATGGAAAACAGCTGCCTGATAAATTGACGACAACTGAGTTTTTAATTGTTAAAGAATTAGCAAAGAGGCCCGGTATAATTAAAGAAAGAGCTCAGCTTATGGATATAGCTTACCGAGAGGATACAGATATTGAGGATAGAACTATTGATAGTCACGTAAAACGAATTAGAAAAAAATTTAAAAAAGTAGATCCTGATTTTTCAGCTATTGAAACTAGGTATGGTAGTGGATATAGATGGAATGTTAGCTAATGTTTAGTAAATACTTAAAAACTCTTTCTATATTAAAAAAATTTTTATTTATAAATTTTGTAATTTTTACAATTATTGGACTATTTACATTCATATATCTAAATAATATTCAGCCAAGTTTAATAAAAAAAAAATCTCAAAATCACACAAACATTATTAACAACACTATTGATAATATTTTAAGGCTAGATGTAAAATTCCAATCTGACGATATTAGGAGATTTTTATTTTCTACGAGGTTTATTTTTCAAAATTTAGATAGAGTAATATTTTTTGATGATCAACTTAACCTTATTGGAGACACTGATACTTTAGATCTTGATCCAAGGTCATTCTCTACAAGACTTGATAAAATTGAATTTGAAAGTTTAGATAATGAGGAAATAGAAAAAACTATTGAGGAAAAAAATATAAAAATTGATGAAAAAAATTCTCTTTCATTCAAAGATATATTAAAAAATTATTCTAGTTCTGAAAATTTAGGAGCTCCTTACACATTTACTCAAGAAGATTTTAATCAATTTAATGTAACAACAATTAAGAATGTTACAAAGAATGAAATTAATCTTGGTTATGTAGCTATTACAGAAAATGCTAATGAAATAAAGACTGCGATAGATGAGAGAAAAGCATTTGTAATAAGAACAGCTATATCTGTAGGATTTGTAATATTAATTTTTTCTTTTGTTTTAAGCAGATATTTTATTAAACCTATACAAAATCTCGTTGGATATACAATTCGTATCAAAGAAAAAAGTCAAGTTAAACCAGGTATTGAAAATTTAAAAAAAAGAAATGACGAATTAGGACTTTTATCTAATTCTTTAGAGGATATGACAAATGAGCTTCAAAATAGAGTTGCACATGCTGAAAATTTTTCGACAGATTTAGTTCATGAAATAAGAAATCCATTAGCATCTTTAAAAAGTGCATCAGAAATTTTACAAGACACAAATGATAGCGAACAAAGAAATAGATTATTAAATATACTTAGTCATGACGTTCAAAGAATAGAAAGATTAATTACTGATTATTCGCAAATGTTAAAGGATGAAGTTGCTTTAAGTAAAGAAAAAATGAAAAAAATTAATATTGAACCTATCATTCAATCTGTTGTTGATGATTACAATAATATTCACCAAGTGAAAAAAGGAATTAAAATTGAATATAAAAATGACGGAAAAGATAAATATTTAATAAATGGTATAGAAAACAGAATTGAACAAATCATTGCAAATTTATTAGATAATTCAATATCATTTAGTAAAGATAGTACTAATGTTTTTGTTGATGTTTCTGTAAATGGGAAAAATCAAATATCAATCAAAATTATTGATGAAGGACAAGGATTTAAAGAAAAAGATACGTCAAGAATATTTAAAAGATTTTATAGTAATAGACCTGAAAAATTTGGAGAACATTCAGGCTTAGGTTTAAATATTGTAAAAAACTTAGTTGAACTCCACGATGGTGAAATTGTAGCATCTAATCGTATTGATAAAGAAGGAGCAATGATAGAGATAAGATTTCCCAATGTTTAATCATATCTTGATAAATAAATACTTAGCTGTATAAAGCTTGCCATGGAAGATTATAAAGTAAAAGACATTGCCCAAGCTGAATTTGGTAGAAAAGAAATATCAATAGCTGAAAGTGAAATGCCTGGTTTAATGGCATTACGAGAAGAGTATTCTAAAGAAAAACCATTAAAAGGTGCAAGAATAATTGGATGTCTGCATATGACAATTCAAACAGCTGTATTAATTGAAACTTTAGTTGCATTGGGCGCTGAAGTGAGATGGTCTTCTTGTAATATTTTTTCAACTCAAGATCATGCGGCTGCGGCCATCGCTAAAGCTGGGATTCCTGTTTACGCTTGGAAAGGTGAAACAGAAGAGGAATATTTATGGTGTATTAAACAAACTATTATTGGAAAACCTGACTGGAAGCCTAACATGTTATTAGATGATGGTGGAGATTTAACAGCTATCATGCACAATGAATATCAGGATTTAATGAAAGATATAAAGGGTGTTTCAGAAGAGACTACCACTGGAATTAAAGCACTAAATAAAATGGAAAAAGATAAATCCCTTTTAGTTCCAGCAATAAACGTGAATGACTCTGTTACAAAATCAAAATTTGATAATTTATATGGATGCAGAGAAAGCTTAGTTGATGGAATAAGAAGAGCTACTGATATAATGATGTCTGGAAAAATTGCAATTGTTGCTGGTTTTGGAGACGTTGGCAAAGGAAGTGCTGCATCTTTAAGACAAAGTGGTGCTAGAGTTTTAGTTACTGAGGCAGATCCTATTTGTGCTCTCCAAGCTGCAATGGAAGGTTATGAAGTGGTATTAATGGAGGAGGCTATAAGTAGAGCGGATATAGTTGTAACAGCCACAGGTAACAAAGATATTGTTACCGCAGACCACATGAGAGATATGAAGGATAGAGCCATCTTATGTAATATTGGTCACTTTGATAATGAAATACAAGTTGAGGCTCTTAAGAATTATAAATGGACCGAAGTAAAACCTCAAGTGCATGAAATAGAGTTACCTAGTGGTAAAAGAATTATTCTTTTAGCTGAAGGAAGATTGGTTAATCTTGGTTGTGCAACTGGACACCCAAGCTTTGTAATGAGTGCATCATTTACTAATCAAGTTATTGCACAAATAGAACTTTGGCATAATAACAAAAATTATGAAAATAAAGTCTATGTACTTCCAAAACATTTAGATGAAAAAGTAGCAACTTTGCATTTAAAAAAAGTTGGGGCAAAATTAACAAAATTATCAAAAGAACAAGCAGATTATATAAGTGTTGGAACAGAAGGTCCTTTCAAACCAGATGCCTATCGCTATTAAAGATAGCACAATCGATATCACTTCAGAGAAGTTAACTAAAGAATTAGCTAAAGAATTTACAAAATATTTTAAAGGTGGTGAGTTTGTTTTATTATATGGAGAGATGGGTGTTGGTAAAACTACCTTTGTTAAATATTTTATAAATGAGTATCAAAAAACTAATAATTTAACACAAACAGAAATTACAAGTCCTACTTTTAGTTTATTAAATGAATATCAGGTTAAAGACTTAAGAATAAAACATTATGATTTGTTTAGAATTAATAGGAAAGAAGACGTCAATAATTTAGATATTTTTGAAAAAGATAATAAATTAATAACACTTATAGAATGGCCTGAATTGATTGCTGATAAACAAGATATAAAATTTATAGCTTTAACTTTTAATTATTTAAATGATTTAAAAGATAGAAGTGTTGATATAAAAGTTTAAATTAAAACTTATTTCGATGAAAAGCTTAGCAAAATTAAAAAAAATAAAAGGTGACGCATCTTTTAGAGAATTTTACAGAAACAAAGAAAATAAATCAATTGTAGTAATATCTAAGAAAGAAAAGTTAAAAAATCTGTTAATTTATGATGCAATAAATAAAATTTTACTTAAAAATAAAATTTTAGCACCAAATCTATTAAGCGAAAATTATATTAATAATTATATCGAAATTAATGACTTAGGAGATCAAACTTTATTTCAAATTTTAAAAAACAAAAAGAATAACAAATATATTATTTTTAAAAAAATAATAAAAATTTTAAATAAAATACAATTAATTAAAGATAAGAAAGTAAAAAATTTTAAAAATAAATTATATAAAGTTCAAGAATACAATAATAAAATTTTGTTTGATGAAACAAAACTTTTTTGCGACTGGTATGTACCAAAGATATTGTCTAAATTCAAAAGTATTAAATTTAAAAAAAAATTTAGATTAGAGATAAAAAACTTATTATCAAAATTAAATTATAAAAATGTAACATTTGTTCATAGAGATTTTCATGTTTCAAATTTGATGTATCACAATAAAAAAATTGTGGTAATAGATAGTCAAGATGCACTAATTGGAAATAGAGCTTACGATTTAGCATCCTTAATTGATGATGTAAGATTAAAAACATCTAATGAATTTAAAGAGAAAGTATTTAAGTTTTATATCAAATCAAATAAAAAAATTGATTTTGTAAAATTTAAAAAAGATTTTGAAATATTATCCATTTTAAGGAATTTAAAAATAATTGGTATATTTATGCGTTTAGCTGTTAGAGATAATAAAAAAAAATATCTCAAACTAATTCCCTATGCTTGGGAAATGATTGATCATAGAATTAAACAGCGATATGAATTCAATAATTTAATGTTACTATTAAAAAAAAATTTTCCAAAATTTATAAGGTAAAGTTGTGAGAATAAATACAGCTTTAATTTTATGTGCAGGTTTTGGTAAAAGATTAAATCCAATTACTTTAAATACCCCAAAGCCCCTACTAGAAATTAAAGATATAAGTATGCTGGAGAGATGCATTAATTTAATCAAAAAACTAGGTATTCAAAAAATTTTAATAAATACTTTTTATTTAAAGGATCAATTTTCAGTTTTTTTAAACAGTAAAAATTTCAATATTGATATCAAAATAATTGAGGATGGTAAGCATATTTTAGATACTGGGGGAGGTATCCAAAATATGATCCAAGACTCTAATGATAAGGATTTTTTAATTTTTAATCCAGATACAATCTGGAGCAATGACTATAAAGATGAGATATTAAAAATGGAAAAAATGTATTTTTCTGAAAAATTAGAAAACATTCTTCTCTTAGCAAATAAAAAATTAAGTTTTGATAAAAAGCTAAAAGGAGATTTTAATTTAAAAAATAATTTAATTAATAAAGAGTCTGAAAAAGAATTTATTTACATTGGGTGTCAAATAATTAATAAAAAATTATTTACTAAAGAAAAAATAGAAAATTACTCAATTTTAGAAATTTGGAATAATTTACTAGATCAAAAAAAGTTATTTGGTTATGAAAGTCTAAACGAATTTTATCATTTAACTGATCTGGATATTTTTAAAAAACTAAAAGATCTTTAGCTCTTTCTTGATCAAGATATTTGCAATTAGAAATTTTGCTGTTTTGTAATTCAATTAAAAGTGGGTTTCCTGTAGGAATTTCAAGTTTAGAGATCTCATTGTTATCTAAGTTAAACAAATGTTTGCAAAGAGCTCTAATTGAGTTTCCGTGAGCAGAAATAAGAATATTTTCACTTGTTTTGTACTCTATCTCTTTTCTATAAAATTTTATTACTCTTTCATATGTATCTTTTAGTGACTCGGTGTCAGGAATTTTTTCTAAAGGAATTTGTTTATACGTTTCAATATTTAGTGGATGATATGGATTTTTTTTATCTAAAGGGTCGGGTCTAAGGTCCCAAGAACGTCTAAATTGATGAACTTTTTCTTCTCCAAGTTTTTTTTTCATTTCATCTTTATTTAACCCTGTTAGAGCTCCATAATGTCTCTCGTTTAATTCCCATACACTCTTTACTTCTTTAAAATCTTGTAATTCTTCCTGTATAATTTTTAAAGTATTTTTAGCCCTTAATTGAAAAGAGGAGTAATACACATTAATTTCAATTTTTTCTTGTTTTATTAATTCACCAGCTTTTTTTGCCTCTGATTTTCCATTTTCTGTTAAATCTACATCAACCCATCCAGTAAATTTTTTTTCAAGATTCCACACACTTTGACCGTGTCTTACTAAAATTAAATAACTCATTTGTTTATCTTTTAAATCAATTTGATAAATAAAACTATATTATTAATGATTAATTATTTTTCAAAATATAAATTTATTTTTTACTTATGCAATTTCATTCTAATTATTTTGTATTTGTTCCCAGGTAGTTTACTTGGCTGTTATATTTACAATGATTGTAAAATCCAACCTCAAATAACTGCAAATTATATTGTTTCAACAAATCATTTATATGCATTTATAGTTCTCTCAATTATTGGTTTTCTAACTTACAGAAAAAATAATCAATTTAATATTTTAAGTATTTATTTAATATTTTTATCTATCGTACTTGAGGTGTTACAATACTTTGTGTCTAATAGAAGTTTTGAATTTTTGGATTTGTTTGGAAATTTAGCAGGTGTAGTTATAGCTATAATTATATTTTACTTTTTTAAAAAAAATGAAAATTTTAAAAATTAATTATTTTTTTATTTTAATAATTTTTATTTCAGGTTGCTCGTCTGTTCCAAAAAATACAGCAGATGGTTGTTCTATATTTAATGAAAGATACATGTGGTATAAACATGCAAAAAAAGCTGAGAAAAAATGGGGAACCCCAGTTTATTTACAGCTTGCAATTATAAAAATGGAATCCAGTTTTGACTGGTTAGCAAAACCTCCTAGACAGAAATTATTTAAAGTAGTGCCTTATAAGAGACCATCAAGTTCTTTTGGTTATTCACAGGCTGTAAAAGGAACGTGGAAACAATACAAGGAAGAAACTGGGAATAAGCTTGCTGCTAGGACAAGATTTAAAGACAGTGTAGATTTTATTGGTTGGTATACTAATAAAACTGAAAAAATTTTAAAGGTTTCAAAAAAAGATGCTTTCAAGCAGTATATTGCTTATCATGAAGGGTGGGGTAACTATAAAAATTATAAAAAAAATAAAAAAGTAATTAATTTAGCCAAAAGAGTAGAAAAACAATCAAATATTTATAAACAACAATTAGAAGAATGTAAAAATTCTTTATCTACTTCAAAATATATTATTTTTTAATCTAATTGTTTTTTTAACTCAATGTCTACTGCATCAATACGCTTAGTATTTTTAGCAAGAGTTAAATACATTGTAGGAGTTACATACAAAGTAAAGAAAGTTGAAATTATCATTCCTCCTAAAATTGTAGAGCCAACAGCTAATCTTGAACCTTCACCAGCTCCTGGACCAATATTTCCTATTACAAGAGGAAGCATTGCAATCATTGTACTTAGGGAAGTCATTATGATTGGTCGAATTCTAAGCTGACATGCTTTAATTAAAGCATCCTCAATTTTAATTCCAGTCGTTCTTAATTGGTTCGCATAATCTACAATTAAAATACTATTTTTAGTAGATATACCAATAAGTATAATCAATGCAATTTGTGAAAATATGTTTACTGAACTGTTCAAAAGTAAAATAAATACCAATCCACCAAAGACTGCGAGTGGAACAGTTAGTATTATTATGAATGGGTGAACAAAAGAGTTGAAGGTTGCTGCCATTACTAAATAGGCTGTTAATAAAGCAAGAGCAAAAATTAAATATATTTCATTTGTTGTTTCTTTTAACTCTTCAGATTTTCCTTTCCAGGTAATCTGATTTTGAGGCGCAACTTTAACCATTACGTCTTCCAAATACTTTACTGCCTCTGTTAGAGTATAATCTTCAGAAAGAGCAGCTGAAATCGTGACAGCTCTTTGACGATTATATCTTGGTAAAGCTTCTGCAGTACCTGTCTCTTTAAATTCCACAAGACTTGCTACAGAAACTAATTTTCCTGTTGTTTCAGATCTTACAAAGATCTTTGATAAACCATCTTTATCTCTTCTATCTGCCAAATATTGTTGTAATATAATTGGGTATTCTCTTCCCTCTTTACTAAAAGATGTTACTCTTTTTCCACCATAAAGTGTCTCAAGAGTTCTTCCAATATTTTCTGTAGACACACCTAAGTCATTTGCTCTATTTTTATTTGTGATTAATTTTACTTCTGGTTTATTTTTTGTGTAATCACTTTCTATTCTAAACATATTTCTATTTTTTCTTAGTGCTCTTAAAACATTGCTTTGGATTTCTTCAAGCTCCTCATAACTAGATCCATAAATAACCATTTGCACCGGTTTGTTGTAACTTGAGACTCTTATTCCTTGAGGAGATATTGGAAAAGCAAAGGTTTCAGGAACTGAAACTACTTGTCCAATTGCTTCTCTAAGAACAATTTGGCTACTTTTTTCTCTATTTTTCCATTCATCTAATAATGCAATTATAATAAATGTATTGTAGGTTGTAGCAGACTTACCAAAACCAGGAACCCTCATTATTAATCTTTCATAAGGGCTATTCTCAGCTTGTAATAGCCTTAATATTCTACTCTCAATAATTTGAGCTTTTTCTTGAGTATACTCAAAAGAACTTCCTTCATCAGTTGATCCTATTATTAAATAAGAACCCCTGTCTTCCATTGGCAATAGTTCTTTTTTTGAAAAATTAAAAAGATAAGCAGATGCACAAACTATTAAGATTATAAATATTGAAATAGTTTTTTTCTTGTTAATCCAATATTGAAGCGAATTAATGTAAAATCCTGTGAAAGATTTGAAACCATTATTAAATTTTCTGACAAAGAAATTAATTTTTTCTTTTTTATTTAAAAATTTGCTTCCAAGCATTGGTGACAAAGTTAATGCTACAAATGACGAAACAACAATAGAGAAAGATAATGCTATTGCAGTTTCCTTAAATAAGGTTCCTGAAATTCCTTTTATAAAAATTAATGGTAAAAAAACTGCTATTAAAATTAATGTGGTTGCAATAATTGCAAATGTAATTTGTTTAGAACCTTTGTACGCTGCAACTAATGGTGTTTCTCCATTTTCGATTCTAGTATAAATAGCATCAGTCATAATTACAGAATCATCGGTAATTATTCCAATTGCTAAAATAAAACTCAATAATACAAAAATATTTATTGAGAGATCAAATATATACAATCCAAGAAATGAACCAATCAAACTAACTGGTAGAGCTACTGCTGGTACAATGACTGCTTTAAGATTTCCAAGAAAGAGGTAAATAATTAAAACAACTAACACAAACGCAATGACTAAACTTTTATATACTTCTTCTATTGCAGCACCTATGTAAGTAGCTCTATTAAATGCTATTTCTAATTTTAATCCATCAGGTAAGGACTTGTTGAGTTCTTTTATTTTAACCTTAATTTGATTAGATAATTCTACGGTTGAGGCACCACTTTTTGCATAAATTCCAATCCCTACAGTTTTTAAATTTACAGCATTTTTTCTTTGTGCTTTAAATAAAGTTTTTTCTGAAACTGGTCCAAATTCAACATTTGCAACATCTGAAAGTATTATTACTTTGTCTTTATTTTTCCTAAGAGGAAGCTGCTTTATTGTATCTATATTTGTATAAGATTTATCTATATTTAAAGTTAAATCTTTATTATTTGCTTCCAAGGTTCCAGCTGGAAGGTTGATATTTTCATTTCTCAGAGCCCTTTCCACCTCTTGAATAGTAAGATCATTTGCAGCCAATTTGATTGGGTCTATCCAAACTCTGACACTAAGTTCTCTTAAACCGCCAACTAAAATCCTTCCAACATTCGGAACACTTGAAAATGCGTCTATAAGATATCTTTCGGCATAATCACCAAGATCTAGATCACTCCAGGTTGGAGATGAAAGTGCAACCCACATTGTTGTTGTAAAACCAGCTGCTTGTTTTAAAATTTGTGGTGGATTTGACTCACTTGGTAGATTATCGACTACACGAGCAACTCTTTCTCTTATATCGTTTGCAGCATCATCGAGGTCTATGTCTGTATTAAATTGAATATTAATTCTACTTCTACCATTTAAAGAGCTTGAATCGATATTCTTAATACCCTCAGCTCCACCAATAACATCTTCGAGTTTTTGAGTTATTTCTTCATCGACTATTTCTGCTGATGCTGATTTATAATCGGTTTGAACTTGAACAACTGGAGGCTGTATACCATCAGGAAGTTCTCGAACTGGTAACTCTGAAAAAACAAATACACCAAAAATAATTAATATCAAAGACATAACCCAAGCTACAACAGGTCGTTTAATACTAACTTCAGTTATATACATTTAATTATTTTTTTTCTTTTTCTGATTTTTTAAAAATATTTTTTAACCAATCAAACTTACCTTTTTTTTCTTCAGCTTTTTTTGATTTCTTTTTTCCACCCCAACCAGAGTTTCCTTGCTTCTTTTTAGATCCTTTATCAATTGGTCTAATGGTTAAATTGGGTCTAACTTTTTTAGTTCCTTCAGCAACTATTTTGTCTCCATTATTTAGCCCGTCAAATATTTCTACAAAACCTAAATATCTATCACCTATAGTTACTTTAGTTTTTGCTACCTTATTTTTGTCATCAACTTTATAAATAAAAACATTTTCACCTTCTACTATCGTACTTGTATCTGGGGCACTTAAACTATTTCTTACATCGTACTTAATTGAAATTTCAAGAAATGAGCCTGGTAATATTTCACCAGATACGTTATTCATTTTTATTCTAGTAGCTAAAGCTCTAGTATCCTCACTAATTCTACTTGCAAAAGAATCTACCTCTCCTTTATAAATTTTATTTTTGTAACCAGAAAATTTAATATCCACTGGTAAACCAACTTTGATAAACGGCACAAAAATTTCAGGTATATCTACATCACAATATATATAACTAGTATCTTCAAGATTGATTAGTAAAGAGGATTTAGAAACTTCTAAATCTTCAGAGAATTCTCTTTTTCCAATAACCCCATCAAATTGTGCAATAATTTTTCTATTTTTAAGATTAGCAACTACATCACCTTTTTTAACTTTTTGATTAAAAATTATAGGTTCAAGTATTTCGTATTTTTCAATCTTAAAAGATTGTGTTTGAATTGGAGCTGCAGTCCCATAGGTACTTACAACATTTTCAAAAACCCTTTCTTGAGTAGTAGTTACTATTATTCCAGGAGGGGGTCTTTTACTAAATTTTTTTTTAAAATGATTTCCAATCATTGTTCTTCCAATAATCACTGTTGCAATTATTAGAAAAAAAATAATTATTATACTGGTTATTTTTGTTGATGTTTTCATAAGTTAATTTTTTCCGTATTCTGCCCAAGAGCCATCGTATATAGTCGGCATATATTTAGCATTTATTAAAGAATAAGCTAGTGCCAAAACACTTGCGGTCACTCCTGAACCACATGAAAATACTATGTTTTTGTCTTGGTCAAATTTAATTGACTTAAACTTTTCAAGTATTTTGTCTTTACTAACGAAAGTGTGGTCTTCGTTAATTAATTCAGAAAAGGGCAGGCAAAAAGAATTTTTTATTGCACCACTTCTAAGACCTTTCCTTGGTTCATCAACTTTGCCTTCAAATCTTTCTCTACTTCTTGCATCAACAACATTAAATTCATGTGAATTAATATTTTCATCTATTTGTTTTTTATTTTTAACTAGTTCTATATTTTCTTTGCATATATACTTTGAAGTTTGATTGGTTACTTCTATGTTATCTGTAGGTTTATTTTCTTTTTTCCATTTTTTTAATCCACCATCCAGAACATGAACTAGTTTAGGATCATGTCCGTAATAAATTAAATTGTACCAACATCTACAAGAACTAATAACATCAGAATTATCATAAATTATTATTCGATCATTATTTTCTATACCCATTTTGCTCATTATTTTTTCCCAAGATTTAGTATCAGTAAGCATATGTGGTAAATCAGTATCTAATTTAGAATTTTTATCTAAATCAAAAAAAATAGCATTTGGAATATGCTCCTCTGTATATTCCTCAAAACCATTTCTTTGAGTTTGAGGCATATGCCATGAGCAATCAATAATTTTTACTTTATCAATATTATTTTCTAACCAACTTGTATCGACTAGAGACATTTTATCTTTTTTCCAAATATCTTTGATGATACTCTTCAGCTGGGCAATAATTTTTAACTAAAGAAGTTTTTGTTACTACTTTTCCTGATAATTTGGCGTTTTCTTTTTCTATCATTTTTTCAGCAGTAATTTTTTGCTGATCATTTAAATAAAATATTTCACTTCTATATTGGGTTCCAAAATCTGGTCCTTGAGAATTTAAAGTTGTTGGATCATGAATTTCAAAAAAATATTCAAGAATTTTCTCGTAAGATATTACTTTAGGATCAAAATCTAATTTTACTACTTCTGCATGATTTGTTGTGCCTGTGCATACTTCTTTGTAATTGGTTTCAGCATAATGACCTCCACAATAACCTACTTCTGTTTTAATAACTCCATCAAGTTTACTAAACTTAATTTCTGGTCCCCAAAAACATCCTAATCCTAAAATTGCTATTTCCATTGATAATTAACTTAATTAATCTAAAGTTAATCATATGCTATCAAAAAATCAATTAGGCTTTTTTTACATGTTCATATCGGTATGTGCATTTTCACTTATGGATGTGATTGTTAAGTGGTCTGAGGATTATCCCGTTGGACAAGTATTATTTTTCAGAGGATTTTGTGGAATAATTCCTATTTTATTTCTTATTCCTAAAGATAGATATTTAGATTTTTATAAAACAACTAGACCATTTCTTCATTTTAAAAGATGTTTAGCAGGATTAATTGCTTTGGTTTCTATATTTGTAGCATTAAGAAATTTACCTTTGGCAACAGTTGTAAGTATATCTTTTGCAGCACCAATATTTATAACAATATTTTCAATTTTTTTATTAAAAGAAAAAGTTGGTATTTATCGATGGTTAGCGGTCCTAGTTGGATTTGTTGGTATAATTTTCATAACTGAACCAGGTTTTAGCTCTTTAAATTTATATTATATTTATCCAATAATTTTTTGCTTAGGTCTATCTTACGTTGCTATTGCTATAAGAAAATTATCATCGACCGAACCTGCCTGGTTGATTAGTTTTTTCTTTTCATTCTCAATAATGCTTTTAAGTTTTCTATCTATTTATCAGGGATGGATTTTGCCAAGTTTAATTGATTTATTTTTGCTATCTATGGTTGGTATATTAGGTGGTCTTGCTAATTTATGGTTATCACAATCTTATAAATATTCAGAAGTAAGTTTAGTTTCCCCTTTAAAATATCTTGGATTAGTATTTGCAATAATTTTTGGATATTTTATTTGGAATGAAATACCAACTTCTAAAACTTTATTAGGTGCCTTATTAGTTATAGTTTCATCTATTATTATATTTAGAAGAGAGATGTATTTGAAAAAAAAGATATCTGTTTCACGACATGAGTAAAACTCCATCATACTGGAATAAAGCAAAAAAATATTTATCTAAAAAAGATAAAACCATGTCTTTTTTGATTAAAAAATATAAATCCCCATCAGAGACAGTGCTAACTTCAAGAAAAGATGTCTTTTTCTCTCTCTGTAAAAGTATAATTGGACAACAAATTAGCGTTGCTGCTGCTAATTCAGTTTTTTTAAAATTTAAGAAAAAATGCAAAAATAAAATTAACGCAAAAACAGTAAGCAAGTTATCTACTATCCAGCTCAAAAGTTGTGGTCTAAGTAGACAGAAAGTGAAAGGAATAAAAAGTTTAGCTGAAAAAATATTAAGTAAAGAGTTTAATCCAAGACTTATTTCAAAAATGTCTGATGAAGATGCCATAATTTATCTTTCTCAATTAAGACAAATTGGAAGATGGTCAGCAGAAATGATTTTATTATTTACTTATAATCGTCCTAATATTTGGCCAATCCAGGATATTGGTTTGTTAAGAGCTATTTCAAAAAATTTTAATAAAAAATATCTACCACCAGAAAGTTACGTGAAATATCTTAACAAAAAGTTTTCCCCTTACTGTTCTGTTGCAACTTGGTATTTATGGAGAAGTATAGATCCCGAACCTATTCAATATTAAGTCTTTATCAGCTTACATTCCCTCAAATATTATGTGTTCTCTAGTAGCATTATTTTCCAAATGTTTTCTAGCCTCAACATACTCTTCGGAATTGTAACAATTTTTTGCTGTTTCAATATCTGGAAATTCTGCAAGCGCTACTCTAACCATTTCCCTACCTTCTAAAGTTACATTATTTGCACTTCTGGCTATTATTTTTCCAGAATATTTTTCAACCGCTTCTTTTGCTTTAACAGCATATTTTTTAAGTCTTTCGTCGTCTTTTATTTCAGTATAATTTGCAACCCAATAAGCTTTCATAATTCTCCTTTTTAAATATTTTTAATTATGATACCAAATTTATGTGAAAAAATTATTTTTAAATTTCTTTAATACATTATTATTTTTGATATTTTTATCGTTAACCCACGTTAATGCTGATGAAATGTTTAATAAGGGGAAAGAAGTTTTTCTGGGGGCTGGAAATTGTGCAGCATGTCATATGCTCTCAGATGCTGGATCGAATGCAATGGTTGGTCCAAATTTAAATGAAATTAGACCTGATATTCAAAGAATCTTAATGGCAGTTAGAAACGGTATAGGAGTAATGCCCGCAATGGAGGGTATACTAACTGATGATGAAATAGAAGCAGTTGCGCACTATACCTCTATAGCTGCTGAACAATAAAAAAAATTTAACTGTAATTTTTTATCCAATGTTTAGCTATATCTACTCTTTTGCAGATCCAAATATCCTTAAATTTTGTGATGTAATTTAAAAATTTTTTAAGAGACTGTATTCTACCAGGTCTTCCAATTAATCTACAATGCAAACCAACCGACATCATCTTAGGTGAAGTTTTTCCCTCCTCATAAAGGGCATCGAAACTATCTTTTAAATAATTATAAAATTGTTCACCTGAATTAAATCCTTGATTGGTTGCAAACCTCATATCATTGTTATCAAGTGTGTAAGGAACCATTAATTGTTTTTTATTACCTTTTTTTATCCAGTAAGGAAGATCGTCACTGTATGTATCGCTACAGTATAAAAAACTACCATTATCAATTACTAAATCTAAAGTATTTTCGCTACATCTACCGGTGTACCAACCAGCAGGTTGATTACCAAATATCTTTTTTATAGATTTGACTGCAAGCTCCATATCATTTTTTTCTTTTTTCTTTGATACATTTTGATAGTCAATCCATCTCCACCCATGACTTGCAACTTCATAATTTGCTTTTTTTATAGCCGAACAAACTTCTTTATTTCTTTCTAATGCCATACCAACTCCAAAAATAGTAAGTGGAATTTTCTTTTTATTAAATAGATCATGAATTCTCCAAAACCCTCTTCTTGATCCATATTCATAAATTGATTCCATATTTAAGTGTCGACCTTTAATTGGTTTTGCTCCTATAATTTCTGATAAAAATACTTCTGAAGTTTTATCACCATGAAGAGTACAATTTTCTGCTCCCTCCTCGTAATTAAGTACAAATTGCAAAGCTAACTTAGCATTACCAGGCCACTTTACCTTAACTTTTTTGGAACCATATCCCACTAAATCTCTTGGGTATTTTTTTTTCATTTTTTCAAAATAATTTTATCTTTTTTAAATTTATAAATAACAAGATTGTTTCCTTTTCCTTTTCTATCAACAATTAGAAAATTCATATTTTTCATAGAAATCAACGGAAAGTGCCAAATACCAGCATTGTAATTAACTCCAGTTTGTTTTGGGACTAAAAAGGATTGGATTTTATTTACATCTGGTTTATCTCCTTTTGGTGCTACAAATACTAAAAATTTTGTATCTTCCATTGGTATAAAGGCCTGGCTTCCTAAAGGATGTTTTTCCATCATATCGATTTTCATAGGAAACCTTCTTTTTTTTGCTTTAAAAATACTAACAATTGCTTTCCCTTTGTTTTTAGATGCATCTACGTTTATCAAATTATCAAATCTTTTTGCATACCCATCATTAATATTTATAGGATTTTTTTTTGACGTATCTATTAATTGACCAAATTTAGAAAAATTTTTTTTAGTAATTTTTTTTGCTTTTATTATTTTCATCTCACAAAATTTCCAAATGCCCTTATTCTTGAAATTCCACCGTCTGGATAGATATTTATTTTAAGATAATTTTCCTTACTTCTCTTAATTAAGAATTTTTTAAAAATATGTTTCTTGTGAGCTGACAGTTTTGACTTATTTAAAATAAATTTCCAATTTTTTGAATTATTGACAATTGATTTATTGGACAGATCTTTTGAAATGCTTGCAGTTTGGATTGAACAACTATCGGGGTAGTTTCCTTTAAAATGATGGGTATCTATCTCTAGTTTTTTAATTAATCCTGGTTTTCCAAATTTTATTATAAGCCAATCAAAGTTTTTTCCTCTACTTCTTCTTGTTTCCCAACCATCTCCCATATTTTTTCCTTTACCAGGTGCTATGATATTTTCAGCCCTGCCGAAATGTTCATTATTACAACCAATAATTGAAGCGCCATTTAAAACAGAAGTAAGGTTGATAGTTTTATGATTTAAAAAGTTTTTCTCCATTTCAATTTTTCCATAAAGCCTTAGTCTTGCAACTCCACCATCCGGAAAAATGTTTAGTCTTATATAATTAAAAACAGATTTGTTGCTTGATTTGAAGCTGTGGTTTCGGCTTGGCCCAAGTTTTTTTTTGCTCAGTAAAGAAATCCATTTTGTTTTCTTATTAGGCTTTGTTTTACTTAAGCAACCCTCTAACGAAGCATGTGTGGGCTGATTTCCATTGAAATGTGTTGTGTCAATGTCTATATCAAATATCTTTCCAGGTTTACCAAGTTTTAAAATTAAATAATCAAAACCTTTTGATCTTCTTCTCCTTGTTTCCCATCCATCCATCCATTTACCATGTTTGTCAAATAGTCCATCTTTAAAAACTGGAGTTTCGATGTTTAATATTCTGTGAGCAGCCGCAAAAAAATCGTCAGTCTTAAATATTACCTTAGATCCAATTCTTGGATCTGCTAAGTTAATCATTTTTGCACTTATAAATTTTTTCATTTTTTATTTATTTCATTCAAACGAAAGGTTGCGATTTTTTTTACTTGTTTTTTCGCCTCAAGGAATTCACTTTCTACATCACTTTGTATTCTTTGTCTAAAATTATTCAAAATTTCATTTTTATCTTTGCCTTTTACAGCAATTATAAAAGGAAAATTAAACTTTTTTTTATATTCTGAATTTAATTTTTTAAATTCTTCATATTCATCATTAGAACATTGGTTTAATTTTGCAGAGGCTTGTTCTGATATAGATTCAGAGGTCATTTTTTTTGCTACAGCAAGCTCAGGATGTGCATTTAAAATCTCTAAAATTTTATTTTTTTCGTAATTTTCATAAATATCAAGCATTTTAAACACAATATCTTCAAAGTTTTTAAATGGTTTTAACTCAAAAGCTTCCATAGCAACTGACTCGGTTTTTTCAAAAACATTACCAAATATAGACAAAAAATCAGACTTGTTAAGATCGTTAATGTTATCTATTGTTCTCATATAACTTTTAAAAATTTAAGTTTGAAATTAAATGATACTATAATTTTATGACAAAGCTCACAACTCATGTTTTAGATGTTTATTCTGGTAAACCTGGCAAAGGTATCATAGTTGATTTGTTTTATATTAATAATTCAGAACGAAAAAAATTAACGTCAATAAAACTCAATGATGATGGTAGAGCTAATTCACCATTAGCAGAGGGAGATGTTTTCATTAAGGGTAAATATGAATTAATTTTTCATATTGGTGACTATTTTAAAAATATATCTTCAGCTAGCGATGTACCATTCTTGGATGATGTTGTTATAAGATTTGGTATTTCAGATCCCTCACAACATTATCATGTTCCTTTACTTGTTTCACCTTGGAGTTATTCTACTTATAGAGGTAGTTAAGTGATATCGAGTTCTGTTAAATTTCTATTAAATGATAAGCTTATAGTAATCAAAAATCCTGATCCAAATCAAACGTTACTTAATTATATTAGAACTGAATTAAAAAAGACCGGAACTAAAGAGGGATGTTCAGAAGGTGGTTGTGGTGCATGTACAATTGTTTTAGGTGAATTAGTCAATAATAAAATTGAATATAAAGCAATTAATTCTTGTATTTCGTTTGTCCCAACACTGAATGGTAAACAACTTATAATTGTGGAAGATTTAGTTTCTAAAAATGGACAACTTCATCCGGTGCAAGACGCAATGGTGAAATTTCATGGATCTCAATGTGGTTTCTGCACTCCAGGATTTGTCATGTCGTTATTTTCAATGTTTAAAAATAACAAAAATCTTAATAATGAATTAATATCAGATTCTATATCCGGTAATTTATGTCGTTGTACTGGTTACAGACCTATAATTGATGCTGCAAAAAGTTTAAATAAAATAAATAAAAATGATCAATTTTCTAAAAATAAAAATAAAATTATTCAGCAATTAAAAAAAATTAAACCAAAAAATATTTATATTAAAAAAGATGATAAGATTTATTTTTCACCAAAAAATATTAAAGATTTAAAAGGTATAATTAAAAAACATACTAATTTTAGTTTTCTTGCTGGAGGTACCGACTTATCTTTAAAAGTTACAAAAGAGAGAAAAGAAATTCCATTTATAATTGATTTAAAAGAAATTAATGAATTAGATTTTATCAAAGTAAGTAAAAATTATTTAGAAGTTGGTTCCGCTACACCTTTAATAAAATTTGAAAAAGAAATTAAAAAACATTATCCAGATTTTTATTCGGTTCTTAAGAGATATGGTTCTGTTCAAATTCGAAATGTGGGAACCATAGGTGGCAATATTGCAACCGCATCTCCAATAGGAGATACATTACCAATTTTACTCTCATTAAATGCAGAGGTTTTAATTGAAAGTTTTAATAAAAGAAAAGTATTACCTTTAAATAATTTTTTTCTTGGTTACAGGAAAACTAAATTAAAAAACAATGAGTTTATACACTCAATTAAAATACCATTATTTAAGAAAAATATTTTTAAGGCATTTAAGATCTCAAAAAGATTTGATGATGATATTTCATCTGTTTGTGGATCTTTTAATTTTGAGATTAATAATAATAAAATTAAAGAGGTTTATATTGCATATGGAGGTATGGCTGCTGTACCAAAAAGAGCTAAAGCATGTGAAAAAATTCTTAAAAATAAGCCACTTACGATCAATACTTTTGATCAAGCAAAAAAATATTTAGAAAAAGATTTAAGTCCTATTGGAGACATGAGAGCTAGCAAAGAATACAGATTAGAGATAGCAAAAAATTTATTAATGAAATGTTTTGTAGAAATAAATTTAAATAAGTTATCAAGAGTAAACTAAATGAGCAAAGAGAACTATATTGAGGAAATAAGACCACATGACAGTGCCTATAAGCATGTAAGTGGATATGCAGAGTATACTGATGATATTAATGAACCAAAAAATACAATTTATGGCGCTATTGGTTTAAGCAAAAAAGCCCATGCAATAATCAAAAATATAGACTTAACCGAGGTAAAAAAAAGTGAAGGAGTAATATCAATAGTTACTCAAAGAGATATCCCTGGTAGGAATGATGTGGGTCCAGTTTTTGATGGTGATCCAATTTTTCCAGAAAAAAAAGTTGAGTTTTTTGGTCAGCCATTATTTGCTGTAGCTGCTACAACTACAGAGCTTGCTAGAAAGGCAGTATTAAAAGCCAAAATTACCTATAAAGATTTAAAACCTGTTATTACAATTAAAGAAGCTCTAAATAAAAGGCAATTTTTATTTAAACCTAGAAAAATTAAAAAAGGTAACCCTTCAAAAAAAATAAAAAATTCAAAAAATAATTTAAAAGGAAATTTTACAACTGGAAGCCAAGAGCACTTTTATTTAGAGGGCCAGACAGCTTTTGTTGTTCCTAAAGAGGATGATAATTTTTTAGTTTATAGTTCAACACAACATCCATCAGAAACTCAACAATTAATTGCAAAAATGTTTAATCAAAAAAGTAACTCAATAAATGTTGAAGTTAGAAGAATAGGAGGTGGTTTTGGAGGAAAGGAAACAAATTTCATGACAGCATGCATTTGTGCATTGTTGGCAAGAAAATCAGGTCAACCAGTTAAATTAAGATTGGATAGAGATGATGATATAATTTTAACTGGTAAGAGACATGAATTTTTATCTGAATATGAAGTTGGTTTTAATGATCAAGGTATCATTGAAGGGCTAAAATTAAATTTATCTTCTAATTGTGGAATGTCACCCGATTTATCAGCAGCAATAAACGAGAGAGCTTTGCTTCATGTGGACAATGCATATTATATTTCAGATATCGAGGTAACAAATAATTTATGTAAAACAAATATTCCAACCTCAACTGCATTTAGAGGCTTTGGTGGTAATCAAGGGATGATGGCTATAGAAAATATTATAGATAATATCGCAAGGTATTTAAAAAAAGATCCTATAGAGGTTAGAAAGAAAAATTTTTATCAAAAAGATAAAAAGAATGTAACTCATTATGGAATGACGGTTGAAGATAATGTCATTAATGAAATATTTAAAAATTTAGAAAGTAAATCTAATTATAAGAAAAGATATTCGGATATAAGAAAATTTAATGAAAAAAATAAGTTTAAAAAGAAAGGTATAGCCATTACACCTTTAAAATTTGGTATTTCATTTACTACAATTCACTTAAATCAAGCTGGAGCTTTAGTTCATATTTATACAGATGGAAGTGTTCATTTGAATCATGGAGGCATTGAAATGGGTCAGGGAACTCATACAAAGATTGCTCAATTAGTGGCAAACTCTCTAGGATTACCATATAATTTAGTTCATATCTCATCAACAAATACAGCCAAGGTTCCAAATACTTCAGCTAGCGCAGCTTCATCAACTACAGACCTTAATGGAGCAGCAGCTCTAAATGCAGTAGCAAAAATTAAATTGAATTTAGAAAAATTTATTAAGAAAAAATATAAGATCTACAATCAAGAGGCAGTTTATAAAGACCAATACATAATATTTGGAAACAGACAATTTGAATTTAAAAGCATAATTCAAGAGGCATATTTAAACAGAATTTCTCTTTCATCATCAGGCTTCTATTCAACACCAAAAATTAATTTTGATAAAAAAAAATTTAGAGGAAGACCTTTTTATTACTTTTGTTACGGAGCAGCTGTTTCGGAAGTAACTGTAGATACATTGACTGGTGAAAACATGCTGGAAAGAGTGGATATCTTACATGATGCTGGGAAACCAATAAATCCAGCACTAGAACTGGGCCAGATAGAGGGCGGTTTTGTACAAGGACAAGGTTGGCTTACAATTGAGGAATTGAAGTGGAAATCAGATGGCCAGATTACAACTTTTTCTCCATCGACTTACAAAATACCTGCAGTAAGTGATATTCCAAAAAAATTTAATGTAGAAATTTTTAAAGAAGGATTAAATAAAGAAAAAGTTGTTAATAAAGCAAAAACAACTGGTGAACCCCCTTTGATGCTAGCCATGAGTGTTTTTTATGCAATAAAAGATGCAGTTGCTTCAATTGGAAATTATCAGTTTGCACCAGAACTAAATGCACCAGCAACCCCTGAAAGAATTTTAATGAGCATTAACAAAATTAAAAATAAAATAAAAAATTAAAATGGAAGATAAAAAAAAATTTATGGCGAAAGCTATTGAACTTTCAATAAATAGTGCAAATACAATTGGCGGTCCCTTTGGAAGTGTTATAGTTAAGGATGATAAGATTATTGCAGAGGGTTCAAATAAAGTTACTTCTTCAAATGATCCAACTGCTCATGGAGAAATAGTAGCAATTAGGGAAGCCTGTAAAAATTTAAATACTTTTGATCTCTCTGGATGCGAGATTTATACATCTTGTGAACCTTGTCCGATGTGTCTCTCAGCAATTTATTGGTCAAGATTAGATAAAATATATTATGCAAATACTAGAGAAGATGCAAAAAATATAGATTTCGATGACTCCTTTATTTATACAGAAATCCCAAAAAAAATTGATGATAGGAAAATTAAAATGGTTCAAATGCTCAGAGATGAAGCTTTAAAAGCATTTGAAATTTGGGATAAAAAAGTAGATAAAATAAAATATTAATGGAATTTTTACCTTATACAATAAAATGGTTAGAAGTTATTCTTAGATGGGGCCATGTATTATTTGCAATATTATGGGTAGGTAATAGTTTTTTATTTAATTACTTAGATAATAATTTAAATAAAAATATAACAAGTGATGATATCGATGGTGAAGGATATCTGATGCATTCAGGTTTTTTTTACAAACTTTCAAGGTTAAAAACATCTCCACCTCAGGATTACTTAAATAGATTGGTAATCTTTAAGTGGCAAAGTTACTTAACTTTTGTAACTGGAATGTTGCTATTAGTTGTAATTTACTATTATAACGCTGGAGTATTGATGGTTGATAAGCGTGTTCTGTTAATGCCTCCAAGTTATGCTATTATTATTTCGCTTTTATCATTGATTGTAGCTTGGTTTATTTATGATCTTTTATGTAAATCAAAATTAATTGAGAATAATATTTTATTTATATCCTTAGGAATAATTTTGTTAGCAGTTGTTTCATTTGGACTTACAAAATTATTTGGACCGAAATTTGCAATTTTAAGTGTTGGATTAATCATTGGTACTAATATGTTTGGTAATGTTTTTACAGTAATTATACCTAATCAAATGAACATAATAAGTAGTAGTGAAAGAGGTGAAAAATTTGATATGAGTCTGTCTCTAGCAGCTAAACAGAGATCAATTCATAATAATTATTCCACTTTTTTAGTTTTGTTTATAATGCTTTCAGGGCATTCGAGCTTTTTAGTTTATCATCAATATAATTGGTTAATATTGTGTGCGATTGCTGTTATTTCTGGTGTAGCAAGACATTATTTTAATTTAAGAGGGAGAAACATTCATAGGTTGTATATTTTAATATCCTCAATAATAGCACTTATCGTTCTTGCAGTTTTAGTTTTATTATTTAAATAAATAGATATAAAAAATTATGTCTGAAAAAATGATTGTCAGCTGGGACGAGTACAATAAAACTGTTGAGAAGCTTGCAATCCAAATTGATGAAAGTGGATATAAACCAACAATACTGATTGGCATCATGCGTGGAGCAGCACCAATGATAGATGTATTAAGCAGAATATTTAAATTAAAATGTGCATATCTTGCCGTTGAATCTTACAGTGGTAAAGGAGTAGAGGATGAGCAGGGTGATATTGTGTTTTCAAGAGAAATGAGTTCGATAGCACCTAGTATGGGTGGGAAAATACTTTTATGTGATGATTTATCTGATACAGGAATTACTTTCAACAAAAGTATAGACTGGTTAAAAAAATACGAACCCATTAAGGATAAAATAGAAGATATTAAAACTGCAACATTATTTAAAAAAAAGAAATCAACATTTGAGCCAGACTTCTGTGCAAATAAACTTCCTGATAATCCTTGGATAGTACAACCCTTCGAAATTTATGAAGAATTAAGGATTGAAGAAATCAAAAAAAAACATCAGATATAAAAAAGGCCAGTTAAAAAACCGGCCTTTTAAATTTTTTAAATGAACTGATTACTTAGGTATATCTCCTTCAACACCTTTAACGTAAGTCATCATTCCTGCGAGCATTCCATCATCTGCAGTTTTTCCTTCAGCAACCATCAAGTTACCTTTTTGGTCATAAATTGGTCCTGTGAAAGAATGAACTTTTCCAGATGCTAAATCTGCCTGAAGTTTTTTAACTTTTGATCTCAGATCAGCTGGCATTTGTGAATCCAAATCTGATATCACAACCATACCATCTCCAATACCATGCCAAGTATCTTTTTGACTCCATGTACCATTTGCAACTGCTTTAACTCTGTCTACGTAATATGGTCCCCAATTGTTCTCAACTGAAGTTAATACAGCTTTAGGAGCAAACTTGTCCATATCACTTGCTTGTCCAAAAGCATATACTCCAGCTTTTTCAGCCATTTGAACAATAGCAGTACTATCTGTATGTTGAGCAATTACATCAGCACCTTGATCGATTAAAGCTTTTGCTGCCTCTGCTTCTTTACCCGGATCATACCATGTGAAAGCCCAAACAATTTTAGTTTTAATATTTGGGTTAACTTTTTGAGCTGCTAAAGTAAATGAATTGATACCTCTGATAACTTCAGGAATTGGAAAAGATGCAACATAACCAATAACATTTGATTTTGTCATAGTTCCAGCAATTGTTCCTAAGATAGTTCTACCTTCATAGAATCTAGCTGCGTATGTTGAAACATTTGGATGTTCTCTTTTGTATCCAGTAGCATGTTCAAATTTTACATTTGGAAATTCTTTTGCAACTTTGTTAGTTGGATTCATATATCCAAAACTAGTTGTAAAGATAACATCATGACCAGAGTTAGCTAATTGTCTAAGAACCCTCTCAGCATCGGCACTTTCTGGAACACCTTCTACGTAAGTTGTTTTAAATCCGGCAGCTTCAACAGCTTTTCTACCTACATCATGCTGATATGTCCATCCATGGTCACCAGTTGGGCCAATATAAACAAATGCTGCTTTAACATCTTTTGCAATTGCAGCCACAGTAAACGTAAATAATAAAACTAAAGAAGAGACGAAAGAACGAATAAAAAATTTATGCATAAATTTATTTCCCCTTTTGATTTTTTAATAAGATTAAATTTAGATTAAATTATCTAAAAAAAAATAATTATTTTACAATTAATTGTCTTTATAAAAAGATTTCCCCAGAGAACTAGGAGTACTTAGCCTAATTTTTCTACTATCACGAGAAATTACAACCAAAACTATTATTGTAACAATGTAGGGTAGAGCTGTTAAAAATTGTACAGGTATTCTTACTCCAATAGCCTGCATATGAAATTGAATTATTGTTAACCCACCAAAAATCATAGCACCAATTAAAATTTTAATTGGGTTCCACGTTGAGAAAACCACCAGAGCCAATGCGATCCAACCTCTTCCACCTGTCATATTTTCAATCCACTGAGGAGTATAAATCATGGATAAATATGCACCAGCAAGTCCACTCATTGCGCCTCCATAAAGTATACAAGCGTAACGAACTAACCTAACATTTATTCCTTGATTAGATGCAGACTCAGGTGAGTCACCTACAGCTCTTACAATTAATCCAATTTTCGTTTTTTTTAAAAAATAGCTAGTTATGAAGGGAAGGGCAAAAGCAAAATAAAAAACAATTGAATGTCCAAATAATATTGGACCCAAAAGTGGTATTGTGTCTTTAAAACCATCAAACAAAACAGGAAACTCTTTTCCAGGAATACCTACAAAATTTTTTCCTATCATCGCAGAAATACCAATTCCAAATATGGTAAGCGCCAAACCAGTAGCAACATGATTTGTGATCAATGTTTGAGTAAGGAAAGCAAAAATAGTTGAAATTAAAACTCCAGCTAACATTGCTCCAAAAATTGCAATAATTAAACTTCCTGTAACAGTCATTAATGCGAAACCTGAAATAGCACCAATGATCATCATTCCTTCAACACCAAGGTTTAAAACTCCAGACCTTTCTGTAATAAGTTCACCACAAGACGCTAAGATCAAAGGAACAGCAGAGGCCATGATTGATGCAATTATCAGTCCAATAAAATTTATATCGATGATCATTTTTTTGAACCTATAAATTTAAATTTGAAAAAAAGTAAATAATCTGATGCAAGAAGAAAAAATAAAATCATTCCTTGAAAAACCTGACCAGTATATTTAGGTATTTGCATAAATATTTGAGCTGTTTCAGCACCCAGATAAGTTATTGCAACAACTAGAGACGCAAAGATGATACCAACAGGATGTAAACGACCTAAAAACGCTACGATTATAGCAGTAAAACCATAATCTGGAGATATTTCTCTATGAAGCTGTCCAATAGGTCCAGTTATTTCTCCAACTCCAGCTAAACCTGCGCAAGCACCGCTTATTAAAAAAACGAGTATTATCATTTTTTTACCTTTGTATCCGGCATATTTTGCTGTCTTTAAACTAAAACCTGAAACTTTCATTTGGAACCCTAAATACGTTTTATAAAAAACAAACCAACTGATAACGACTGCAGCTAAAGCTAAAAATATTCCTGCGTGAATTCTAAGACCTTCAAATAGTAACGGAAGTTTAGCAGAGTCACTGAACTGTCTTGTTTCAGGAAAATTAAATCCTTCTGGATTACTCCAAGGGCCAACAACAAGATAATCCAAAATTAATTTTGAAACGTATACCAGCATAAGACTTACTAAAATTTCATTTGTATTAAAGTAAGTTTTTAAAATTGCAGGTATGGATGCATATAGCATTCCACCGATTGCGCCAGCTAAAATTACTATTGGAAGAATGTAAAACCCTTCTTGCTCATAAAACAATAATGCAACTCCTCCTGAAACTATAGCTCCAAAAGTTAATTGACCTTCTGCTCCAATATTCCAATTATTACTTTTAAAACAAAAAGATAAACCAATTGCTATTAAACAAAGGGGTGTAGCTTTTAATAGTAATTCACTGAAACCATATTTATCTGCAATTGGAACTATGAAAAAAAATTTAAGAGCTTCAAATGGTTTAAAACCTAAAATAAAAAAAATCAAACCTCCAGCTACTAATGTTAGAAAAATAGCTAACACAGGTGTAAAGAAAAAAATAGCTCTTGATGGTTGGTCTCTTTTTACGATTTTAATCAATTTGCTCCCCCCATTAGTATCCCAAGTTTCTCAGAGGTAACCTCATCAGCATTCATAATTTTTGATAATTTCCCTTTATGAATCACTGAAATTTTATCACTTAATTTTAATAACTCATCAGTATCTGTAGATATTAATATGATAGATTTATTTTGTTCATTGATTTTAATCAAAGTTTCGTGGATATAATTTATTGCTCCAACATCTAGCCCCCAAGTTGGATTAAAACAAATCAATAAATCTGGAGAGGTGATCAATTCTCTTCCTATAATTAATTTCTGTAAATTACCCCCAGATAAAAATTGGCTTTTTAAATCTATGTTGTCTGTATTAACATTAAAGTCTGAAATTATTTTTTTTGAATGTTCTTTAATTTTATTTTCATTTATTAATCCCTTATTAAAAAAATTTGAGGATTTAAAATTATTTAAAGCCACATTTTCAAAAATTTTCATTTGTGGGATTGCAGCTTGTTCAAGTCTATCTTCTGGAGAAAAGGCCATCAAATATTCTCTTCTTTCTTGAGGATTTAAATCTCCTATATAATTTTTATTAAATTCTATAGAGTTTTTTTCTGAAATAATTTCACCACTTAATACTTGAAATAATTCACTTTGACCGTTTCCTGATATACCAGCAATTCCTAAACACTCCCCTCGATTAACAGAAAAATTAATATCCATTAAATTTGTTTCAAAAGGATCTTCACTTGTAAAACTAAGATTCGTTATTTTAATTAATTGATCTGATGAAGTTTTTGCTTTTTTTTTCTTAATTGTTTTTAAGTTCTGACCCACCATTTTGTTAGCAAGTGACTCAATATTTTCGTTCTTTATTTCACTTACAGAAACTAACTTTCCTCTTCTCATTACTGCAACTTCATCACAAAGCTGCATAACTTCCTTTAGTTTATGTGTAATATAAATAATTAAAATTCCTTCTTCTGAAAATTTTTTTAAAGACAAGAATAATTCACTCGTTTCTTGTTCTGTTAATACAGATGTTGGTTCATCCATAATTAAAACTTTTGGACTCCTTATAAGGCATCTTATTATTTCCACTTTCTGTTTTTGACCCGCTGATAGATTTAGAACAGGAATATCAAGATCAATTGAAAAATTATATTTTTTCATAATTGAGTCAATTTTTTCTCTTAAACTTTCCCTTTGTTCATCTGAGTCTATTATTAAGTTTTCAAATACGGACAAAGTTTCAAAAAGATTAAAATGCTGGAATACCATTCCAATATCATTTTTTTTTGCATCTGATGGTGAATTGAGCTTTAGATTATTTTTATTTAAATAAATTTCACCTTCATCAGGAATGATGACACCTGATAGAATTTTAACTAGTGTAGATTTTCCAGCACCATTTTCTCCAAGAAGAGCATAAATTTTACCACTATTAAATTCTAGTGAAACATTGTCGTTTGCAACACACCCAGGATATATTTTAGTTACATTTGAAATTTTGAGGTTTGTAATCATTACTTAATTTAATGGTATAGAATTTCCATCCTTATTTTTCTGATATTGATTTGATAAAGTTTGATATTTTTTCTTAATTTCGTCTAATTGATTTAAAATATTTTCTTTTTTTGAAGTAGGTAAATTTTCAATAAATAAATTTATATTCTGACTTTTCCAATAGGAATTTTCTTTGTTATATTCTCCATCATTAATTTTAAATACTTCTTTGAGTATATTTAAATCATGTGGAATATTAAATTCATCATTTGTGGCAGTATACGGAAACAAATAATAAAAATTATCAAATCCAGAAAATGTAATTGCACTTAAACACATACTGCAGGGCTCATGAGAACTTAAGAACATGCAGTCTTTTTCTTTCGGTCTTGTATTTGTATCTAATTCATAAAATTTTTTAAGAGTATGCATCTCACCATGCCATAATGGATTTTCTATTTCATTGTTTGTTTCTGCGACTACAAGCGATAAATCATCTTTTTTAATTATTGCAGCACCAAATATTTTACTACCTTTGGCAACACCTTGCTCAGTTAAGGGTAAAACATCTTTTAAAAATATATTTAGTATCTTTTCTAAGGCTTTTTCATTCATATGCTTGAACTATCAAATAAAGAACACAATTGTTAGTATAATTAAACTTAAATGTAATAAGAAATAAATTATTTATACAACTTGAAAGTTAATAATTTATGAAACAAAAAATGTTAATTTGAACTTATGACAAAATTAAAATCAGCAATAAGTCTTGTAATTATATTAATTTTTTTTTCAGGGTGTCAAACTGTTAAAGATAAAACTGATGCAATTGTTGAAAAGGAAAATGAAAAATTAAGTAAATTTCTTGGAAAATCAGCTAGTGAACTTCAGATGGAGCTTGGAAAACCAGACGAAGACTTTAAAAATGCCAAAGGCAATTTTGAGTTTATTTATAATAGCAAAAAATACCTTGTTCCATGTGAACGTAGGTTTGAAATAAATTCAGAAAATATAGTTGTGGGTTTTGTTTCAAACGGTTGTTTTTAAATTAGTTGATTAAAGTAAATCTGCTCATTATAGGTTTTTTTTTACTATCTAAAGTAGAGTTGTTCTAAACTAATCAGTTTTTTTATATTAATTCATAGCCAATAATGTAACGTGTACTTAGTTAACGACGGAGGTTATATGGCTTCAAGAAAAACAAAAGCGGGCTCTACAAATAGTCCGGATAAAAAACTTCCATTAAATAAATCCATACCTTTAGGAATTCAGCATGTACTAGCAATGTTTGCTGGTAACATAACTGTTCCTATTATTGTGGCTGGAGTTTTTGGTCAAACGCCTGAACAAAAAATATTTTTGATTCAAATGGCTTTGTTTGTAGCGGGAGTTGCAACAATTATCCAAACTGTTGGATATAAAGAAATTGGTGCAAGACTACCTATTGTTCAAGGAACAAGTTTTGCGTTTATACCAATAATGCTACCTTTTAAAGCAGCAGGATTAGGTGCTGTATTTACAGCAGCTTTCATTGGAGGAATTTTTCAAATTTTTATTGGAAAAGTCTTAAAACCAATAAGGCACCTATTCCCACCATTGGTCACAGGTATTGTTGTGTTAATGATTGGATTTAGTTTGCTTAAAGTTGGTTTTATGTATGCTGGTGGAGGTGGATGGTTAATGAATAATAAACCTGAAATTTTTGCAAATGTAAATCATTTAACGGTTGCTTTTACAGTCTTTATAGTTGCTATCTTTTTCAATCTTAAAGGTAAAGGGATGGCTTCTGCGGGATCAATTTTAATAGGGATAGTAGCTGGCTTCATAGTTGCAGCAGCACTAGGAATGGTTAACTACGGAAAAATTGCTTCTGCATCTTGGTTCGCGCTTCCTATGCCACTTCAATATGGAATTGATTTTGTACCTGGTGCAATAATTCTAATGTTGTTTATGTCGATTGTTACAACAATTGAAACAATTGGAGATATTAGTGCTACAACAATGGGTGGTGCTAAAAGAGAAGCAACAGATAAAGAAATATCAGGTGGGATTATGGCAGATGGTGTTGGTACTGCATTTGGTGCAATATTTAATGCAATGCCAAATACATCTTATTCACAAAATGCTGGACTGGTTGCATTTACAGGAGTTGTAAGTAGACACGTTGGAACTATAGCTGGAATAGTTTTGGTTCTAATGGGATTATTTCCAAAATTAGGTGGAATAATAGCTGCAATGCCCGAGTCTGTAATTGGTGGAGCAGCAATCATTATGTTTGGTATGATTGTAGCCGCAGGTATTAAATTGATTTCAAGAGCAGAAATGGATCAAAGAAATTTATTAATCTTAGCTCTATCTCTGTCTTTTGGAATTGGAATGTCACTTTTGCCAGACTTTGTGAAAAATATTCCAGATTTTGGAATAAGTTTAAAACTATTGTTAACAACAGGACTTATACCAGCTGGATTATTAGCATTTGTTTTAAATGCTATAATGGCAAAGAAATAATTAATTTAAACTTGTGGGGAGAAATCCCCACAAGCAAGGTTTAAGACTTATTTAATTTCAATAAGCTTCTTTTTTTTATGTTCTGGAATTATTCTTTCACAAGATATTGTTAAAAGACCGTCTTTAAGTTCAGCACCATTAACTTTTACATCGTCAGCAATAGTGAATGATCTTGCAAACTGTCTTTGAGAAATACCTTTATGAATAATTTCTCCATTAACGTCACTGTCCTGAGATTTATTAACTTGTTTAGTTCTAACAGTTAATAAATTATCTTCGAATTCAACCTCAACGTCTTTTTTGCTAAAGCCAGCTAATGCTACTTCAATTGCATAGTTGTCTTTGCCAGTCTTTCGGATGTTGTATGGTGGGTAATTTGACTGCATTGTCAAATTCCCGTTTCCTAACATATTTTCGAATTGGTCGAACATATCATCAAAACCAATTGAAAAAGGTCTAAGTGAGTTAAATATAGATAGATCCTTACTTGTCATAATATTCTCCTTTGTTAAGCAAGTTTATTTTTGCAAGCCCCATTAGGCGACTTACTAGATTTATATGGTGATTAATTTGTTTTTTTCAAGATTTAAAATGTACTAAATTTTTTTAGAAATCTTTAATGCAAATGCATAGTCAATAGCAATTTCTTCTATTGCCCCATCTCTTCCAGATTTTCCACCATGACCAGCATTCATTTCGGTTTTTAAAAGAAGTAAATTATTATCTGTTTTATAGTCTCTAAGTTTTGCCGTGAACTTTGCAGGTTCATCAAATAAAACTCTATTATCACTTAAACTTGTTGTAATAAAAATATGTGGATAATCCATTTTTTTAATATTGTTGTAGGGCGCATATGAAAAAATATAATCAAAGTGTTCTTTATTATCTTTTGCATTTCCAAATTCGTCAAATTCTCCCACAGTTAAAGGTAAAGAATGATCAAGATTTGTTGTTAAAGAATCCACAAAAGGAACGGCCATTATAATTCCTAGAAATAATTCTGGAGATTGATTGACTACAGCTCCCATTAATAATCCTCCAGCTGATCCACCCATTCCAATAATATTTCCTTTTGACGTATAATTTTTTTCTATTAAATATTTTGCTGCGTAAATATAATCTTCAAAAGTATTTTTTTTGTTTGTTAATTTTCCCTCTTTCCACCACTTCATACCTTTTTCCATACCACCTCTGATATGGGCTGTGGCCCAAATTATATCTCTATTGATAAGACTTAATCTTGTAGAAGAAAAACTTGGAGACATAGAATTTCCATAAGACCCATATCCATACAATAAAACATTTGCAGAGCCATCAATTTTTGTTTTTTTGTGTCTAGTAATTGTTAATGGAACCATTCTTCCATCATGAGATTTAAACTCAACTCTCTCAACAATATAGTCATCTTTATTATGACCAGATGGGATCTCTTGTTCTTTAACAAGTTCTTTAGATTTTGTTGCTAAATTATATTTAAATACTCTAGAAGGAGTTTTAGGTGATGAGTATCCTAAATGAACTTCATCAGTATTTCTATCTTTTTGAGTTAAGCTTACTCCTGGAACATAAACAGATTCATCAGAAAAAATTAATTCTTCTTCTATATTTGTAGAAATATTTTTGACAAATAATTTATCTAGTGCATCTGATGTTTCACCACGAATAATCCAATTTTTAAGAAATGTTAATCCACCAATTAAAACTTCATCTTTTGCTGGAATATATGTTTTCCAATTTTGATTTTCTAAATTCTCACAAATATCAATTTTAAAGTCTTCAGCATTTTTATTTGTATGATTATAAAATTTACCATCCCATGAATTAACAGAATACAGAACACCTCTTACTCTTTTAATAATAAGTTTTGGAGATGGATTTAATTCATCTGATTTAAAGTAATATTGCTCTGAAGTATTATGGTCAGAAGTATTTATAAAAAAATATTTTTCATCTGAGCTTTTTCCTATTCCTACTGTAAAAGCCTCGCTTTTCTCCTCAAATATTAATTCATCTTTGCCCTCAAAATCACCTATTCTGTGCCTGTATATTGTTCTTGCTCTATGATTTTCATCAAGTTTAGAATAAAAAATATATTTATCATCCAAACTAAATGTTATTCCCCCTGATGTTTCAGCAATTTCTTTTGAAATAATTTTGTTTGTTTTTATATCTCTTAAATAAATTGTATAATATTCAGATCCTTTAAGATCTAAAGAGTATCCCAGATATTTATCATTATTACTTACTTCTAAATCTCCAACTCCAAAATATTCAGTTTTAAGTTTTTCTTTTTCTTTATCCCCATTCCATATTTCCTCAATATTATCTGAACCAATTTTTTTTCTAAGTTTTATGGAATAATTTCCTTCAGTTGTAGTTTTTGTCCAATACTCATAGGTGTGATCTTTATAAGGCAAAGACTCATCATCCAATTTAATTCTTGCTTTAATCTCATCAAATAATTTTTTTTGGATATCTTTTGTATTTTTTAAATGATGCTCTGCGTAAGTATTTTCATCTTCTAAATATTTTTTCACTTCAGGATCTAACTTGCTTTTATCTCTGAGAACTTCCAAAATATTATCTTGATGAATCCAGCTGTAATTGTCTTCCCAATCAATATTGTGACAAGTTTTTATCTCTAGTTTTTTTTTAAGTTGTGGTACTTTCATCAAATAAGGAAATATATGAATATTATTATTTATCTACTTGTAATTCTAGTCATTTTATATTTTTTATTAAGATGGTGGTCAAATATTTCTCCAAAAAAAATGTCAAAAGGAGTCAGGCTGATAACAATTTTATTGTTGGCTTTATTAGCAGTTTTATTTGCTATTGGTGGAAAATTTCTACTCACATTACCATTAACTCTTGCAAGTCTTGCTTTAGTTAAACTTAAAGGTTTATCATTGATACAATTGATTTCTCTCTATAGGCTTATTCAAACATTAAGAAATTCTGGAAGATTTTCTTTTAATCAGTATCAAAATAATAATTCTTCAACATTATCAATATCTGAGGCATATAAGATTTTAAATTTAGATATAAATAAAAAACCAACCAAAGAAATAGTTAATAAAGCTTACCAAAAAATTCAAAAAAAAATCCATCCTGATATTTCTCCAGAAACTTCAAGATTATCAGCTATAGTTAATGAAGCTAAGGAAATAGTTCTTAAAGATATTTCCTAATTAATGATTGATAATAGTTTTTTGTAAATTTTATCTGGATTAATTTTATCTTTACCTAGTGTGCCATGAGTCACAGAAGTTTCATTATCTGGTATTATAGGATGCATTCTTGAACTATAATTTCCATACATTAAAGGAGTGTCAGCCATAAGCGTGATTGTTTCAATACCAAGAGCGGATGAAAGGTGACTAAAACTAGTATCATTACAAATTGACACTGAACAATTTTTGATAATAGGTAAACAGTCTTTTATTGATAATTTATCTAAGGCTACACACTGTGATCCTAATTCTGAATTTTTAATTTCACTTAAAATTTTTTGTTCACTATCTTTTGATCCAGTTGCTAAAAAAAATTTACAATTTCTTTCTTTGTTAATTTTTTTCATAACTTCAAGATAAGTCTTAGAAGGTATTCTTTTCGTGGGTCCTGATCCTCCTATTCCCAAAAGTATATTAAGATTATTTTTGGACATGTCGTATTTTTTTGATGTTTCTATTATTTTTTCAGTACTTACTTGTATAGATGGGTCGCTATTAACATCAATACCAATTTTTTTGAGAATCAATTCACGTGATGCTTTAATCATATCTTGGCCTTGTTTTTCAAATAAAGGAAATTGATATATTTCTCTAATTTTAGATAATCTTGCAATTAAGTTGAAACGCAGGGAAGAATTAAAAATAAAAATTTTTTCAAATTTATATTTTTTTAAATCATTAGCTAGTTTTATACTTCCAATTAATCCATTGTGTCTTAAATTTTTAATTTTATTGTTTCTTTCTAAAATGATTATTTTATCAATATAATCTGTTTGATTTAAATATTGTTCTGATTTTGAATTTTCTTGGACTAATATACTAATAGGAGTTTTGAATTTTTTGGAAACAGCCTCTATAAATGGCAAAAAAATAACGGTATCACCAATTCCCATTCTATTTTGAACAGCTAAAATTTTCATATTTTATTTATAAACTTTACTAATTATTATTTTTATATAAATTTTTATTATGAGTAAAATTAAAGGCATTTATGCGGCTTCGATGTCGATCTTAAATGATGATTTGACGCTTGATATTAAAAAAACCATTCAGCATGCAGAAATGGTTATAGACAATGGTTGTCACGGAGCTGCTATATTTGGAAGTACAGGGCAGGCTCAACTTATACCTGTCTCTGAAAAAATTAATTTGTTAAATCATCTGACTTCAAGCAAACACAAAGAAAAGTATATTATTGGTACTGGTTTAAATTCTTTAGGCGAAACA
The DNA here is from genome assembly GCA_902581925.1 of uncultured Pelagibacteraceae bacterium. GTDB lineage: Bacteria > Pseudomonadota > Alphaproteobacteria > Pelagibacterales > Pelagibacteraceae > Pelagibacter. Next base: position 152,243 of record CACHQB010000001.1, on the reverse strand, counting down.
ATTAATTTAATGAGAGTTTCTAAATCTTTAGGTTTTAACAGATTCTTAATTATGCCACCTGCGTACTATAAATATGGAGATAAAGAAGTAATAGAATTTTATAGCAAAATAGTAGAGGTAATTTCTGATTGTGAAATAGTACTATATAATTTTCAAAAACTCTGTGGTTATAAGTTTAGTATGGAATGTATTGAAGAGTTAGTAAAAAAATATCCAAAAAATATAATTGGAGTAAAAGATAGTTCTTACAATCTTTATGAAAACTTAAAAATTGATAATTTTTCTGTTTTACCTGGATCAGAATCTAAATTATTTAAAGGACTTCAATTAGGCTGTTCAGGAATTATTACAGCTACATGTAATGCTACTTCTTCACTTGCAAGAAAAGTATATGATGATTTTAATGAAGGTAAAGATCAGACAGTAAATCAAAATCTTTGTGATGTAAGAGCTGAATTTGAAAAATATAATTTAATTTCAGGTTTACACACATACTTTAGTAAAAAAGAAATATATTATAAAAATCTTTTACCGCCACTTAGCATTTTAAATTCTAAAGATGAAACAGATTTAATTAATAATTTAGAGAAATTAAATTTTTCATTAAAAAAAAGTAGAGCGGCTTAGATGCAATTAGCTAGATTTTTAAATAATGTTTTTAAAAAAGATGGATTCATATTAGTTGATGCCAATTCAAAAAGTTACATCATTGGAAATCCAAAAAGTGAAAACCCAATTAAAGTTAATATTTTAAATAAAAATCTTCATTATAAGTTACTATTTCATCCAGATTTATATTTTGGTGAAGCTTATACAGATGGCGAAATTACTATTGAAAATGGAACACTCACTGATTTTTTGGATCTTTCTTTAATGAATTTTGGGAGAGGAGACTTAAATTTTTTTAGTTATTTAATTAATAGGTTAAGAGGATCTTATAGATATTTAACTAATTTTAATTTTATAAAAAAATCTAAGATGAATGTTTCGCATCACTATGATATTTCGGATGATCTTTATGATTTATTTTTAGATCCTAAAAGACAATATTCATGCGCATATTTTAAAAATGAAACAGATTCATTAGAAATTGCTCAAAATAATAAAATTCAACATATAATAAAAAAACTTAATATAAAACCAAATCAAAAAGTTTTAGATATTGGATGTGGATGGGGTTCTCTAGCGGTAGACATTGCAAAAAGTGCAAACTGTGAAGTAACAGGTATTACGCTTTCAGAAAACCAACTGAAATATTGTAAGAACAGAGCAAAAGAACTTAATTTAGAAAATCAATTAAACTTTAAGTTAATGGATTATAGAGAGCTCGATGAAAAATTTGATAGAATAGTCAGTGTTGGAATGTTTGAGCATGTAGGAAGAAAATTTTATAGAAAATTTTTTTCACAAGTTGAAAAACTTTTAAAAGATGATGGAGTATCATTAATTCACACCATAGGCTCAGTAAATCCACCAAGGGATCCACATCCATGGATAACAAAGTACATTTTTCCAGGAGGCTATACCCCAAGTTTAAGCGAGGTAACAACACCGATTGAAAAAGCAGGCTTAATTGTTGCAGATATTGAGGTTTTAAGACTTCACTATTCACATACATTAAGACATTGGAAAGAAAATTGTATTCGAAATAAAGACAAAATAATTGAAATGTTCGATGAAAGATTTTTTAGGATGTGGGAATTTTATCTTGCTGGTTGTGAGATGGCATTTAAATGGGGTGATCAAGTTGTATACCAATTTCAATTAACAAAGAATTATTCTTCTACACCTGTTACAAGAGACTATATTTATCAATAAATAATTGGTAGAAACTAATTCCCTTAAAATGAAAAAAAAGAAAAAAAAATTAAAAAAAAGTATTTCTAAAAATCAAAGAAAAACCAAAAAAAAAGTTAAAAAAATATCTAAAAAGTTAAATAAATCTAAGGTTAAAAATAAATCTGTAAAAGAAATTAATAATCGAAGAAAACACAACAATAAGAAACAAAAAAAATCAAAAAAACTAAAACAATCAAAAAAAATTTTAAATAAATCTAAATCTGCTATATCAAAGAACCCTGATTTTCTTTTAAAGGTAGTTAACTTTCAAAATTCTCTAAAGCCTGAATTTAAGTTTAGATTAAATTTTGGTTTTGAAAAATATATTCAAGCATTTTTTGATAAAATAGCAGACACAATTTCACAATATAAAATCTTAAAAAAAGATGAAGCAAGAAGATTGAAATTAGAAAAACAAGAAACAGAAAGATTAGAAAAGATTGAAGCTGCAAAAGAAAAGCAAAAACAGGCTGAATTAAAAGTTAAATTAAAAGAACAAGCATTAAAAGATGAAATTAGATTAGAAAAACAAAGAACAAAAGAAATAAAACTATTCTTAAGAAAAGAACAAGCTCTTTTAAGAATTGAACAAGCAGAAAAACAAAAGCAATTTTTACAACAATTAAAATTAGATAAGCAAATTGATAAGTTTAGAGTTAGAGAGGTTAAAGAATTAGAGAAATTAGAAAAAATTTCCTTAAGAGAAAAGAGAGAGGATTATGCTGGCTTACAACAAAGAATAGAAAAATTAAAAGAAAAATACCGAATTATTAGAGATCAAAAAATAAGAGAAAGAGTAGAGGCTTTAGGAGTTAAAATTCAAGGAGATGAAGATAGAGAAACACTTTTACAAAAAGAAAAAGAATATACTTTAGCTAGACAGAAAATTGAGTTTGCTCTCGAAAGTTTTTATAGAAGTGCTAGCAGTTTAGTATTTCAATTAAACAAAAGACACATAACAAGACATATGTCTATCTTTAGATGCATAGATAGAAGATTTGAAACAGGAGAAATATTTGTTAAATGGGATGAAGCTTCAGATGATGAATGGCTTTTATTAATTTATATAAAAAATAATTTACCAGATGATGGAATAGTTATTGAAGACAAAACTAATCCAGAAAAAAATATTTCTCACGAGTTTAAAAACAATGAAATATTTAAGGCCTCAGATACTATGGTTGATGCTCTTACGCAGTTAATAGCAAGAAAAAGAGCCAAAAATACCAATTAAATTATCACACATAATTAAGTATCATTAATAATGTTACTTTCTTCAATACTAATGATTATTTTGTATCTAATATTAAAATATGTTCTTGCATGGATAAGGTATTTTAATAGTCTCGACTCTAGATTAGGACAATCTACATGGCGATGGAGTTATGATTATCCTGTAGTTGGTGAAAGAGATATTTCGGATCTAGATGATAAAACTTTTGTTAGACTGAGGAGAAAAAGAAATAGAGTTATAACTCTCATGTATTCAATTTTATTAATAATGTTTTTACTATCTATGTCTTTACTTAGTGAATTTTTAATATTTTTTTTAACTTAGTTTTTAAGTTGTTTTTTATTTTTTAAATATAAAAAAAAGGCAATTATTTCATACCCATATTTAAAGATTGTGAAAATTACTGGTAGTTTGAAAAATTTATATAAAAATTTATATTTTGGAATTTTTTTCCAAACATAAAGAAATGCCTCTGCACCTTGAATAACTTTACCATTCTCTTTAACGTGTAATCTTCTTAATAACTCTTTATCATTTCTAGATGTTTCTTTTTCGGCATCTGAATTATTTGTAATATCTATCCAGTCAATATCTTTAATATTTTCTTTTTTATATAAGTTAATTTCAGATCTACAGATTTTACAAGAGTTATTAAAAAATACTTTCATTTAGTAATAATTAACTTTTAGTAATAAATTGTACATGCGTAAAATGATCAGTTGAAAATTATCAACAAACCATTATCTAAGATGCATGAGTAATTTCTTTAATAAATCTGATTTAACAAGACAAGATGCAGATAAAATAGTATCTGAAACACTAAATAATTGTGATGATGGCGAGCTTTATTTAGAGGAGTCTAAATCAGAATCAATTCTGTTAGATGACAATAAAATAAAAAGCTCAAACTATAGTTCTGATTTAGGATTTGGTTTCAGAGCTATTTCAAACGAGGTTGTTGCTTATTCATATTCAAATGAAATATCAAAAAATTCACTAAAAAATTCTTCTGAAAATCTCAAATCAACTCTGAAATCAATTAAAGGGACTTATAATCATGAAATCCCAAAATCTAATAAAAAATTCTATGAAGATATTAATCCAATTGAACAAAAAAATTTAGACTCAAAATTAGAAGTCTTAAATAAAGTAAATGATTTTTTAAGAAAAAAAGATGGGTCGGTAAAGCAAGTGACTGCTAGTTTTGCTGGTGAGCAAAAATCAATAGAGATCATTCGATCAGGTGGAGAGGCACTTACTGATGTACGACCATTAATTAGATTTAACGTTTCTGTAATGTTGGAAAAAAATGGAAGAAAAGAAACAGGTGTATACGGGATTGGCGGCAGACAATCTTATGATGATTATTTAAAAAATGATAATTGGAAAAATGTTTGTGAAGAGGCTTTTAGAATCGCATCAGTAAATTTAGAGAGTAAACCAGCACCTGCTGGTGAGATGAAAGTTGTCTTAGGACCTGGTTGGCCTGCTATATTAATTCATGAAGCAATTGGGCATGGTTTAGAAGGAGATTTTAATAGAAAAAAAACATCAGCATTTCATGATCTTATGGGAGAAAAAGTTGCAAGTGAGGGAGTAACAATTGTTGATGATGGTACGATAGATAATAGAAGAGGTAGTTTAACTATTGATGATGAGGGAACGCCAACAGAGAGAACAGTTTTAATTGAAAATGGTATTCTTAAAAATTTTATGCAAGACAGGCACAATGCAAGATTAATGAATACAAGATCTACCGGATCTGGAAGAAGAGAAAATTATAGACATATTGTTTTGCCAAGAATGAGAAATACAATGATGTTAAGTGGCAATCAAACTCAAGATGAAATGATCAAATCTGTTGATAAAGGAATTTTTGCAGTAAGTTTTGGAGGTGGCCAGGTAGATATTACATCTGGAAAATTTGTATTTAATTGTACTGAGGCTTATGAAATAAATAATGGTAAAATTGGATCTCCAATTAAAGGTGCAACTCTTATTGGTGATGGGCCATCAATACTTAGAGAAGTATCGATGGTAGGAAATGATATGATGTTAGATCCAGGCATTGGAACTTGTGGAAAAGCAGGACAAGGAGTTCCTGTAGGAGTCGCTCAACCCTCAATTTTGATCGATAAAATGACAGTTGGTGGAACAAAACTTTAAAGTATTATGGTAAAGGATCAAGAATTTCTAAAATCTAAAGCTTCATATTGTTTAGATTTGGCAAAAAAAATGGGAGCAACTGATGCAAGTGTTACAGTTGGTCACTCAATTTCAGAAACAGTTAATTTTAGAAATAAATCCTTAGAAGCCTCAGATAGATCAGATGGATTGGCATTAAATATAGAAACTTATTTAGGTAAAAAAAGATCATCAATTTCATCATCAAATTTACTAGATGAAAATATAAAAACTTTAATTGAAAAGTGCTTTGAAACTACAAAAATTACACCAGAGGATGAATTTAATTCTTTGCCTGATAAAAATTTATTAGCAAAACAAATTAGTAGCCTTAATTTGTATGATGAAACAAGATTCGAAAACGACAAAAAAATTAAATATTTAAAAGATTTAGAGGAGTCTGCTTCATCAGATAATCAAATCATAAATACAGAATCTAGTTTTACTGAAAATAAATCAAATTTTATATTAGCTAATAGTGATGGTTTTTGTGAAGGTTATAAGACATCTTCATTTACTACTTCTTGTGTAACAGTTGCAAAAGATGAAAATAGCATGGAAAGAGATTATGAATTTTCTAGCAAACGTCATTTGTCAGATATTAAGCAAGCAACAGATCTTGGAAATAAAGCCGCCGAGCAAACTATCAGAAAATTGAGCCCAAAAAAAATTGGAAGCGAGAAGATAAACATAATTTTTGATAAAAGAATTTCAAAAGGAATGTTAAGTGTTTTTGCAAGTGCAATATCTGCATCTGCAATTGCAAGAGGCACTTCATTTTTAAAGGATAAAATTGATCAACAGGTTTTTGCAAATTCAATAAATGTAATTGATAAACCAGATATAATTAAAGGAATGGGTTCTCAAAGTTTTGATTCAGAGGGCGTAAATTCAAACACATTACAACTTATAGAGAAGGGAATACTTAAAAATTACCTTGTCGACACTTACAATGGAAAAAAATTAAATTTACAATCAAATGGAAGAAGTGGTGGAACTACTAATTTGTATTTTGAAAAAGGAAATATTAGCTACGAAGATCTTCTAAAAAAAAATTCAAAAAGTCTTTATATTACTGAAACTATTGGTCATGGATCTAATCTTGTAACAGGAGATTATTCAGTAGGGGCGACTGGTTTTTTGGTTGAAGATGGAGAATTTAAATATCCTGTAAATGAAATAACAATTGCTGGCAATTTTAAGGATATGTTTAAAAATATAACTTTAGCTAGTGATTTAGAATTAGAATATTCAGTCAATTCACCAACTATGATGATAGAAGGTATGACTGTAGCAGGAAAATGAGTAGCTATTGCGTCATTGGCTCTGGAATTTCTGGAGCGACAATAGCTAATCTTTTAAGCAAAAAAAATTCTGTACATATTTATGATAAAGCTCGAGGTCCAGGTGGCAGATCTTCCTTTAAAAGATTAAATAAGTCAAAAGGATTTGACCACGGGGCTCAATATATTTCTCCAAAATCAATTCAATTTAAGAAATTTATTTCAAATTTATGTAAAAAAAAAATTCTAAAAAAATGGAGTGGGAAACATATTTTTTTTAAAAAATTAAAAAAAGAAAATAAAAATCATATTAAAATAATTGGTTGCAAAGGTAATAATGATATCAGCAAACATTTGATAAAGAATATAAAATGTAACTTTCAAAGTGAGTTAGAGAATATTCAATTTATAAATAATAAATGGAAATTAGATTTTAAGAACAACCAAATAAAATATTATGATAAATTAATATTAACTTGTCCATTTCCACAATTAAAAAAATTATCAAAAAAATTTATAGAAGATCCATTTATTAAACAAAAAATTAAAATGGATGCAAATATTACAGTCATGATTGAAATAAAAAAAACTAATAAAAACATATCGAGTTATTTGTTTGATGACAAAATTTTAGGATGGGCTGCTAAAGAAAATAGTAAAAAAAGATTTAAAAGTAATAATGATTTATGGACTTTACAAAGCACAAACCTGTGGGCAAACAAAAAAATAAATAAAAATAGGGAAAATAAAGATAAAAACACAAAGATTTTGATTGATCGTTTTTTTAAACTAACTGGAATTAAAAAAACAAAAATATTAACTTCATTAAATCATGGTTGGAAATATTCCTCAAATTCTAGAACTTTAAAAGTTAAAAGTTATTGGAATACTAAATTAAATTTAGGTGTGTGTGCAGATTGGTTTGTAGGTCCTAGAGTGGAGGCCGGATGGATAAGTGCAAATGATCTTTATAAAAAAATAAATAAATAATTTTATTCAAGATTTTTTAAACGATATTCCCAATTTCCCATTCTCTTATATGTAACTTTGACAATAATTGAAGTTTTTTTATCAAGCCAAATATCAAAATTTAATTTTTTATCTTCAGGAAGAGATGTATCTTTAGATGTAAGTTTGAAATGATCTGTTTCGTATTGTTTGCCATTAATTGAAATATTTTCCTTACCAATAAAAGTAACTATTTGATCTTTTATACTTCCAGAAATAGGACTTATTTGGCTTTCTGCTTGTAAAATTTTATGACTCCACCAATTTCCAATAATATTTTTAACAGAAGCTTCGCCTGAATATGAAGATCCTTTAATATCAAACTTTTTATTATTTTTATCTAGTTTTAAGTTTACAAATTTTTCTTTTTTATTTTGAAGTGTCTTTGATTGAAAAGATATTAAATTATCTTTTAAATAAATTTCTTCCCCATATCCCTCTACTTTAAATATTGTTGCAGATAGTAATTTTACCTCAAATTTGTATTGATTTTTTACTATCGTTTTTTCACCATTTCTTTTAAAAAAATAATTGTTATAGCCAATTACTTTATCATTCCTCAAGATCTCCATTTCTATTTTGTCGAATTTGTTATAATGACCAATATGAGATAAAGAAATTGATGAGAAAAATACAATAAGTAAAGTAACTACAAACTTTTTCATTTGTTAGTTACAATATTAGAATTTTACATTAATAGATATAGCTTATTATAACTATGTTTTTAAAAATAAAAAAAATTCCAAAAGTAAAATGGAGCTCAGAAAAACCATTTAATTTTAAACCAAAGTTTTCTACATTTTTTTTCTTATGTTTTGGTTTATCTTTATTTGGATTAGGTGAGGGATTGTTAATTGTTTCATTTACTGGAGCCTCTCCTTGGAGTGTTTTAGCCCAAGGTATTTCCTTAAATGTTAATTTAAGTATTGGAACTATCACATTATTGATAAGTATTGCTGTTTTAATTTTATGGATACCACTTGGGCAAAAACCAGGGATGGGTACAATATTTAATGCTTTGATTATTGCGATTATGATTGATCTTTGTATCAAGTATGTTCCAACACCATCAAATTATATTCATCAATTATTATTAGCTGCAATTTCTGTTATCATGGTTGGAATAGGTGGAGGTATTTACTTAGTATCGAATTTAGGAGCCGGTCCCAGAGATGGTCTTATGATAGGATTACAAAAATTAACTAATTTTCCTATAGCTGTTGTAAGAGGGACATTAGAAATTTCAGTTGTTAGTATTGGGTGGTATTTAGGAGGAACAGTAGGGGTTGGAACTTTATTGTTTGCATTTGGAATAGGTCCTTGTGTTGCTTTAGGACTTTATTTAGTTGATAAAACTTTTGATTAGGCTGCAGCTATAGCTTTTTCGCTTTTTTTTCTTTCGTGAGGGTCAAGAATTGCTTTTCTTAATCTGCATGAGTCTGGTGTTATCTCTAAAGCTTCATCTGTATTAAGCATACTTAATTGTTCTGCAATTGACATAGTTCTGACGGGTGTGAGTACAACATTTTCATCAGTACCTTGAGTTCTCATATTTGTTAACTTTTTACCTTTCATAACATTGATTATCATGTCACCTGGTTTAGGTGAAAGACCAACTATCATTCCAGGATAAACAGCATCATTATGAGTAACAAACATTTCTCCTCTTGCCTGTAAGTTAAAGATCGCGAATGCAACAGCTTTTCCTTGTTCCATTGAGATTAACGCTCCATTTCTTCTACCTTCCATTTCTCCTTCAAAAGGACCATAGCTATGAAATATTCTATTTATCACTCCATTGCCTTTTGTAAGCGTAAGAAATCTACTTGTGTATCCCATTAGGCCTCTAGTAGGTGCATGAAAAATTAATCTTTTTTTGTTAGTTCCAGTATCTTTTAATTCTATTAGTTTACCTTTTCTTCTATTCATTGAATCAATTACTTTTGAAGAATGTTCTTCATCAAGGTCCATAGTAATTTCTTCAATTGGCTCAAGTTTATTTCCACTTTCATCAGTTTTGTATAATACTTTTGGAGGGCTTACCGTCATTTCAAAACCTTCTCTTCTCATTTGAGTTAAAAGAATTTCTAACATTAACTCACCTCTACCACTAACAACAAAAGAGTCTTTTCCTTCGTTTTCAGAAAATGTTATTCCAACATTATTTTGAGCTTCTTGAACTAGTCTATCTCTTATTTGGGTACTTGTAAGTTTTTTACCTTCAGTTCCAGCTAAAGGTGAAGTATTTACAGTAATTGTAATTGACATTGTAGGAGGATCTATCGGAGTAGCAGGGATAGGCTCATTGACCTCTAGGTCACATATGGTATCAGCAACGTTCGCTTTTTCTAACCCAGCAACAACTACAATATCCCCAGCTTCACCAACATCTATTGGAATTTTTTTAGTTCCTTCATATCTAAAAATTTTTGTTAATTTTCCTTCATCAACTTTTTCACCGTTTAAACTGATTGCTTTTATAGATTGGTTAGCTTTTGCAGTTCCTTGTGTAATTCTTCCAACTAAACTTCTTCCTAAAAAACTATCTGCATAAAGTAGCGTTGACAACATAGCAAAAGGTTTAGTTTTATCAAGCTCAGCAGGTTTTACATGATCAATAATTAAATCTAACAAAGGATTTAAATTTTTTCTTGGACCATCAACTTCATAATCTGCCCAACCTGATCTTCCACTTGCATAAAGAACTGGAAAATCTAATTGTTCTTCATTTGCATCTAAGCTTACAAATAAATCAAATGTTTCATCTAAAACTTCATTAGCTCTTTGATCAGCTTTATCTAATTTGTTAATAACAACAATAGGTTTTAATCCTTGTTTAAGTGCTTTTGATAATACAAATTTTGTTTGAGGCATAACACCTTCTGCAGAATCAATTAACAACAACGCTCCATCTGCCATACTTAAAACTCTTTCAACTTCAGCCGCAAAATCTCTGTGACCTGGAGTATCGATTATATTTATTCTTGAATTGTTCCAATTTATCGAAGCAGGTTTAGCTAAAATTGTAATTCCTCTTTCTTTTTCAAGCTCTCCCGAGTCCATTAATCGTTCATCAACAACTTCATTATCTCTAAATGAACCACTTTGTTTCATTAAATTATCAATTAGAGTAGTTTTGCCATGATCAACATGGGCAATGATTGTGATGTTTCTAATATTATTGCTCATAAATTCTGGCTCTTATACATATTTAAAAGGAGATTAAAACTCAAAAAAACTCATAACTGGCTTGAATAATTTTCAAAATTTAGGATTAATTTGTTTTTTTTTGCTTATCTTTTTTAAGCTTTCTTTTTTCTTTCAAACTTAATTTAGGTTTTTTTTTAACACTAGAATCTTTAAAGGATTTTCCACTATATCTTTTCGACATAATTAAAATTTATATAAAAAAGAGGCAATAATATGATGATATTTTTAAATTTTGCTTAATAATTTTTTACAACTTGCTAATTAATATATAATCAATTTTTAGTATATATGAGTTTAGATAATTTTAAAAAAGCCAAATCATTATTTGACGAAGGTATAGAGTATTCGAAACAGAGTAATTATATTTTAGCAGAAAAAAAATTCTTAGATTCTTTAAATTTACTTCCAGAAAGATTAAGTATAGTTGGTAATTTATTTACAATATATTTTAATACTAATAAAAATCTTCAATTAAAAAATTTATTGAGCAAATATGAAAAGTTTTCAAACGAGAAAGAAATCATTTATGGTAAAGCAATTAATTTTTATTTTGAAAAAAAGTATTCTGATTCAATTAAACTTTGCAAGAAGCTTATTAATATTGAGGAGATACAAGAATTTATTTTAGATTTATTAGCGTTTAATTATCAAAATCTAAATTTATTTTTGGAGTCATTAAATGCATTCAAAAAGAGATTGAAAATAAAAAGAGATAAAATTGCATATTATAATTTAGGTAATTTTTTTTATGAGATAGGCAAACCTCGACAGTCATTTTATTATTATAAGAAAAGCGATCTGTATAATAATAAAGATAAATCAAATTTATGGAATTTATCTTTATGTGCTTTAACATTAGAAAAATTAGAATTAGGTTTTTCACTTTATGAAAATAGATGGTTCAAAAGAACCGATCCAATTAGAAAAAAATTTATTGAAATTAAATCACCTTTAAATGTAAAAGAAATAGAAAACAAAAATATATTAATTTCTGATGAACAAGGACTGGGAGATACAATTCAATTTTCTAGATTTGTAATAGATTTATTAAATTACACCACCAAAATTACATTTGTAGTAAATTCTAAATTATTAGAACTGTTTTCAAATTTACATAAAAATATAAATGTTGTTGATTATTCAAATTTAAAATTAAATAATTATGAATATCATATCTCAGTATGTTCGTTGCCAAATTTATTAAATATTAAAAAAAAAAGTGATATAAATTTTTATAAATTATCTATAAAAGAAAAGTCAGAAGATATAATAAATAATAAAAAAAATATTAATGTGGGTATATGTTGGTCTGGAAATACAAATTATCCACGCGACAAATATAGATCGATCAACTTTGGTAAAGTTAAAGAATTTATATTAAAAAATAGAGATGTAAATTTTTATAAATTATCAAGAGATATAAAAGAGAATAATCAAATAGATTATAATCCATTGCCAAATTTGACTGATCTTGGTAGACGTAATTTTTTTGAAATTTCACAATTGTTGAACAAGTTTGATTTAGTAGTATCATCAGATACTTCTATTATTCATTTAGCTGGAATATTGAACATAAAATGTATTTTATTATTAAATTATAATTCTGATTGGAGATGGTTTTCAGACTCAAAAAAAACTATTTGGTACCCATCAATTACAATTATCAAACAAAAAAAAATTAATAATTGGGATAATGTGTTCGAAGAATTAGATCAAATTTTGCAAGAAAAAAAACGCCAGAGATGTTGATTTCTCTGGCGTTTTTTTAAATCTTTTAATGGTCTGGACTGGTTACATGCCCATTCCACCCATACCACCCATGCCACCCATACCACCAGGCATGCCACCTGGCATTCCGCCAGCAGCATCTTTTTCCTCTGGTTTGTCAGCAATCATTGCTTCTGTAGTTACTAATAATCCAGCAATTGATGCAGCATCTTGTAGAGCAGTTCTAACTACTTTAACTGGGTCTATGATACCCTTCGCGAACATATCACAATATTCTTCACTTTGAGCATCGTATCCATGAGTTTTTTTCTTTTGCTCTAACAATTTACCAACCACTACTGATCCATCTACTCCAGCATTTTTAGTAATTTGTCTAATTGGAGACTCCAAAGCTTTTCTCACAAGATCCACACCTGCTTTTTGATCATCACCTTTTGCTTTGACCTTATCAAGTTCTTGAGCAGCATAAAGAAGAGCACAGCCACCACCAGTTACAATACCTTCTTCAACTGCAGCTCTTGTTGCGTTTAAAGCATCTTCAACTCTATCTTTTCTTTCTTTTACTTCAACTTCAGTTGCCCCACCTACTTTGATAACTGCAACTCCACCAGCTAATTTAGCTAATCTTTCTTGAAGTTTTTCTCTATCATAATCAGAAGTAGTTTCTTCAACTTGCTGTTTGATAGATGCACATCTAGCTTCAATATCAGATTTTTTACCACTGCCATTTACAATAGTACTGTTATCTTTATCTACTTTGATTTTTTTACAAGATCCAAGATCATCAAGTTTTACATTTTCAAGTTTGATACCTAGGTCTTCGGAAATAACTTGACCACCTGTTAAAATAGCAATATCTTCAAGCATAGCTTTTCTTCTATCACCAAATCCTGGAGCTTTAACAGCTACAACTTTTAGACCACCTCTAAGTTTATTAACAACTAAAGTAGCTAAAGCTTCACCTTCAACATCTTCGGAAATAATCATTAACGGTCTTCCTGCTTGTACAACAGCTTCTAAAAGAGGAACCATTGGTTGTAAATTAGTTAACTTTTTTTCATGTAATAGAATAAAAGGGTTCTCTAATTCTGTAGTCATTTTATCACTGTTTGTTATAAAGTATGGTGATAGATATCCCCTATCAAACTGCATGCCCTCAACTACATCTAATTCTGTTTCAATACCTTTATTTTCTTCAACAGTAATTACTCCTTCATTACCAACCTTTTGCATTGCTTTTGCAATCATTGTTCCAATTTCTTTATCACCATTTGCAGAAATAGTACCAACTTGTGCAATTTCATCACTGTCTTTTACTTTTTTTGCAGATGCAACAAGACTTTCTTTCACTGTTTCTACAGCAGCATCAATTCCTCTTTTCACATCCATCGGGTTCATACCAGCAGTTACATACTTGACACCTTCTTTAACAATAGCTTGTGCAAGTATAGTTGCAGTAGTAGTTCCATCACCAGCTTCATCATTAGTTTTGCTAGCAACTTCTTTTACCATTTGTGCACCCATATTTTCAAATTTATCTTCAAGGTCTATTTCTTTAGCTACAGAAACGCCATCTTTAGTAATTCTAGGTGCTCCATAAGATTTATCCATTACAACATTTCTTCCTTTTGGTCCTAAAGTTACTTTAACAGTGTCAGCTAAGATATTTACACCTCTTATCATAGCTGCTCTTGCTTCAGCATCAAATTTAACAACTTTTGCCATTATTTTTCTCCTTTAAATTAAATTACTTACCCGAAATACCCATAATGTCTGACTCTTTCATTATGCTGTATTCTTTACCATTAATTTTGACTTCAGTTCCTGACCATTTGCCAAATAAAACTTTATCACCAACTTTAACATCCATTGGAACTATTTTTCCATCTTCTGTTTTTGCTCCGCCACCTACGGCAACTACTTTACCTTCTTGAGGTTTTTCTTGAGCTGTGTCAGGTATAATTATTCCTCCAGCAGTTTTTTCACTTCCATCTAATACTTCGATTAAAACTCTGTCATGTAACGGTTTAAACTTCATAAATTCTCCTTAATAAATCTTAATAAATATGAGCTTCATATAGATATTTCGCCGTCTTTTTCAAGATGAGAAACTCCTTAAGGTATTAATATTGCTAGTAAATTCGAGATTTTATGGTTTATACCTTAAAATATGACCAAAAATTTAGATTTAAGCGGGTTAAAATCAATTGCTGATAATTATGATCTTTTTTATATAGACTTATGGGGTGTTGTTCATAATGGAGTAAATCTTCATGAAAAAGCAATTGCTGTTCTGAAAGAACTTATAAAGAGAAAGAAAATGGTCGTACTTTTAACAAACGCTCCAAGACCCAACAAAACAGTGAAAAATTTTTTAGAAAAAATGGGAATGGACAAAGAGCTTAGAGAGCATGTTTTCACATCAGGAGAGGCGGCATTGAAATATTTAAAAAATTTTTTCTTATCAAAAAAATTCTATCATATAGGTCCACCTAGAGATTTTGATTTATTTAGTTTATTTGAGAAGAATAAGTGTGAGGATATAGTTGAAAGTGAATATTTATTGTGCACAGGATTATTTGATAACCACGATAAGGATTTAACTTACTATAAAAGTTTACTTGAAAAACATATTAATAAAAAAATGATTTGTACAAATCCAGATTTAATTGTAGATCGTGGCGAGGTTAGAGAGTTGTGTGCTGGATCTGTTGCAATGGTATTTGAAAAAATGGGTGGAGAAGTGATATATTTTGGAAAACCACATCCAGAAGTTTATAACCAATCAACTGATAATAATAATAAAAAAATTTTAGCAATCGGAGACAACTTAAATACAGATATCAGAGGTGCAAACCTTTTAAATTATGACTCTCTATTGATCAGTAACGGGATACATAGAAATGAAATTAAAAACAAAGGTATTCAAGATGTTACAAAAGAGTATGAAGTGATAGTTAATTATATTCAGTCAGATTTAAAATGGTGAAACATTATTCAAATTTTAATATTAAAAATATACATAGAGGATCAATTATTTTAATAGGTAATTTTGATGGCTTACATTTGGGGCATCAAAAACTATTTCAATTAGCACAGTCATATAAGAGAAAATATAATTTAAAAATTGGTGTTATAAATTTTGATCCAATGCCTAAAATGTTTTTTAATAAAAAATTAAAAAATTTTCGGCTTTCTAATATTGAACAGAAAATTAAATTACTTAATAATTTAAATGTAGATTTTGTTGTTACTAAAAAATTTGATAAAAAATTTTCAAAAACTAAAGCCTCAAATTTTATATTCCAAATTTTAAATAAAAAATTAAGTTCCAAGTTTATTTTTGTGAGCAATAATTTTAGATTTGGAAATAAAAGAGAAGGAAACGTTAGTTTATTAAAAAAATACCAGAAATTATTTAATTATAAAGTTGTTAAACCAGAACCATTAATCAAAAGTAAAAAAACTGTATCCTCATCTTTAATAAGGAAACTTTTAGAAAAAGGTAATTTAGATAAAGCCAATAATCTTTTGAATAGAAATTGGTCGATACAAGGAATTGTTAAAAAGGGAAGACAAATGGGAAAAAAAATTGGTTTCCCAACCTGTAACATAGATATTAAAGATTATGTCCTAGCAAAACCAGGAGTTTATGCTGTTAAAGTTTTAAGGAAAAATAACCTTAAATATTTAAAAGGAATTGCTAATCTTGGGTATAGACCAACATTTAACCAAAAAAAAATATTATTAGAAGTTCATTTATTTAATTTTTCTGGAAATCTTTACAATAAGCTTTTATCAGTAGAGTTTTTAAAGTTTATAAGAAAAGAAAAAAAATTTAAAAATGTTAATCAACTGAGAGTTCAAATTAAAAAAGATTTAAATATTGCAAAAAAGACTAAATGAGTAGATCACAAATAAACCTCCCAAAAACAGCTTTTTCTATGAAAGCTAACTTACCAACTAGAGAGCCTGAAATTCTTGAATATTGGAAAAAAATAAATCTTTATGATGAATTAAGAGATGAAAGCAAAGGAAGAGAAAAATTTGTTCTACATGACGGACCCCCTTACGCGAATGGAAATATACATATGGGAACAGCTTTGAATAAAATTTTAAAAGATATAATTGTGAAATTTCACCAAATGGATGGAAAAGATTCTATTTATGTTCCAGGTTGGGATTGTCATGGTTTGCCGATTGAATGGAAAATTGAGGAACAGTATAAAAAAAACAAAAAAAATAAAAATGAAGTTCCAATAGTTGAGTTTAGAAAAGAATGTAGGGCATTTGCTGAGCAATGGATTGAAATTCATAAAAGTCAATTTAAAAGATTGGGTGTTGTTGGAGACTGGGAAAACTATTACTCAACAATGAGTTTTGATGCAGAAGCGCAAATAGTTAGAGAGCTTGGTAAATTTTTAAAAGAGGGAAGTTTATATAGAGGTTTCAAACCAGTTTTATGGTCAACAGTTGAAAAAACTGCACTTGCTGATGCTGAGGTAGAATATCAAGATCATAAATCAGATACAATTTATACATCATTTAAAGTTAAATCATCTAATTTGAAAGATTTAGTTGGCGGTGAAATAATTATTTGGACAACAACTCCATGGACAATACCAGCAAATAAAGCCCTAGCATTTAATGAGTCTCTTGATTATGTAACTTTAGAAATAAATGATGATGGTGACTTTAAAGGTAGAAAAATTATTATTGCAGATGCTCTACAAGAATCAGTTGTTAAAGAGTGCGAATTAAAAAATTATAAAATAATTAAGACATTTAAAGGTGAAGAATTTAAGGATACAATATGTAGTCACCCATTTTTAAATCTTGGTTATGATTATGATATCCCAATGCTAGAAGCTAGATTTGTAACTACCGAGCAAGGAACTGGAATTGTTCACTGTGCACCAAGTCATGGACCTGATGACTTTAATTTATGCTTAAACAATAATATTAAAGCTATTGAAACTGTCGATGGAGATGGAAAATATACAAACAATGTTAAATTATTTGAAGGAATTCATATTTTTAAAGCTAATCCAATTGTAATTGAAAAACTCAAAGAACAAAAAAACTTATTATTTAAGGGTGAGTTGGTTCATTCGTACCCACATTCATGGAGATCTAAGGCTCCACTTGTTCATAGAGCTACACCACAATGGTTTATTTCAATGGAAAGTCATAAATTAAGAGATAAAGCGTTAAAAGCTATTAACTCAACTACATTTTATCCAAGCAAAGGAAAAGAAAGGTTAAAATCAATGATTGAAACAAGGCCTGATTGGTGTGTTTCAAGACAAAGAGTTTGGGGAGTACCACTTCCAATATTTGTTAATAATAAAACAAAAGAAATTTTAGTAGACGATGATGTTACAGAAAATATAGCATCAATATATGAAAAAGAGGGATCTGATTGTTGGTTTTCCGATGATCCTCAAAGATTTTTAGGAAAAAAATATAAATCTGAAGACTATGAAAAATTAAGCGATATAGTTGAAGTTTGGTTTGATAGTGGCTCAACTCATTCTTTTGTATTGGAAAAAAGAGAGGATTTAAAATGGCCAGCATCAATGTATTTAGAAGGATCAGATCAACATAGGGGCTGGTTTCACTCATCATTATTGGAGTCATGTGGAACTAGAGGTAGAGCTCCATTTGAATCAATTTTATCTCATGGATTTGTTGTTGACGGAAAAGGTTTGAAAATGTCTAAATCTCTAGGCAATGTAATTGCACCAGAAGATATATTGAAGAAGTATGGTGCAGATATTTTAAGGATTTGGGTAGCATCATCAAATTATGCTGAAGATTTAAGAATTGATTATTCTATTTTAGATCAACATGCAGAGTCTTATAGGAAAATTAGAAATACTTTTAGATATTTACTTGGTAATATAAATGATAATTTCGAAACTATAAATTTTGATGCACTTGATGTAGATGGGCTACCTGAGTTAGAGCAACTAATGCTTCATAAAATTTATATTTTAAACGACAATTTTAAAAAATATTTTAATAATTATGATTTCCATAATTTGTACAAAGAATTGTTAAATTTTTGTACTGTTGATTTATCTGCTTTTTACTTTGATATTAGAAAAGATAATCTTTATTGTGATCCAATTGACTCAAATAAAAGAAAATCAACAATTTTACTTCTAAATATAATTTTAAATTCACTTTTAAAATGGTTTGCCCCTATCTTGTCTTTTACAACTGAAGAAATTTTTAAATTATTGTTTAAGGATAAAAAAAGTATTCATCTTGAAAAATTTATAGTATTTCCTGATAAATTTAAAAATCAAAAACTTAGTGAAAAATGGACTGAATTGATAAAAATTAGAAATATTTGTAACATAAGTATTGAAGAAAAAAGAGCTAGTAAAGAGATTGGGTCAAGTCTGGAAGCAGATATAAAAATAGAATTAAGCCAAAAATTAAAAAATCTTACAGAAAATACAGATTTTTCAGAACTTTGTATTACCTCTAAAGCTGAGGTTACTTATAAAAATGATATTGAGATAAGTGCAATCACCAGTAAAGCAAAGGGAACCAAATGTCCAGTTTGCTGGAAAATAAATGAGGGCCCTTGTCCAAGACATCCTTAATGATTTTAAAAAATTTAAACAAAAGTTTTTTAATAAATATTTCTTTTATTTTTTTAATTTTCTTACTTGATAGAATTTCTAAAATTTATGTAATTAATCTAGATAAGAAGTTACTTGGATCAGAAATATTCTCCTCAAAATATCTAAATATTAGTTTGATTTGGAATGAAGGAATTGCTTTTGGACTTTTGTCTTTTGATCAAGAAAATTTATATAATTTATTAACAATTTTAATAATTTTAATAATTTTAATAATTTTTCTAATGACGTTGAAAAGTTCTGGTTTAAAAAAGATTGCATTAATGATGATTTTAGGTGGAGCTTTAGGCAATGTTATAGACAGAATACTTTATAAAGCTGTACCAGATTTTATTGATTTTCATGTTGGAAATTTTCATTGGTTTATCTTTAATGTATCAGATATATTTATAACTTTAGGAGTTATTGGGATGGTTATTTTAGAATTAATTGATAATAGTAAAAAAAATGAAGCTTAGAATTATATATTTTTCAATACTCTATACTTTTATTGTCTTATTTTTTAATGGTTGTTCTACTGTAAAAGATGCATTTGATCCGCAAAGAAAAAATAGCTCTGAAGAGTTTTTGGTAGAAAAAAAATCACCACTTTCAATGCCTCCAAATTTTAATGAATTACCAGTGCCACAAAATAAAAAAAATAATAATGAAATTTCAAAAGATGATGTTAAAAACTTAATATTGGCTGGGGAAAATAATACAGACGTTAGTTCCCAAAATTCAAATATAAATACTGATACCGATTTGGAAAAATCTATTTTAGATCAGATCAGCAATAATTAATGTTAACAAAAAATATTAATTTTATAAATTTTCAAATAAAGAGTAAAAATCAATTAATTAAAGAAAAATTAAAATTAATTATTAAAGAAAATAATCATGTTATTCAATCTTTAGGTAAAAATTATAAATATAGTTATAAAAAAAGCATAAATAATTTTTTTAAAAAATCATTTAGTTATAGAATAATAGGAATGGGAGGTTCTATTCTAGGTTCCCATGCAATTTATGATTTTTTAAAAGAAAAAATTAGAAAAAAATTTTATTTTATTGAAAACTTACAACCAGTTAAAAGAAAAAAATTTAATTCAAGTTACAATAACTTAATTATTTCAAAATCTGGAAATACAATTGAAACTATTGTAAATACAAATATCTTTGTAAAGAAAAATGATAAAAATTTAATTTTAACAGAAAACAAAAAAAATTATTTAAATTTACTTGCTAAAAAATTAAAAGCTGAAATTGTTCATCATAATAACTATATAGGGGGAAGATATTCTGTCTTATCTGAAGTTGGTATGTTGCCTGCAGAATTAATGGGCCTAAATCCAACAAAATTTAAACAATATAACAACTTAATTAAAAATAAAAATTTTTTAAATCATTTAGTAGTCAATGTAAGCGCTATATTAAATTTTATTAAAAAAAAAAAATTTAATTCAGTCATCATAAATTATGATGAACAATCCTCAAATTTATTTAATTGGTATCAGCAATTGATTGCTGAGAGTTTAGGTAAAAAAGGTAGCGGTTTATTACCTATAGTTTCAAATATGCCAAAAGATAATCATAGTGTAATGCAATTATATCTTGATGGATTTAAAAATAATTTTTTCACATTTTTTTATGTTAAGGAAAAAAAATCTTTAAATATAAACAATAGTCAAATTTTACATATGCAAAGTTATTTAAAAAATAAAGATATTGATCATATCATTAATGCTCAAAAACAAGCTACAGAAACTGTTTTTAAAAATAAGAAAATACCTTTTAGGAGTTTTGAGATTTTAGAAAGAGACGAAAAAACTCTAGGTGAACTTTTTACTTTCTTTATTTTAGAAACAATATTGTTGGGAAGAGTTCTTAAAATGAACCCTTTTGACCAACCAGCAGTAGAGTTAATTAAAACTGAAACAAAGAAAATTTTAATTTAAATAAATTTTCCAAATATTATCTTAGAAATCCCATATTTTTTTTTTTCAATAATCTTAAATTCCTCTAGAAAATTATCCTCTTCTTTTTTATGTCTATGAATAATTATTATTCCATCTGGTTTAAGGGTTTTGAATTTAGAAATATTATTTAAAATAATATTAATTTTTTTTTCTTTGTATGGAGGATCTAAAAAAATAATATCAAATTTTTCTTTTTGCTTTAAAAAAGCATAATCTCTTAAAATATTTTTTTCAATAATTGAATAATTATTAATAGTTTTTAAATTTAATAAATTTTTTTTTAAGATTGTTAATATTCCTTTGTAATTTTCTACAAAACTTACATGTCTTGCATTTCTAGACAAACATTCCAAACCAAAGGATCCTGTTCCAGAAAATAAATCTAAGACATAAGATTTTTCAATATTTATCGAAAATTTATTTGAGTGATTAATAATATTAAAAATAGATTCTTTTGTTAAATCTTTTAAAGGTCTTGTTTCTTTATCTTTAGGTTCAAGTATTTTTTTACCTTTAAAATTACCACCAATAATTCTCATTTATCAATGACTTTGTATCCAATATCTTTTCTAAAAAAACCTTTTTCCCAATTCAATTTTTTTAGGTTTTCATGGATATTTTTTTTTGCTTCACTGTAAGTGTTAGAAATTGATATAAAATTTAATACTCTTCCTCCAACGGCATATATTTTATTATCCTTTTTTTCTGTTCCTGCATGAAAAAGATAATTTTTTTCATTTAAACTTAATTTCTCAAAATTTTCTATAATTATATTTTTTTCATATTTATCTGGATAACCATTTGAACATAATACGACGCACAAACTTTTTTTATTTATCCATTTTATTTCTATTTCATTAAGCTTTTCATCAACACATGATTGAAAAATTTTGATGATATCAGTGTTTAAAATTGGCAGAATTGTTTGGCACTCTGGGTCACCCATTCTTACATTATATTCAATTAAAAATGGCTCATCCTTAACAATCATCAATCCAGCATACAGAAAACCTTTATATTTTGTTCCTAAATCATTTATACCTTTTAAAGTTGGTTTTATAATTTTTTCTAAAATTTTTTGCTCTAATTCCTCATTAAACAATCTTGATGGTGAGTATGCACCCATACCTCCAGTGTTTTTACCTTTGTCTCCTTCACCAACTCTTTTATGATCTTGAGCTGAACCAAAATTTTTAAAAGTTTTTCCATCGCTAATAATGAAATAACTCATTTCTTCACCTTCTAAAAATTCTTCAAACAGAATATTTTTTGCAGTTCCAAACTTACCATCAAATATTTCTTTTACCGCTAAATAAGACTCATTTTTTTCTCTACAAATATAAACACCTTTTCCAGCTGCTAAATTATCTGCTTTAATTACTAACGGGTGTTTTGCATTATTAATATATCTATAAGAGTCATCAGCATTTTCAAAGATACCAAATTCTGCAGTTGGTATATTATATTTTTTACAAAGTTTTTTCGTGAAAATTTTTGAACCTTCTAATTGTGAAGCAATTTTATTTGGTCCAAAAACTTTTATATCTAATTTTTCTAGATAGTCCACAATCCCATTTACTAGTGGATCTTCAGGGCCAACAACAACAAAATTTATATTATTTCTTTTTAAAAATTCGTAAACTGATTTAAAATCATTTATATCTAATGAAATATTTTCAGCTAGCTCAGACGTTCCAGCATTACCTGGTATACAGTAAATTTTTTCAACTTTATTTGATTTAGATATTGAAAATGTAAGAGCATGCTCTCTTCCTCCACTACCTAAAATTGCAATTTTCATATAACTATTTATATATCTTAGAAATGAAAAATAAATTAGCTAAATTAAAATATCTACCTAATAACTTTAATGTGTTGGAAGCTGGTGATCATGTAATCTGTGCTATATCAGGTAAAAAAATTATGTTAGAAAACTTAACTTATTGGAGTGTGGACAAACAGGAAGCGTATTACTCTTATATTGAAGCTTCATTAAAAAGAGAAAAAGAAAAATAATGATTATACCTTCCAACGGTCGTGAGTCCAAATCCACTGGTCAAGATTTTTCAATATCATTTTTTCAAGAATTTCATTTAAATGTTTTGTGATTTCAGAAATACTTCTTGATCTATTTATATTGATAGGTTTTGAAACATACATCTTGAAATGATGTGATTTTTTTCTTTCAATATAAATTGGTACAACTCTACAACCATATTTTTTTATTAGTTGTGCTGGAATTGTTGTTGTAGTTGCAGGATTTCCAAAAAAATTTATCTTTTCACCTTCTCTCACTCTTTGATCGATCATCAAAGCAATTGAGGTGCCTTTTGATAAAAAACGTATAATTTCTCTTGTACCAGCTCTTCCTTTTTTAATTTGATTTTTACAAATATCTCTAATTCTAATTGTTTCCATTATTGTGTTTAAATAAGGATTGTTCAGTGGTCGATAAATTGCAGCACAATCAACTCCTGCCTTTTCAATTTGCATTGCCATTAATTCAAAGTTGTTAAAATGACCTGAAACAAAAACAACTTTTTCACCATTTTTTTTAATATTTTTTAAATAATCTAGTCCCTCGATAGAGAGGTATTTATGTAAACTATCATTTTTAAAATTTTTTAAATGCACATATTCTGAAAATATTCTTCCATAATTTCCAAGAACATTTGAAGCTATTTTTTCAATGTTATTTTTTTTATCAATATTAGCTTTTTTAAGATTTTTAATAATTAACTCTTTTGATCTAAAAATTGGCCCTAAATACTTACCTATTAAAAATCCCAACTCAGAGGATGCTCTGAAACCAATTATCCTAAAGATTATAAAAAAAATTTTTATAATAATGAATTGAATTATATGTTTAATTCTTTTCATATGTTTGATTTAAGAAATTTTTTTAACTTACTTATATTTTTAATTTTTAATTTAACTTTTAAAAAATTAATACCCTTTTGCTGCTTTTTAGTTAATCTTAAAAAATCTTTTTCCGTGGTAATTATATTAAACTTATTTTTATTAGCTATATCCTTCATATTATTTATTGTTTCATCTGAAATGGTAAAGTGATCAGGAAAAATAAATTTTTCTTTTATTTTAAATTTAAATTTTTTAAGCGTATTTTTAAATTCGTGTGGATTTCCTATACCACAAAAAAATAAATATTCATTTTTTAAATTATATTTTTTAAGATTGGTAGGTTCATATACAGCATCAAAAATTTGTAAACTATTATTTATTTTTTTAATTTTGTTTTTCAACTTTTGATTTTTCTTAAAACCATTAAGAAAAACAATATCATAATTTTTCAATTCGTTTATATTTTCTCTCAAAGGACCTGCTGGTAAAAGAAAATTATTTCCAAAACCCTCATAAGAATTAATACATACAATTTTTAAATCATATTCTATATTTTTTTGTTGCAAGCCATCATCTAAAATAGCCAGATCAAAATTTTTTTCTGCATTCTTCAATGCATCTACTCTATTTTCTGAAGATATAATTTTACCTTTTTTTTTTAGCAAATTATATTCATCTTTTTGATTTGAGTATTTCTTTTTAATAAATACGGTTTTAAATTTAGCATTAAGTAATTCATTTATTTCTAATGCCAAAGATGTTTTCCCAGTACCACCTACACTTAAATTTCCTACGCAAATTGTTTTTATTTTAAAATGACTTTTTATATTAAATTTTTTTAAGAAATTAATACCGAAAGTAATTAATGTTAAAGGAAATAGCAAAAGAGAGATAAAGTTTTTTGTTTGCCAAAAATTTGGTTTCATGAAAATCATTGAATATATTTTTTGATAATACTTACGTTATTATCTAAAATCTTATTTCCATTATCAAAAATTTTTTTTCTTTTATTGAATGGTAATTTTTTATTTATTTTTGACAAAACTATATCTCTCATTTTTAAAATCTTTGAGGTTGTATAAGATATTTTATTTATTTTTAAATAGTTGTATATTTCAGTAAAATTACCAATATTAGGTCCATTTATAATATAATTACCTAATCGAGCAGCCTCTAATGGATTTTGTCCTCCATGGTTTACGATTGATCCCCCTAAGAAAGCAATGTTAGAAAGATTATAAAAATTTTTTGTTTCACCAAAAGTATCAACCAAATAAATATCTGTTTTTTTTGATACTTTTTGTTTTGTGGAGTGCTTTACCACATTAAGTTTAAATTTTTCCAAATCATTAATTATATTTTCTGATCTATTAACGTGTCGTGGGATTATTACTGTAATTAAATTAGGTAAATATTTTTTTAATTCGACGTGCAATTTAGATATTAATATTTCTTCAGTATCATGAGTACTACCTGCACACAAAACTTTAAATTTTTTTAACTTTCTGATTAATCTTAAATTTTTTTTACTCGGAATGATTGTTTCCCCATAGTATTTTATATTACCTGCTAGAATAATTTTTTTAATACCAAGAATTTTAAGATATTTTTTTGTTTCTGTGTTTTGAGGGAGAGCAATTGAGATCTTGCCAAAGATTTCTTTTGCAAAATTTTTCACAATCAACCATTTCTTAAAACTAGACCTTGTAAATCTTGCATTTAATAAAATTATTGGAATTTGATGTTTTTCCAAATTTTTTATCATATTTGGCCAAATTTCTGAGTCCACAAAAATTGCCACTTCAGGTTTCCAAAAATTGATAAATTTTTCTGTTAAAAAGTTAGTATCTAAAGGAAAAAACTTATGAATTGTTTTTTTAAATTTTTGTTTTTTGAAAATTTTTGACGAACTAACTGTAGATGAGGTTATAATTATTTTTTTTATTTTTTTATTTTTTTCAAGTTTATTTATAACTGGTATTATGCTCATTAATTCACCAACACTGACTGCATGAAACCATATTGTTTTTTGAAAATTTTTTCTCGAATAAACACAATACTTTTCTTGAAATCTATTTATGTCTTCTTTTTTAGTTAAAATTCTAAAAACAAAAATTATTGGTGATAATAAAAATAGAATATTTGTTAAGATACCGTATATAAAAAACATCAATTTTGTTTTATTTGTCTTTCATAAAAATTTTTATAAACACTTGAACCAGATAAAAGATCTTTATGATTACCAGAGTCTATTATTTTGCCTTGATCAATAACATATATCTTGTCAGAGCTGAGAATGGTTGATAATCGGTGAGCAATTACTATAGTAGTTTTATTTAATATAAGTTTATTAAGTGCAGATTGAATTTTTTCTTCTGTTTCAGAGTCTAGGGATGATGTTGCTTCATCAAGTAAAATTATCTTACTTTTTTTCAAAAATGCTCTAGCTATTGATAATCTCTGTTTTTCTCCTCCTGATAATTTAACTCCATTCTCTCCGATTCTCGTTTCATATTTATTCTCTAAATTTTCAATGAAGTCTTTACACATAGCATTTTCTGCTGCCTCATAAATTTCCTCTAAACTAGCATCTGGATTTGCATACTTGATGTTATTCAAGACAGTATCATCAAAAAGAGTTACATTTTGATCTACAATAGAAATTTCTTTTCTTAAAGAATTTAGGTTAATTTTTGAAATGTCTTGTTTATCTATCTCGATATTACCTTTATTTGGGGAATAAATTCTAGGTATCATATTAAGTAAAGTTGATTTTCCTGATCCACTATGTCCAACTAAAGCTGTCATTTTTCCTCCTGAAAATTCAGCAGATACGTTTTTTAAAACTTTATTCTCTAAATTTGATTTGTAAGAAAAATTAATATTATTAAATAAAATATTACCATCTCTCAAATCTAAGCTTTTGCTGTTTTCATTAGACTTAATTTCGACTTCCATATCTACTATTGGCAAAATTCTTTTTGCAGCCGCTAACCCCTGCCCAATTGCAACGTTTACCTTTGTAAGAGTTTTAACTGGCTGATAAGCTAACATCATTGCTGCCAAAAAGGAGAAAAAATTATTAATTCCCAATTCTTCTTTTATAATTAGTTTTCCGGAATAAAAAATTAATATTGCAATCATTATTCCAGTCAGAACTTCCATAACTGGAGCAGATCTGATATACACAGCAGCAATTTTTGCAGATTTTTCCTTAAGATTATTTACAAATATTTCAGATCTCGATTTTTCAAAATCTTCTCGTTGAAAAATTTTTATTATTTTGTGATTTTTAAATAAATCAATTAAATACCTATTTAAATCTCCAGATCTTTCTTGCGCCTGAGTAGAAACTTTACCCATTCTTTTACCAAGAACTTTAGCAGTTATAGATGCTAAAGGTATCATAATGATTGCTATTAAAGATAATTTCCAATTTTGATAAAACATTACTGCTAACAACCCTATTAGTGTAAGACCATCTTTAAATAAACTAAGGAATGCTTCTGATAACATTCTTGTTATTTGCTGAACGTCAAAATTTAAATTTGAAATATAATTACCTGAGTGCTTATTTTCTATAGTTTCTGTATCTGCTTTAATAAATGAATTAAGCATATCTATTTGAATTATTTTTTTTACTTCTTCACCCACATTTATCATAATTAATTTTGCAAAATAAAGTGAGATACCTTTAGTTGTGAAAGCTAAAATAATAGCAAAAGGAATTAATATTATTAAAGTTTGATCTTTATTTATGAAAATTTTTTCAATTGCTGGATCTAATAACCAGGCTGTTGCTGAAGTACTAATTGCAACTAATACTGATAGTAGGGCAGCCAAAACTATTTTAATTATAAATTTGCTAGTATATTGATTATAAAGTCTCTTAAAAATAACTGTATTTTTCATTAATATCCTAAATTAGTTTTCCAATAAAAATATTTATTAGTATGAGCATTCCTAAAAAATTATTACTTTTAAATTTATTTAAACAATCAAATGTGTTTGAGATATCTAATTTTTTAATTTGGAAAATAAAAAGTTGTATTGCTGGTAAGGTTAAAAAAATAAAATAGTAAAATTTAAAATTCATCTTTATTCCTACAAAAATTAATGAAATAATAAAAATCAAATAGCAAAATAGTAAAAATTTTTTTGGATCATTCTTAAATTTAATTGAAGTTGATTTTACTCCTATAATTTCATCATCTTTAATATCTTGAAATCCATATATTGTGTCGTAGCCGAGTGTCCAAAATATGGCTCCCAAATAAAAAGCTATAGAAACTAAAGATATACTGTTCGAAACAGAGATCCAGGCTAAGACTAGACCGTAATTAAATGTGATTCCTAAAAACAACTGTGGCCAATATGTAATTCTTTTCATCAAAGGATAAGTAAATGCTAGTGGCATTGATAATAGCGCCATGTAAATTGTAAATTTGTTAAAATTTATTAATACCAGAAAGGCTAATCCACATAATATAATTGAATAAATTAAAGCAAGTTTCACTGTTACTTTCCCAGATGCTATAGGTCTATTTTTTGTTCGTTCAACTTTTTGATCAAAATTCTTATCAACCACATCATTAACGATACAACCTGCTGACCGCATCAAAATTGAACCAACTAAAAAAAGAAAACTAAAAAAAAAATAATTATTTAAAGAAGAATTAAAGTCATAAACTAAAGTTAGCCCCCAAATACAAGGCCAGAATAATAACATAAATCCAATTGGTTTTTTTAACCTTGTTAATTCAATAAATAAGTTTAATTGGTTCATAATTTACTTGTAAATAACAAAGCCTAGTTTCATAATCAAATTGATTCGTATGAATATAGATTACACAGTCACAGCTTTAATGTTTCCCGCAATTCCTTTAATGATGGCTGTTT
Organism: uncultured Pelagibacteraceae bacterium; assembly: GCA_902581925.1. GTDB lineage: Bacteria > Pseudomonadota > Alphaproteobacteria > Pelagibacterales > Pelagibacteraceae > Pelagibacter. Next base: position 123,382 of record CACHQB010000001.1, on the reverse strand, counting down.
ATAGTAATAGATTTCATTCTCTAAGTATTTTAATCAGGCAGCTACATGATGAGCATGTTTATGAAAAACATATACCTCCAGAGTGGAAAAAACAGTTTATTAATTTAAGTGGAAGAATAACACTTTTAAGATGGACCATATTATTTGCCTCTTTTGGATTTCTTTTTAATATGTTGACTGTTTTTGCTCTGTATTTGGATGAGGTGTTTCTAGCAAGAGTAATTTTTGGATCATGTTGTTTGTCCATGATTATTTCTATAATTTTTTTTATTAGAGAAATTCAAATTTCAACTAATGCTCTTAAACTCCATATGTCGGATATGGATGTTGATGTTAATTAGGAATTAGTACAGCTGGTCCTAAAATTTTTCTTCCCTCAAGATCTTGATGAGCTTTAACAACTTCATCTAATTTATACTTTTTAAAAATTTTTATCTTTACTTCGCCAGATATAACTTTTTCAAACATTTTTTTCGATGCTTCATTTAGCTCTTCTCTAGTTGAAAGGTATTGTTGCATAGAGGGTCTTACAAGATACAGACCTTTTGGTTGAATAACTTTGGGGACGTTAATATCTGACAATGGTCCAGATGCATTTCCAAATGAAACCATCATTCCTCTTATTGCTAAACATTCAATTGAGCCATCTAGTGTATCTTTACCGACGCCATCATAAACAACTGGTACACCTTTACCTTCAGTAATTTCCAAAACTTTTTTTGCAAAATCTTCTTTGTTATAATTAATTACATAATCGTAACCATTTTCTTTTGCTATATTTACTTTTTCATCTGATCCAACCGTACCTATAACAGTGCAACCTAAGCTTTTGGCCCATTGTCCAAAAATCTGACCAACACCTCCAGCAGCCGCATGAAACAATATTGTTTCCCCTGATTTAACTGGATAAGTTTTATGTAAAAGATAAAAAGTTGTTAATCCTTTTGTCATTAAAGTTGCAGCTATCTCAAGATCAATACCATCTGGCACTTTTACTAAATTCTTAGTTGTATAATTTCTATGTGAAGAGTAAGAACCTAAAGGAATACCTGCATAAGAAATTTTATCACCAATTTTAAAGTCTTTTACATTCCCCCCAACATCAGTAATAACACCAGCACCTTCTAAGCCAAGACCAATGGGAAGTTTTAAAGGGTATAGACCTGATCTATGATAAGTATCAATGTAGTTAAGACCAATAGCTTTTTGTTCAATAGTTACCTGACCAGGACCGGGTTTATCTAAAGAAATATTCTTTACTTCTAAAACTTCAGGTCCACCAGTTTTATTAATTTCTACAGCTCTCATAATTTATTTTACAAATGTACCATTATGATAATCTTGAACTGCTTGCAAGATTTCTGCTTTAGTATTCATTACAAAAGGTCCTCCTCTAGCTATTTTCTCATTAATTGGTTTCCCTGAAATTACTAAAAATTTAGCATTTGATTTAGATTTAACAATTAAATCTTCTCCTCTACTCAGTAATATTAAAGTACTATCTTTAACTTGATCGTGTTTATCTTTTCCAATTTCTATTTCACCATTAATTAAATAAATAAACGTATTGTGAGTAGATGGTAATTTAAAATTGAATTCTTTACCTTTATTTAATTCTACATCAAAATAAACTGGCTCAACGTTATGACCTTTTACTGGTCCTTCAGCTTTTCCAAATTTTCCAGCAATTACTTTAATTTGTTTACAATCATCTTTATGAACATTCATTTTATCTGCATCAATATAAATGTATTCAGGCTTACTCATTTTTAATTTAGCCGGCATATTGATCCATAATTGGAAACCATGAAGTTTACCTTCTTTCATCGCAGGCATTTCAGAATGAATAATTCCACTTCCTGTTTTCATCCACTGAACATCTCCTGCAGTCATTCTACCTTCACCACCAGTACTGTCTTTATGCTCAAAATCTCCAGCTAACATATAAGTAACTGTTTCAATTCCTCGATGAGGGTGAGGTGGAAAACCTGCAATATAATCTTCACTATTTTCTGATCCAAATTCATCTAACATTAAAAAGGGATCAAAGTAATTTGGCTCAACACCAATGCTTCTTTTTAATTTTACTCCAGCTCCATCAGAGGCTGAAACAGGGTCTATAATTTTACTTACTTCAATATTTTTCATATTTAGTACATAAGAATTTTTTATATTATATCAAGGAACTTACTAAGGTCCTTGATTTGATGTTTTGGTGCAAAATCTAGATTGTCAAATGTAGAATTATTTCTATTTACCCAAACAGAATTATAACCATAGTTTCCACCACCAGAAACATCCCACGTATTTGCACTTAAAAAAGCTACCTCATTTTTTTGAATTTGATATTTGTTTATTGGTATATCGTAAACTTTAAAGTCTGGTTTATAAATACCGACTTCTTCAATTGAAAAAATATCATCAAATATCTTTTCTAAATTATTATTCTTAACTAATTGATTAAGAAGGGTAGGTGTACCATTAGAAAGAATTGCAAGTGTTAAATCTTTTTCTTTAAGTGATTTTAAAACTTGAGGCACTTCTTTAAATGGTGTTAGAATTTTATAAAGATTTAATAATTCATTTCTTAAAGAAGTGTCTATTTCATAAGCTTTCATTGATTTATCCAAACTATCCTCTGTCACTTGCCAAAAATCCTTATGACGTCTCATTAAACTTCTCAGCCAAGTATATTCTAATTGTGTAGTTCTCCAATAATTGGCGAAACCTTCCCACTTATTACCTATTTTATCTTTACATTTTTCAGCAGCCGAGTTGACATCAAATAAGGTGCCGTAAGCATCAAAAATTATTGCTTTAATATTTTTCATAAACTAATTTATCAATATGAGTAACATTAGATTATTTTATTCAAAAAGTTTATCTCTTAATTTGACTGACAAACTTGATAAATCTCAATCCCACTATGTTTCAAAAGTTATGAGACTTAAAGAGGAAGAAGTTTTTTCTCTCTTTAATAGTAGTGGCGAATGGGAAGCGAAAATCTTAAATATCGCAAAAAGGGTAGTTGAATTTAATGTCACGAAACAATTAAGACAGAAAGAAAATAACAAAGAGCTCTGGCTAGCTTTCTCTCCTATTAAATCAAATTACTTTAATTTCATGATCCAAAAAGCTACAGAGCTTGGTGTAACTAAATTTTTACCAATTATCTTTGAAAGAACGATTGTTAGAAAAATAAATAAAGAAAGATTGGAAAAAGTAATTATAGAAGCAGCTGAACAGTCAAATAGAATAACAGTTCCATCAATTGAGGATCCTCAAAAATTAAAAAGCTTTTTAAATAATGATATGGATTTAATCTTTACTGATCTCAACACTTCTAATACAAAAATTGACATTAAAAAGTTAACCACAAAGCCTACTTGTGTAATCATAGGACCAGAGGGAGATTTTTCTGAGGAGGAAAGGGAAGAGATTCTCAGGTCTAACGACGTTCAACCAATTAAAATCAACGAAAACATCTTGAGATCTGAAACAGCTGTAATTTCTGCCTTATCGATCGTAAATTACGCCATTAATTGATATTTTGTCGCTAAAAGTAAAAGTGTATTTTTTTAAAAGACACTCTATATAGGGTAAAAAAATGAAAAAATTTTTATATATATTTCTAACATTCTTTATCACTTCAAGCGCATTCGCTAATCAACCAGTCGATTGGCAACTAGGCTTTCAAAAGGCTGCTTCCGAGACTATGAGAGATATAGTTAACTTTCATGATAAGTTGCTGTTACCAATTATAATTGCAATAAGTGTTTTTGTTCTATTTTTAATGGTTTATGCTTGTGTTAGATTTAGAGCTTCAGCAAATCCTGTTCCATCAAAAAGAACTCATAATGTTGCTGTTGAAGTTTTATGGACTTTAATCCCGTGTTTAATTCTGATCGTGATGGCAGTTCCATCATTTAAAATTTTATATAAACAAGATGCAATTCCAAAGGCAGACATAACTGTAAAAGCTATAGGATACCAATGGTACTGGGGGTATGAGTATCCAGACGAAAATATTTTCTTTGATTCATATATGATTGAAACTAAAGATTTAAAAGAAGATGAGCCAAGACTTTTAGCTGTAGATAATGAGTTAGTTGTTCCAGTAAATAAAGTTGTTAAGGTAATGATCACTGCTAATGATGTTCTACATGCTTGGGCGCTCCCTTCATTTGGAGTAAAACGAGACGCTGTGCCTGGGAGAATAAATGAAACATGGTTTAAAGCAGAAAAAGTTGGAACTTATTATGGTCAATGTTCTGAACTATGTGGAATTAAGCATGCGTTTATGCCTATTGAAGTAAGAGTTGTTACTGATGAAGAATATCAAGAGTGGTTGTTAGACGCTAAAGTCAAATTTGCAAAAGAAGTTAATGAAGAAGATCAATTTAAAAAACTAGCGAGTAAATAATATGTATACACAAACGGCATCACACGACGATCATCATACACCAACTGGTTGGAAACGTTGGGCTTATTCAACTAACCATAAAGATATTGGAACAATGTATTTAATATTTGCAATTATTGCAGGTGTGATTGGTACTGCATTCTCAGTTTTAATGAGAATGGAATTGATGCACCCAGGTGATGGTATCTTAGGTGGAAATTATCATTTGTATAATGTGTTAGTTACTGGCCATGGCTTAATAATGATTTTCTTTATGGTCATGCCAGCAATGATAGGTGGGTTTGGTAACTGGTTTGTTCCAATAATGATTGGTGCACCAGATATGGCTTTCCCAAGAATGAATAATATTTCATTTTGGTTATTACCTACATCATTCATTCTATTAATAATGTCAATTTTTATGGATGGCCCTCCTGGTCAAACAGGTGTTGGTGGTGGATGGACTATTTATCCTCCATTATCATCTACTGCGGGACAACCTGGTCCAGCTATGGATTTTGCTATTTTAAGTTTACACTTAGCTGGAGCATCTTCAATTTTAGGTGCAGTAAACTTTATTACTACGATTTTAAATATGAGAACACCTGGCATGACACTTCATAAAATGCCTTTATTTGCATGGTCAATATTAGTAACAGCTTTCTTATTATTATTATCATTACCAGTTTTAGCAGGTGCAATAACAATGCTTCTTACAGATAGAAACTTTGGAACAGCTTTCTTTGATGCACAAACTGGCGGAGACCCAGTTCTTTTCCAACATTTATTTTGGTTCTTTGGACACCCAGAAGTTTATATTTTAATTTTACCAGGTTTTGGAATGATTAGTCATATTGTTTCGACATTTTCTAGAAAACCAGTTTTTGGATACCTAGGAATGGCTTATGCAATGGTTGCAATTGGAATAGTTGGTTTCGTTGTTTGGGCTCACCACATGTATACAGTTGGTTTAAGTACAGACACTAAAGCATACTTCTTAGCTGCAACGATGATCATTGCAGTACCAACTGGTATAAAAATATTTTCATGGATAGCAACTATGTGGGGTGGTTCAATTTCATTTAAAACTCCAATGGTTTGGGCTCTAGGTTTTATATTTTTATTCACTGTTGGTGGAGTTACTGGAGTAGTTCTAGCAAATGCTGGAGTTGATACAGCAATGCATGATACATACTACGTTGTTGCTCACTTTCACTATGTATTATCTTTAGGTGCTGTATTTGCAATTTTTGCAGGATTTTACTACTGGTTTGGAAAAATGACTGGTTACGAATACTCAGAGTGGATGGGTCAATTACACTTTTGGTTAACTTTTATTGGAGTAAACTTAGTTTTCTTCCCACAACATTTCTTAGGGCTTGCAGGAATGCCAAGAAGATATGCTGACTATCCAGATGCTTTTGCAGGTTGGAATTACATTTCTTCAATTGGTTCCTATATTTCTGTAATTGGATTGGTAGTATTTTTTATAAACCTTGCTTACGCGTTTTATAAGAAAAAAGCTGCAGCACAAAACCCATGGGGAGAAGGTGCTACAACCTTGGAATGGACTGTGCCATCTCCACCTAATTTTCATACTTTTGAAGAATTACCAAAGTTTGAAGATGAAGAAGGTGTTGAAAAATCTACTAGCTAAATTTAGCAAATAAGATTTTTTAACTTTGAATTAATGATTAAGTCTAAATTAAAAAATAGAAATTTAACTCAAGAAGACGCTTTCAATTTATCTGAATTATTTAAATTGATGAAACCAAGAGTAATGTCATTGGTTATATTTACTTGTGCAGTTGGGTTATTAATGGCTCCAAACATTATTTCAACAAAAGATGCAATTATTGGGATAATTTTGGTTTCAATTGGAGCAGGAGCAGCCGGGGCTTTAAATATGTGGTATGAGTCAGATTTAGATGCTCTAATGACAAGAACTTGTTTAAGACCAATACCAATGGGTAAAGTAAATAGAAATCAAGCATTAGTATTTGGAATTTCTCTCTCAATTTTTTCTGTAATTGCACTTGATTATTATTCAAACAGAATATCAGCAAGCTTATTGCTTTTTACTATTTTGTTTTATGTATTTGTTTATACAATTTGGTTAAAGAGAAAAACTCCACAGAATATAGTTATTGGAGGAGCCGCTGGAGCATTGCCTCCAGTTATTGGTTGGACTATTGCAACTAATTCTTTAACTTTTGAGCCAATTACCTTCTTTTTGATCATATTCTTTTGGACCCCTTCACATTTTTGGGCTTTAAGTTTGTATAAATCTGATGATTACAAAAAGGCAAAGATTCCTATGCTTCCATTAACCAATGGTATTGAGAGCACAAAATTAAATATATTTGTTTATTCTTTAACAATGTTACCTGTAATTGTCTTGCCTTATGTAATTGGTTTTGTGGGTATAACTTTTTTAATCCCATCGTTAATTTTGACAATTTATTATAATTATTTATGTTTTGAGCTTTATAAATTTAAAAAAAACAAATTTGATGCAAAAAAAGCTAAATCGATTTTTGGATACTCAATTTTGTATTTGTTTTTAATTTTTGTTCTTTTTTTAATTGATAAAATTTTATGATAACACCTGACAAAAAAACAAAGAAAAAAAATATTATAACTGCAATAGCAATTTTAGCGTTTATGATATTTTTATTTGTTTTTACCTTATATAACGTTGGAGTATTTGATAGACAGATATGATTAAAGGCAAAACATTAACTCCTTTACTTTTGGCAGGCATTTTTGTCCTAATGTTGGGATTGTCTTTTGCAGCGGTGCCTTTGTACGATTTGTTTTGTAGAGTTACAGGTTTTGGAGGAACAACCCAGGTATCAAAACAAGCTCCAAAAATAGTGTTAGACAAGGTTGTAAGTGTGAGGTTTGATACTAATGTGAACAATCTTGATTGGAATTTCAAAGCAAAATCAAATGTGATTGAAGTGAAGGTTGGCCAGGTCAACAGAATAGAATTTGAAGTTGAGAATTTAGGAAACGAAACGACTCATGGTGTAGCTAGTTTTAACGTTTCACCAGCAAGTTTTGGTAAATATTACAGTAAATTAGGATGTTTTTGTTTTGAAAAACAAGAGTTGAAGGCTGGACAGAAGGCAACTTACGTAATGACTTTTTATTTAGACCCTGACCTTGTGAACGATCCAACAACAAAAAATCTACAAGATGTAACTATGTCGTACACTTTTTTCTCGACAGATTACTATAAACAATCATAATCACGAAAAATGTCAGCAGAAAAAAAACACGATTATCATTTAGTTGATCCAAGTCCTTGGCCAATCTATACATCTTTTGCATGCTTAGTATTAGCTATAGGCGCAATTTTTTATATGCATAACGGTATTTCTTGGGGGATGTATCTTGGTTTGGCTTTATTAATCTATGGTGCTTACATGTGGTTTAGAGATGTTGTAATTGAAGCCGAACATCAAGGCCATCACACTCCTGTTGTTCAAATTCATCATAGATATGGAATGACTTTATTTATTGCTTCAGAGGTAATGTTCTTTGTTGCATGGTTCTGGGCTTACTTTGATATAAGTTTGTTTCCAAATGAATTTGTTGGAAATGTATGGCCACCAAAAGATATTGAAACATTTGATCCTTGGGACATTCCTTTGATAAATACTTTAGTTTTATTATTATCAGGAACAACTGTCACTTGGGCCCATCACTCTTTATTGGAGGATGATAGAAAAGGATTTATACAAGGGTTAACTTTAACAGTAATACTAGGTTTCTTTTTTACGTTATTACAAGCATATGAATATCATCATGCTACTTTTACATACTCGGGCCATATTTATGGAGCAGTATTTTATATGGCAACAGGTTTTCACGGTTTTCATGTGATTATAGGAACAATTTTTTTGGCGGTATGTTTGTGGAGAGGAAGGCTTGGTCATTTCACAAAAGATCATCATTTTGGATTTGAGGCAGCTGCTTGGTACTGGCATTTTGTTGACGTAGTGTGGCTCTTCTTGTTTGCTGCAATATATATTTGGGGAAGTTAATATTTATCCTTGAAGAATAAATTTCTATTTTCAGTATTTGTTTATTTTATTATTTTAACTCTTCTCTCCCTAGGGTTTTGGCAAATTTATAGATTAAATTGGAAACTAGAATTAATTGAGCAAATAGAAAATTCTTTAAAAAACGACCCAGTGGAATTATCCAACATTGAAAAAAAAAATTATCTTAGAATAAAGACAAGTGGAGAGATTCATTTTGACAAACAAATTTATTTATACAATTTAAATGGTGCAGGGAAACCTGGATTTGAGGTAATTAATCCAATAAAAATTGGTGATGAAAATTACTTAATGAATAGGGGATGGATACCTTTTGAAAAAAAAGACCTACCTGAAATAAATTTAGTTGATAAAAATCAAATAGTCGGCACTCTTATGCTACAATCCAAACCAAGTACATTCAAGCCTAAAAATGATATTGAAAAAAATTATTGGTTTACTTTGGATAGAGAAGATATTTTAAAATTTACTGGTAGAAATTTTTCAGAGTATGTCATTTATTTAAACGGTGATTATAAAATTCCAAAACCAAGAGTGATTACTGCTAAAATTTCAAATAATCATAAGAAGTACGCAATTACTTGGTTTTCTATGGCGATTTCAATTCTTTTAATATATTTATATTTTAGGAAAAAAAATTATTAAATGAGATACGTAAGTACAAGAGACACATCAAAAACCTTTGAATTTAAAGACGTTTTCATTAAAGGTCTTGCCGATGATGGAGGTTTATTTATTCCAGAAACATTAGTGAAATATGGGGAAAATGAAATTAGAGACTTAAAAAAACTTAGTTATTCAGAGTTAGCAAAAAAAATTGTTTATCCATTTATTGGTAATTTTATGTCTGAAACTGAAATGAGTAAAATTATTGATAAATCTTACTCCACATTTAGAAAAGATAATGTTGTAAATTTTATAAAGATTGGAGACAAAACAATATTAGAATTATTTCATGGTCCAACTCTAGCATTTAAAGATGTTGCCATGCAACTTTTAGGTAACTTTTACGAATATTACCTAAACAATGAAAATCGAAAAATTAATATTGTTGTTGCCACATCTGGAGACACTGGTGCCGCAGCAATTGATGCAATTAAAGGTAAAAAAAATGTTAATATTTTTGTGCTTCATCCAGACAATCGTGTTTCACCAGTTCAAAGAAAATTAATGACAACAGGTAAATATGAAAATGTATTTAATATAGCTGTAAAGGGAAATTTTGATGATTGCCAAAACCTGGTTAAATCTATGTTTGCAGATAAGCAGTTTTCAAATGATATCAAAATGTCAGGGGTAAACTCTATTAATTGGGCAAGGATTATTGCTCAAAGTGTTTATTATTTTTACAGTTATTCATTGGTTGAAAATACAGGTGAACCAACAAATTTTTCAGTACCAACAGGAAATTTTGGAGATGTTTATGCTGGATATTTAGCCAAAAAAATGGGCTTGCCTATTAATAAATTAATTGTTGCAACTAATCAAAACGACATTTTACATAGAGCAATATCGAAAGGTAGTTATGAAGCAGAAAAGGTTTCAGAAACTATTTCACCTAGTATGGATATTCAAATAGCTAGTAATTTCGAGAGACTTATATTCGATCTTAATAATGAGGATGATAAACAGACTTCATTAGATATGAAGAATATTAAAGAGAATGGAAAATATTTAATTGGTGATGATAAATTAAATAAAATTAGAGAAAATTTTTTATCAGCTAGTCTGAGTGAGAATGAGACTTTGGAGGTTATTAAAAAGGTGTATGAAAAATTTTCTGTAGTTTTAGATCCACACACAGCAATTGGATATGGTGCTTTCGACAAACACAACCTAAGAGGAAATAATATTGTACTAGCAACTGCACATCCATGTAAATTTCCTGATGCTGTTTCCAAAGCTATTAATTTAAAATCTGATTTACCAAAAGAACTTGAGTTTATTTTGAATGAAAAAGAAGAATATGATATAGTTGAAAATAATTTAGAAAAAATTAAAAATTATATTAAAGGTAAAACAAGATGAAGATTAAAGAAGGGGAACAAATTCCAAATTCAGAATTTTATTATTTAGACTTAAGTGGAGCAGCAAAAAAAATAACTACAGCAGAAGTTTTTAAAAATCATAAAACAATTGTGATTGGTGTTCCTGGAGCATTTACAAAAGTTTGTTCCGCAAAACATCTTCCAGGGTATGTTAATAATTTCGAGGAAGCAAAGAATAAAGGGGTTACAAAAATTATTTGTGTTTCAGTAAATGATCCAAATGTGATGAAAGCATGGGGTGATAGTCAAAAAGTTGAAGATAAAATATTTATGGCTGCAGACCCATATTGTGAATTTACTAAATCAATTGGAGCAGAAATAGATAGACACGATCGGGGTCAGGGGATGAGGTCAGCAAGATATACAATGTTGATTGACGACAATATTGTAAAGAAAATACAAGCAGAAGAAGATACTGCCACTTGTGAAATTTCAGCAGCTCAAAATTTTTTAAAATTAATCTAAATTTGCTGCTTTTTTAGCTAATAAATCCACCTCTTCATTTAAAGGGTTTCCATCATGAGCTTTAACCCAGTTCCATTGAATATTAAGCGATTTATTTAAATTATATAGATCAATCCATAAATCTTTATTTTTAACATCTTCTTTTTTTGAGGTTTTCCAATTATTATCTAACCAAATATTAATCCATTCAGTTATTCCATTCTTTACGTATTTAGAGTCAGTATATATTTTTATTTCAACACCAGGCTTCATATCTTTCAATGCATTAATTGGAGCTAACAACTCCATTCTATTATTTGTTGTATTTTTTTCGTTACCACTAATTTTTTTTATTACTTTTCCATCATTTATAATTGCAGCCCATCCACCATTACCTGGATTTGTTAAACAAGAACCGTCTGTATAAATTGTAATCATCAATTTAAATAATCTTTAAATGAACTTAAAATATTGTGAGAAAGTAATTTTTGATAATATTCATTAGGGTCTTTAATTTTAATCAATGCTGTTTTTGGTGTATTTGAGTAGTCATATAATCTTGTTAATAAATATCTTAATGCTGCACCTCTACACAAAATATTTATAGATTTTTTTTCTTTCATTGAAATTTTTTTAACACTTTCATACCCTTTGATTAAATTTTTAATTTTTTTCTTATTTAAATGGAATTTTCTCTTTTTATGATCAAAACAAAGAGCATTGATGCATATAGCAATTTCATACATAAAATAATCATTAGCAGCAAAGTAGAAATCAATAATTCCAGAAAGTCTCTTTTTTTTGAAGAATATATTATCTATAAATAAGTCACCATGGATAATACCTGCGGGTAATTGTTTAGGCCAATTTTTATTAATATCCTTTAGGTTGTTTCTTAAAAATATTTTTAAATTTGAAAATTTTTTTGACTTAAATTTAATACTTTCCAACAAAGGTTTTAAATTCTTAACACCCATCGAATTTTTTCTATTGAGCTTCATTGTATTTGTCGCCACATGCATTCGAGCAATTGTTTTACCAACTGAATAACAATCATTTATATTTAATATTTTTTTATCTTTACCTTCTAAGAATGATACAATACATGCAGTTTTATTTTTTAATTTAATAAGATATTTATTATTTCTAGTTTTTAGAGGCTTAGGACAATTTATTTTCGAATTATTTAAATTATCCATTAATTTCATAAAAAAAGGTATTTCTTTTTTTAAAACTCTTTTTTCAAATATAGTTAATATGTATTTTTTCTTTTTTGATTTAAGAAGATAGTTTGTGTTTTCTATTCCTTGCTTGATACCTTTAAAACTAATTACTTTATTAATATCAAAATTTTTATTAATAATATTAATTTCTTTTTGATTTATTTTTGTATAGACAGCCATTTTTAATTTAATTTTTTGGGAGCTTTAAATACTACATCTTCTTTAATTATTTCAACTTCATCGATACTTATAGAAAATCTATTTTTTAAATCATTAATAAAATTTTCAACTAATATTTCTGGCGCAGATGCTCCTGAAGATATACCTATAGTATTGCAATTTTCAATTTGATCAAACGGTATTGAGCTTTCTGAGTGAATAAGTTGTGAATTTTCACAGCCTGATTTTTTTGCCACTTCAACTAGTCTGACAGAATTTGAAGAGTTTCTACTTCCAATAACAAAAAACATATCACAATTTTTTGCAATATTTTTTACTGCCATTTGACGGTTAGTAGTTGCATAACAAATATCTTCTTTCATTGGTTCTTTTATATTAGGAAAATTGGTTTTTAAAATTTTGATTATTTCTTTTGTATCATCAACTGACAAAGTAGTCTGAGTAATATATGCCAATTTTTTATCTAGTTTATTTTGATAGTTTGTAGCATCTTCCTCATTTTGGATCAGATCTATAGAACCTTCATTTAATTGACCCATAGTTCCAATTACTTCTGGATGATTATCATGACCAATTAAAATTATATGGTAACCAGCTTTATTAAGATTTTCTGCTTCTCTATGAACCTTAGAAACAAGTGGGCATGTGGCATCAACATAAGTCATTTTATAACTTTTTGCATCTTTAGGTATTTGTTTTGGAACACCGTGTGCAGAAAAAATTACTGGTCTTGTTTTGTCTTTTATTTCTTCTAGCTCTTCAACAAAAATTGCTCCTTTATTTTTTAAATTATCTACCACATGCTTGTTGTGAACAATTTCATGACGTACATAAACTGGAGACCCATATTTTTGTATAGATTTTTCTACTATTTCTATTGCTCTTTCTACTCCAGCACAAAATCCACGAGGTGCAGATAATAATATTTTTAATTCTTTATTTTTCATTTTTTTCTAAAAAATATTCCAGCAATATATGTGGAAAGGTTAAGGACGCCAAACCTATAAATATTATTTTTAAAATTGCACTATCTAAATTGTATGAATCACCTAACAGATATAGTGCAATAAAAGAGAGAATAGCTGTCAAAATGGTTAAAGGTAAAGCTTTTTTTACAAATAATTTAAATCCGTTAATTATACTATTTGGGTCTAGTTCGATAGCTAGTGAAATTGAGTGTCTAATTGAGTGTAAAAAACAGAAATAAACAGTAAAAGCTAATAGTGGAGATAAATAGTAATTTAATATTAAAACTGAAAAATAATCTAAAAAAACTACAAATTTTTTAATTTCAAAATTCTTTAAGAAAAGAAAAATACTAGACAAGGTACTGCAGAATATTCCTATTTGAATTATTTTATTTGTCTCAATAAAATTTAAACTTGAATAAAATATTTCATTATCGATTAATAATAATTTGAAAATCGCTATTGTTTCTTGAAAATGAAAATATAAAGGAGCAAGTATAATTAAAAATCCTTTAAAAAAATAAAGTATTTGAGTGAAATAAGATTTTTCATTAATCAAAAACTGTGTATCCTCCTTTCCAAAATGGTAAGAAGCGATCATTAAAAAAACAATTAAAGTTATTGATGGTAACAATATCCAAGCTAGTATGACTATTGCTGAAATAAAAATATAAGTGACATAGAATATATAAGTTGATTTTAAATTAAATAATCTTATCAGTTTTTTTCCTTTAATATGATCTAAAGAGCCATGGGAAACACCTATAATTAAAATTAAAAGTAAACATAAAATCGATGAAATATTTAAATTATTAAATTTAAATAGCAAAATACAAAAAATGTTGATAGCAAAGAAAAAAATAAATGAATGATTTAGATTTATTTTTTTTATTTTATTAATCATCTTAAATTAACTCTTTTAAAAATTTCCATTTTGGCATTTTTAAAATTACTTCTAAATCTTCAAAAAAACTGCTTTTATTAGATAAAAAATTGATAGCCGTTTTAGGTTTTGAATTAAAAACTTTGAAAAATATATTTCCCATTTCATTTGAATTATTTTTAAGAACTCTTAATAAGATTTTATCTAAAAAGTCATATTTTGAATTAATTTTAAATAGATTTACATCTTTAATATTTTCTATGTTTTTTCTTATATATCTGCTCTGTTCTTGAATATTTAGAAAAGTATAACCCGTACTTAATCTAGTCATACCTCCTGCTGAGCCTATGAAAATTTGATTTAATTTATTTATATTTTTTTGTCTAAAAAGAGGGATTGCTCCGGTTTCTTTGAAATTAATTTTACAGCTTCTGATATTTAGGTGTTTACTCAAATAATTATCAATTTGTTCATCATAATCTTTGAGTTTTTCATTATTTAGTTCAGATATCCATGTAGTTTCAACTAATGCATTTCTTCTAGTAAATGGTAGCGTATAAAAAAAATGAACTTTGTCTCTTTGATCGCAAGCAAAGTCCATCAAATTGAATATTTTGTCATCAAAAAAATCTTTATCTGTCTCTATTTCCACTCCACAAAAGTGTTGCCATAACTCACTCTGTTTATTCTCAAAACTAGGTACACTATTAAATATAACTGAATTTGATTTATCTATTTGATCAATACTTTTAAAAAATTTAATGTTTTTATTTAATTTAAGTTTTGAAAGTATTTTTTCGTAGAACATACCACTATCAATCGTTTGATATGGTGTAGGTTCGCAGTCTACATATTTGGTATAATTGGGTGTATTTATTGTAAAATTATTCCAACTCTTTTTGACACAGTCATCGAAGCTATGTGAAAAAACCTTCCAAAATGACCAAGTTTTATCTCTTTTATAATCCTCTCTTGGATCAATGATTGCTAAGGTTTTGTATTTTAATTTTTCAAAAACTTCCAGCTCATATGCCAATGAAAGACCAGCACAACCCCCGCCTATAATTATGTAGTCAAATTCTTTCATTTAAATTTATTTCTTCATTAATTAAATTATGATCATGATTAATATTATCATCGTTTTTGTTTATAAGTGATAACTTCATTAAGTCAAAAATAGATAAAAAGGTTTCAATAATTTTTTCAATATTTGAAACATAAATTTTTCCAGATTTTTTATAATTTTCTAAGTTTTGTTTATTTAAAATTTTATATCCTATTTTTCTATAAACCCTTCTTGCAACTAAAATTGAAAATCTAAAACTTAATGGTATTTCTTTAATTGAATAAAATGAGTTTTCATAAAACTTTTCTGAAAGCTTTATTGTAGTCTTTATTTCCTCAAAACTTTCATCAATATAAAATCTATTATTTTTTTTATCTTCCATAACATCTCTAGAAATATTTGTTAATTGCATAGCAATGCCAAGATCAATAGCTGATTTTAAAGATTGTTCTTTTTTAACATTCAATATTTTAGCCATCATCAATCCAACTGTTCCAGCCACTCTGTAGGAATATATTAGTAATTCTTTTTTTGAATTGAGTTTAACACTTTCTTTTATATCAGAATTAATACCCTCAAATAAATCGTCTATAATTTTAGTGGAAATACTAAATTCATTAATAAGATCCCACATATTTTTTATGACTGGATCATCATAATATTTGTTTACAAAACTATTTTTAAATTTAATAAAATTATCTTTTTTTATTTCAATCTTATTTTCCTCATCAGCAATATTATCTGCTTCTCTACAAAAATCATAAAGCGCAGAGCATTTTTCGTAAGTTTTTTTTGGTAAAAAAAAACCTGCCCAATTGAAAGATTTTGCGTAAATGGCTAAATAATTCTTTGTTAACATTAAAATAATTTATCTAAAACTTTTGCTGAAGAGAGAACACCTGGAACCCCAGCCCCTGGATGTGTGCCTGCACCAACAAAGTACAAACCATCATATATTTCTGATTTATTATGAAATCTAAAGTATGCGGATTGTGTAAATTTAGGTTGAATTGAAAATCCTGATCCAAATTTTGTATTTAACTCTTTTTCAAAGTAATCAGGTGTAAGGTAAAAATCTTCAACTATGTTTTTCTTAAGATCTGGCATTAAGTCTTCCTCCATTTTTTCAATTACAAGATTTTTCATTTTTTCACCCTCGATTTCCCAATTAATTTTTGATTGATTGTTAGGAACAGGCACCAAAACATAAAAACAATCATTCCCTGCTGGGGCCATAGTTTTATCAGTCGCTGTAGGTCTATGAAGGTAATAGCTAATATCATTATTTAATTTTTTTTTATCAAATATGTCATCCAGATGTTCTCTATACTTATTCCCAAACTTTATTGTATGATGTTCAACATTCTCATAAATTTTTTTTGTTCCAAAATAGTAAACAAATAATCCCATAGAATATTCCATTCGATTTTTTTTCCAATTAAACAACATGGAAGTCTTGTTGCTTTTGCTTAACATATTCTCATAAAATGCAGGCGGATCTGCATTACAAACAACATTATCCGCAACAATTTCATTAATATTATTTAATTTCACACCACTTATTTTATTATTTTTTGTTATAATTTCCGTTACTTCGCTGTTTTTTAATATTTCGATACCAACCTCATTCATTAATTTTTCAAAACCTTTAATTATATTTCCTGTTCCTCCAATTGAATAATGTATTCCCCATTTTTTTTCTAAATAAAGAATTAATCCATAAATAGAAGTGGTAGTAAAAGGATTTCCCCCAACTAGCAAAGGGTGCATACTAAGCATTCTTCTTAATTTTTCATTTTTTATGTAAGATGAAACAAGTGAGTAAACTGATTTATAACTTTTAAGTTTTAATAGAGCAGGTAATTGTTGCATCATTACAAAAGGCTTATCAAATGGTATATCTGCAAGTTCTAAAAAACCTTTATCAAATATCTTTTTTGTAAAATTAACTAATTTTTCATATCCATTAAAATCTTCTTTGCTAAGCTTCTCAATTTGGCTTTTCATTTCTATTTCATCGCCAGAGTAGTTAAACTTAGTTTTATCCTCAAAAATAAATTGATACCAAATTTTAAGTGGTGTTAATTCTATATAATTTTTTGGATCTTTATTGAATAACTCAAACAATTCGTTAATTAAGTAGGGTGCAGTAATTACTGTTGGTCCAGCATCATATATAAAT
The DNA here is from genome assembly GCA_902581925.1 of uncultured Pelagibacteraceae bacterium. Lineage (GTDB taxonomy): Bacteria > Pseudomonadota > Alphaproteobacteria > Pelagibacterales > Pelagibacteraceae > Pelagibacter. The sequence continues at coordinate 105,916 of CACHQB010000001.1, read as the reverse complement.
CCATTTCTAATAAAAACTCTAGCTCTACCACCTAGGTCCGGGTGTTTTTCTATTAATTTTACTTTATGTCCTTTTGCCTTAAGTCTTAGTGCTGCTGCAATCCCACCAAATCCTGATCCGATGACTATAGAGTTCATTTTAATAATTTATAGCTTTTTTGAAAAATTGTAAGTGTATTATGAGTTAATTTTCTTTAACTCTTCTTTAGTTTCATCTAAATTTTTTTGAAACACAGCGTCTAATTTTGACTTGTCTACAGATGTAGTTATGATTTTTTTCACTGAATCAACGGCAATCTTTATTGATGTATCCTTAATTTCTTTTAAAGCTGCCTCTTTCATCTGGCTTATTTTATTTTCAGCTAAATTTTTTTTAATTTCTGATGATTTGTAAAACTTATCATTCATCTCAATTATCAATCTATCTGCATCTTTTTTGGCATTCTCAAGAATTTCGTTACTAACAGATTGAGCTGTATCTAATTTTTTTTGTGAGTTATCTAATAGTGTTTTTGCCTCGGTTCTTAATTTTTCACTTTCATCAATTTCATTTTTAATATCAGATATCATTTTATCTAACATTTCAGAAATTTTTTGAGGAATTTTAAGGTAAATTAACGCTCCAAAAAAAATAATAAATGATACGGCTACCCAAAATGTTGCATCAATTGCCATAGTATTTATCCCCATTTCTTTTTGATAGATCGTCAACAATTGCAGATATACTGCTATTATTTACTTCAGCTCCAATAAGTTTTTGCAATATCTCAGATGAAGTCTCAATAGCTATTTTGTTTATTTTATCTGGTGCATTCTTTCTTAATGCATCTATTTCTTTTTCTGCCTCAGAAATTTCATTATCAATTTGCTTATCAAGAATTTCTCTTTTTGCACTAATATCTTTTAGTGCTTTTTCTCTAGCTTGATTGAAAATACTATTAGCCTCATGTTTGCTTTTAGATATAATTTCATCGTATTCTTTTAGCTTTACATCACTATCTTCTCTCTGTTTCTCAGCAGCCTCAATATTTTCTAATATTTGAGATTTTCTCGATTCTAAGTTGTTACTAATTTTTGGTAGTATGAGTTTAGATAAAATTAAGTACATAATACCAAAAGTAAGAATTAACCAAAAAATTTGAGAAACCCAAAACTCTGGATTTAATTGAGGCATACCTCCGCTTTCAGCTGCAAAACTTTCTTTAATAAAAAAAAAGCTAAAAAATATTGACCAAAAATATATTTTTTTAACCATCAATTTAAAACGCAAAAAGAATGATTAACGCAACTACTAATCCGAACAATCCTGTGGCTTCTGCAAGTGCGAAACCTAAAAGCAAGTTAGGAAATTGTTTTTGTGCTGCAGATGGATTTCTCATTGCACCAGACAAATAATTTCCAAAAATTATTCCAATACCAACACCGGCTCCAGCTAAAGCAATTGCCGCTAAACCCGCTCCGATCATTTTTGCTGCTTCTAATTCCATTATATCCTCCTATGTTATTAATGGTGTAAATTTAATGCATCATTTAAATAGATGCAGGTTAAGATTGCAAAAACATAAGCTTGAAGAAAAGCAACTAAGATCTCCAAACCTGTTAACGCAACCGAAAAACTTAGTGGAAGCCACCCACCAACTATTCCAAGGCTTATTACAAAGCCTCCAAAAACTTTCATCATCGTATGACCAGCCATCATATTAGCAAATAATCTAACTGATAAACTTATAGGTCTGCTTAAATAAGAAATAATTTCTATAACAACAATCAAAGGGAGCAATATTGCAGGTACTCCACTTGGAACAAATAATTTTAAATACCCAAATCCATGTTTAATAAACCCAATCACAGTAACTCCAATAAATATAAACGCTGCAAGTACAAATGTTACAATGATATGACTGGTTACAGTGAAAGTATAAGGTACCATTCCAAACATGTTACAAAATAAAACAAACATGAATAGAGAAAATATAAATGCAAAGTATGGTTTAGCTTTTGATCCAGCTGTATCGCTTATCATTTTGGATACAAAAGTGTAGCTAAGTTCTGCTAATAATTGAATTTTGTTTGGTAGTATTGAATTTTTTTTTGATCCTAAATTAAAGATTAACAAAATAGATACTGTACTTAAAATCATAAACAAACTTGCGTTCGTAAACGATATGTCGAATGCTCCAACTTTAATTTCTGGTCCAATTCTATAAACGTCGAATTGAGACATAGGATTTGCTGCCATAATACTTATTTATTTTTGCATTTTTTTTGCAGATCTAATCACATTTGTTATTCCAGCAACTACACCAACAAAAAAAAATATTAATATAAACCAGGGTTTAGTACCAAAGGTCTTGTCAAAAATAAACCCAATAATTGTCCCCACAGCCACCGCAGACACAAGTTCTGTGCTCAATTTGAATGCAGTTCCTATAGGTGAGGGGTCATTCTTCTTATTATAGAGATTTTTCTTTGAAATCTTGCTTTTTGCAATCTCTAAGCGATTTTTGAAAGGGTCTTTTGGCATTTATATAGTTTAAGCAACCATACTTTCTGCTTTTTGTAAATCAACAGCCACAAGCTGACTAATTCCTTTTTGAGGCATAGTCACCCCATATAGTCTGCTCATTTTCGACATGGTTAAAGCATGATGAGTTACAATTATGAATTTGGTATTGGTTATTTTTATTAATTCCTCAAGTAGACTACAAAATCTTGTTACGTTAGCATCGTCAAGTGGTGCATCAACCTCATCTAATACACATATAGGTGATGGGTTTGTTAAAAATACTGCAAAGATTAAAGAGAGCGCAGTCAATGCTTGTTCACCTCCAGATAACAAAGTTATAGATTGAAGTCTTTTTCCTGGAGGACTAACTAACATTTCTAAACCTGCTTCAAGTGGATCATCAGAGTCAACTAATTCTAATTTGGCATTTCCACCATTGAAAAGCTTTGTATAAACTTCATCAAATTTTCTATTAACTTTTTCAAAAGCTTCAATCAATCTTTCCCTTCCTTTTTGATTAAGTTCATTGATGCTATCTTTCAGTTTCACTATAGCGGTAACAAGATCAGCACGATCCTGTTCCATTTTTTTTATCTCCTCTTCATATTTACTTGTTTCTTCGTCTGCTTTTAAATTTACAGATCCTAATTTTTCTCTTTCTTGTTTTTTCTTGTCCAAAGCATCTTCTTGATCAACTGGATTTGGAAATTCTTCTACTCCATATAAATTTGAATTTTCTAAAATATTATCTTCATTTAAATTTAGCTCAGAACTAATTCTATCAAGCAGATCATTTTTTCTTTTTTGCAGACCTTCAATTGTAGCTCCTGAGCTTGCTTTTCTTTCTCTGATTTGAATTGATTGCTCTTGTATTTCATTTAACTGAGTTCTTAACATCTCAATTTTTTGATCTGTTTCATCTATAATCGCTTCATTATCAATTTTTTCTTTGTCTGAAATTCTTAAATTTTCTGAAATTTGACCTTTTCTTTCTGCCTGCGCTCTAGGTTGATTTTCTAAATTACTTAATTGTTTTGATAATTTTTCTTTTCTTTGTGTAAGTTCATTGACCATTTTTTCTGAGTTAGTTAATAAATTTTTCCAACTTTCAATTTCCGTTTCAATTGTTTTAATTCTCTCATTTCTTTTTATAGATTCATTTTTAATTGATTGATTTTTACTATATGCATCGGCATATTTTTCTTGGAGTAATTTTATATTTTCTGATTTTTCACTAACTCCTAGTAACTCACTTCTAGATCTCTCATTTTTTAAATCATTTAAAAAATTATCCAGCTCTATATTACATCTATCCAGAAGTGTTACTGCTTGATTTATTTCATTACTATCTATTAATTCTTTTACCCTTGATATAGTATTTTTTACATTTCTTATTGGACCAATACTTATTTTTATAGTTTCTTCAGCTAAATTGTTTACAACTTCGTCAACAGCTTTTTGTTCTTCTTTAAGTTTATTTTTTGCACTTTCTAATTCTTTATTAGATAATTTTTCTGTTTCAAAATACTTCGAGTCTGTCTCAATTAGTTCAGTTTTTTCTTCCTTTAATCTTTTTTCATTTGAGTTAGCATCTATAATTATCCCTTTTTCTCTCGTGATATCATCATCGAGTGTTTGAATTGATTGTTTGATGCTTTCTATCTCATCTTGAATTCTTGTATTTTCTTCATCTAAACTTTGAAGCTCTAAATTAAGTCTTTGTATTCTTGATAAATTTTCTATATTTTTCTCTCTCAATGGATTCACTTTATCTGTAAAAATTTTAATTGAATTTTCTAATTCAGATATTTTGCTATTGAACCCCTCTACTTCTCCTTCTGCTTCAGTATTAATTTCATTTTCTATTCTAATTTCTTTGTCTATTTCTAATAATTTTAAATAATATAAACCTGCTTCAATTTTTTTAATTTGATCTGAAATTACTTTATATTTTGTTGCCTCTTCAGCTTGTTTTTGAAGATTTGCTAATTGTTTTTCTTGCTGCCTTCTTAGTTCATCTGCTCTTTTTAAATTATTCTCAGCCGCACCTAATCTTAATTCAGCCTCATGTCTTCTAACGTGTAAACCAGATATTCCTGCAGCTTCTTCTAAAATAGCTCTTCTATCTGTTGGTTTCGCAGTTACTAATGCACCTATTCTTCCTTGACTGATCATAGATGGAGAGTGCGCACCAGTCGAAAGATCCGCAAAGAACATTTGTGCATCTCTTGCTCTTACTTCTTTATCGTTTATATAAAATTTAGATCCTTTATCTTTTTCTATTTTTCTTCTAATTTGTATTTGTTCCAATTCACGGTATTGGATTGGACCTTCTTTATCTTTGTTCTCAACTTCGATTGATACTTCTGCAATATTTTTTGATGCTTTGTTAGATGTCCCTGAAAATATAACATCCTCCATACCAGATCCACGCATACTTTTCGCCGATGTCTCTCCCATTACCCATCTTAAAGACTCTACAATGTTAGACTTTCCACAGCCGTTAGGACCCACTATACCGGTAAGACCATCCTCAATTAAGAAGTTGGTTTTTTCAGCAAAAGATTTAAATCCGTTTAATTGGATTTTTTTAAACTCCATGCACTAACTTATATCAGTTTTTCTAATGCTTTTTTTAAATTTTTATAAGTTAGAGATTTTTCAAATTTTTTGTTGTTGATAATTATCGTAGGAGTTGAGTTCACTTTGAAGTTTTTTGTACCATCGATTCGATCATTTAAAATAAAATCCTCAATTTCTTTATTGTTTACACAAGAATCGAAATCAATACTAAAACCCTCATTTTTTAAAAATTTTTGGAGATTTTTATTTGCCTCCTGTATCGAACTTCCTTTGACCCATTTCTGCTGATTTGCATATAAGCTTTCCAAAATATCAGAGTTTCCATCATTTTTACATTGAGCAACTTTTGATGCATTGAAGGCCGCAATATCCAATGGAAAATGTCTAAATTCAATCTTAGCGATTCCAGTATCAAGAAATTCTTTTTTAAGTTCAGGGAAAACATTTTTGTGAAAATTAGCACAATGACTACAAGTTAATGACTCAAAAGCAATAATAGTTATTTTTGCATCTTTGTTTCCAACTGTTATCCTTTTAATTTCTTCTGCTTGTGCATTTAAGACTGTGGTAAAAAATATTAATAATAAGAATATAATTTTTTTCATTTCTCTTTAAAAACCCTGGTTAACTCTGTTAATGATTTTTTAATTTTTTCGTTTTTAACATCTTTAATTTTATCTTGATATTTATTAATTGCCACATTTTTAACTTTTGTGTCACTTGAGCCTGTCATTTCTTGTTCATCATTAAAATTTATAAATTTAAGTTTTTCAACAACAGAATAGCCAAAAAAATTATTCATTTTATCTAAAATATCTTTTTTCGAATATTCTACGTCAACTTCATGTCCTCGCTTAACCATAACTACTAAGGTGCTAACACCAAATTTATTTGAATTTTTAAATGTTTTTGGATAGCAAATTTTAAATAATTCGCTTCCAACTAAATATTTCCAATTGCTCAGCGTTTCTGAATATACATGACCTTTTTTATTTATAATTTTTTTGACATTTTTTGGCAAAGTGTCTTTGAAAGATCTTAATCCTTGAATGCTAGCGTTTCTCTGCTTAGTATTATTTTTAGATTGCATATGAAAGATCCAATAATAACAAATAATATTCTTAATTGGTATGATTTAAATAAACGATCTTTACCTTGGAGAAAGAATGTTTCCCAAACAAAAAAGCAATACTACACTTTAGTCAGTGAATTTATGTTGCAGCAAACCCAGGTTACAACCGTCATACCTTACTTTAACAGATTTATTAAGAATATTCCTACAATTGAAAAATTATCAAAATATGATGATAGAAAATTAATTAAACTTTGGGAGGGTCTTGGATACTATTCAAGAGTAAGAAATTTAAAAAAAACAGCTCAAATAGTTGTTAAAAATTTTAATAAAAAAATACCTAGAAATTTTGAAAATTTAAAGTCTCTTCCAGGAATTGGAGATTATACAGCAAGTGCAATTTCTGCAATTGCATTCAACGAACCAATAATTCCTCTAGATGGTAATATTGAAAGAGTGCTAAAGAGATACTTATTTTTAAAAAAAGAAGATCAAATAAAAAAAGAAAATTTACACGAGAAGAAAAAAATTTTTGGAACATCTATCAAGAGGTCTAGTGATTATGCTCAAGCTTTAATGGAATTAGGAGCACTAATTTGTAAACCTGTGAGTCCTAATTGTAAGAATTGTCCATTAGTAAAAAAATGTATATCATTTAAAAATAAAAATTTTGATTTAGTAAAAATTAAAAAAAAGGATAAGGAAACTTTTTACAAGCTAAATGTTTATAAAAAAAATAATCATTATTTATTAATAAAAAATAACAAATTTAATTTTTTGAAAAATTTTAATATTTTCCCGATGGAGGAAGTAAATAATCCTAAAAATTTTGATAAAGATTTGAATTTAAAAATATCTAATATGAGTATGAATATTAAAATCGAATTTAAAAATAAATATAATTTAAATAAAAATAATTATTGGATTGATCCAACAAAGCTTCAAAATTATACACTGCCGACATTTACAAAAAAGATAGTAAAATTTTTAGAAAGTAATAAATGAAAAAAATAGCAATAATTGGTGCTGGAATTTCTGGTTTGTATATTGCCAATTTATTCAAAGATCATAAGGATTATCAGGTTACAATTTATGAAAAAAGGAATTCATTAGAAATAGATGAAGGCTATGGAATTCAGTTGTCAGTAAATAGCGTAAAACTATTAAATAAAATGGGCTTCACTTCTCTCACTGAAGAGGAAAAATTTAATCCAAAAAAAATTGATTTTTATGAAATTAAAAATTCAAAAAAAATTTGTGACTTAGACATTTCAAAATTTAATTCTGAAGATTGTAAATATACAACATTGAAAAGATCAAAATTACTTCGATTTTTAAAAAAACAACTAGACGAAGATATAATTAAATATAACCACAGTATTGAACAGATTGATTATGATAAAGATTCAATAAAGTTAATATTTGATAAAAATAAAATAACTTGTGACTATTTAATTATTTCAGATGGTGTGTTTTCTAAGGGAAAGTTATTAATTTCAACCAACAAATCAAAACCAATTTACAATGAAACGATTGCTATTAGGGGCAGCATATCGAGAGAAAATCTTCAAAATATAAATGAAGAAAATATTTCTTTGTTTTTAGGACCAAATTTTCATTATGTTGTTTATCCAATTAATAATGATAAAAATTTTAATTTTATTGGCATTTTAAAACATAAATTAAATTTAAATGAGCAAGAGAACCATAATCTTTTTTCCGAGAGTTCTTTTGTAAAAAATATTAAATTTAAATTATCTCAAAAAGTTTCACAAAGTTTTTTAGAAAATCTTCAAAATATTAAATTATTTCCAATATTTGTAAGTAAAAATTTATATAATCCTCCAAAAAATATATTCCTTATTGGAGATGCATTTTTTGCTTTTTCTCCTTCATTTGCGCAGGGAGCCTCCCAATCAATTGAGGGAGCTAATGAATTATACGAATGTTTAATAAATAATAATAATTTTTATGATATCAGATTAAAGAGAGTAAAAATGATTAATAGCAGATCTAATTTTAATCAATTTGCCTTCCATTTATCAAATCCAATTATGACTACATTTAGGAATATTTTTTTAAGACTTTTAACTAATAATAAAAAATTTTTACAGAGCTATTTGGGTAAAATTTATAAAAGTTAATTTTTGGAAATTAATCTTTGTCTTAGATAATCAATCGGATAAGTTCGTCCATTTATATCACAGTGCCAAAAAGTCCATCCATTACAACTTTCAGCTCCTAAAATAGTAGCTGCTACTTTGTGTATAGAACCCTCTGCTTGATTATGTTTTATACTACCATCAACCATAATTCTGGCTGTTATTTTTTTCTTATTATCAAAAATATTAGTTCCAGGTTTAATTATTCCAAGTTCAACTAATGAACCAAAAGGAACTCTTGGTTTTGATCTATTATTTTTTAGCGTATCTAGCAAATCGTCTTCAATAGGCTTTGTAGTCTTTAAGCGTTGCTCAGCAGCTTTAAAATAATTTTTTTCTTTTTCTATTCCGAAATAATTTCTTCCTAGTTTTTTTGCTACTGTAGCTGTTGTTCCTGATCCTAAAAAAGGGTCAAGTATAAAGTCATTTTTATTAGATGTAGCTAGTAAAATTCTATGTAATAGCGCTTCTGGTTTTTGTGTAGAGTGAATTTTTTTTCCATTCTTTTTAAGTCTTTCAGAACCATTGCATATTGGAAGATCCCAATTAGATCTCATTTGCAAATCATCATTTAAGCATTTTAAAGATTGATAATTGAATGTGTATTTTGATTTTTCACTTTTAGAAGCCCATATTAAAGTTTCATGAGCGTTAGTAAAACGTGTCCCTCTAAAGTTTGGCATTGGATTTTTTTTATTCCAAATGACATCGTTTAAAATCCAGAAACCTAAATTTTGGATTGCCGTACCAACTCTAAAAATATTATGGTAGCTTCCTATAACCCAAATTGCTCCATCTTTTTTTAAAATTCTTTTACATTCACTAAGCCATTCATACGTAAAATCATCATATTTTTTAAAATTTTCAAATTGATCCCACTTATCATTTACCGCACTAACCTTTGATCTATCGGGTCTAGTTAATTCACTTTTTAATTGTAAGTTGTAAGGAGGATCAGCAAAAATTAAATCAAAAGTTTCACGTGGAATTTTTTTTAATTCTTCGAGACTATCTCCATTAATTATTTTATTTTTGAAATCAGTTTTCATTTGTAAAAATTAATTAGACTCCAAATGGATTCTACGGTCAACCTGAGATTGAAAAATTTGGATTTGATTAGTGTTTCTAAATTAGAAGGTAACTAGATGTAGTGTTAATTTTTTTTAGATATTGGAGCAAAAGTTTTTCTATGATGTTTGGTAATACCTAATTTTTTCATAGCTTTTAAGTGCTGTCTTGTTCCATACCCAAAGTTTTTATCCCAATAGTAGCCTTTATTTTTTTTTGATAAAGCGGTTATAAACTTATCCCTTGATACTTTTGCAATTATAGAAGCTGCCGAAATAGAGGTGATTTTTTTATCTCCTTTAATTACTGATTTTAAATTATAATTTTCTAATTCTGGAGTTTTGTTTCCATCTATCAGAACGTGTGTTGGTTTTTTCTTAAGTTTTATGATGGCTCTTTTCATAGCCAGCAAACTTGCTTGTAGTATATTCAGCCTTTCTATTTCTTTGACAGAAGCTTTGCCTATGGACCAAGTAGAATTTTTTTTTATATATATACATAGATACTCTCTCTTTTTTTTACTTAATGACTTTGAATCTTTTAATAATTTTGGATTAATTGATTTTTTTAAAATTACTGCTGAAGCATAAACAGGCCCAATCAAACTTCCTCTGCCAACCTCATCAACCCCAGCAATAATCTTCATCAAATTTTTAACTTTAGATCTTTAATTTTGTCTCTAATTTTCTTTAAATCTTCCCATGAGTGTTTTTTATTTTCTGGAAAACGGATTAAATAAGATGGATTAAAAGTTATCATTAAAGGGAATGTTTTGTTTTTTAAAATCACTTCCTTCCAATGTCCTCTTTCAGTAGTTATTTTTTCACTTATTCCTGTTACAGCCTCCATTGCTGAACTACCCATCAAAACAATAATCTTTGGGTTTATAATCGATATATGCTCCTTCAAAAATATTGAGTATCTTTTAATTTCAGTTGAGGTTGGTTTTCTGTCATCAGGTGGTCTAAAATTGATTGCATAACTAGTGTAAATATTTTGTCTCTTAATATTTATGGCTATAAGCATTTTGTTTAGAAGTTCGCCAACTTCGCCTCTAAATGGGACACCCAATTTTTCTTCTTCAGCCCCAGGAGACTCTCCAATTAACATTAAAGGGCTATTTATATTTCCCTCACCTAAAATAATTTTGTTTGAATTTTCTTTTAAATTACAATTTTCAATTGAATTTAATTGATCTTTTAAATTTTTTAGTAATTCTTCTTTATTAATTTGCAGGGTGCCATTGTTCGTTTCTAAAATATTAAATCTATTTATTGGCTTATCAGCGAATATAAATTTTGGCTCAATAGTATTAATTAGTTCTTGGTTTAATTTGGTATTTTGATTTATCACTTTTTTAGTCATAGTATGGTCACATGTTCCTAAAATTTCTAAAATTAGTACTATTAATATTCATATCTTATCAGACACCTTTGTATTCTAAAAGTGCTACTTTTAATGATTTTAACTCAAGAGATTTATCAAATTATTTTTCTGGGATTGTTGCATTTGAAAATCGAGATAATTCTAAAGCTTTAAAATTTTTTAACTTAACCAAAGTATTAATTAACAAACATGACAGTTATTTAAAAAGATATGTTAAATCTTTAGTTTTAGATAACAAAGTATCTCAAGCAATTAATGTATTAAATAACAACGCAAACAAATCTAATTCAGATTTTTATGATGCATATATAATTTTAATAATTGACAGTTTAAAGAAAAATAACTTTAAAAAAGCTGATGAATATTTAACACAAAGTTTAAAATTTCAAGATGAGGATAGGATAAGCCTAGTTATATTTGAAACTCTAAAACAGTACATTTATACATTTAAAAATAAAAAAATATTAGATAACAAAAAAAATTTTGGTAACCTGTCTCTTATAGCTGAGACATTCCAAAGATGTTATATTGAAGATAAGAGAACTTCGTCATTTTTTCTTAATTTAATAAATAATCAACAAAGTGATTATTCAAGATACATTTTTTTTTATCTTAATTATTTAATTGATAACAACAAATTAAGTGAAGCAAAATTAGTTGTTGAACAAATTAATTATATTAATTCAACACTTTTACTCTCACAAAGCAAAAGTTGGGTAGAGAAAGAAAAATTCGGTGATTTTGGAAAAATTTTTTCATGTAAAGATCATAATGACCTTGTCAGTGAGTTTTTATTTTTAATCTCTAATCTTTATTCTTCTCAGGATAATTTTGAAAAATCAAATTTTTATTTAAATTTGTCAAACTATTTGAATCCTAATTTTGAATTTAATTTGTCATTGGTTGCAGAAAATTTTTATTTTAATGATGAATTTGAAAAAGTAAAAAAGATCTTAAAAAACTTTAAAAAAGAAGATGAATTTTATTATTGGTTTAGATTAAAAAAAGAAGCTCAAATAATAATTCAAGAGCAGGATTATGAAACCGGAATTAAATACATTGATTCAAAATTTAATAAAATTGAAAATCCAAATATAAAAATGATTTTTGATTTAGCCAATTTTTATAAAAATTCTAAAAATTATGAAAAGGCAATAGATCGTTATACAGAAATTATTTTAACACTAGATGACAATTCACTTATTAAATCAGATGTATTATATCGTCGAGGTGGCAGCTACGAAAGGATGGGCAATTATGAAAAGTCAGATGAAGATTTACTGCATGCGCTTAAAATTGATCCTAGTGATGCATATATTTTAAATTATCTTGCTTACTCTTGGTTAGAGCGTGACTATAAAATTAATGAAGCAATGGATATGTTGAAAACAGCATATGATTTAAAAAGCAATGATCCATATATTATTGATTCCATTGGTTGGGCATATTTTTTAATAGAGGATTATGTAGAAGCAGAAAAGTATTTAAAAAGAGCTGTAGAATTAATGCCAGATGACCCAATCGTGAATGATCATTATGGAGACATTTTATGGAAATTAAATCGAAAAATTCAAGCAAGATATTTTTGGAACAACGTATTAACTTTTGATGACACCGAAGACGATATGAGAGAAAAAATCAATATTAAAGTAATTGAGGGTCTTAAAAATTCCTAAATGAAAATTGATAAAATTAAATCTAATGCAAAGTTAAATTTAGCACTAAATATCACTGGAAAAAAAAAGGTTTTACATAAAATTGAAAGTATAATTGGTTTCATAGATTTACATGATGTTATTTCGATAAATCAACATAATGGAAAAAAACACCATATTTCTTTTTATGGAAAGTTTTCTAAAAATATTGGAAAAAAAAATACTGTTCAAAAATTATTTCAAATACTAGATAAAGAAAATTTATTAAAAAATAAAAAATTCAAAGTTAAAATTAAAAAATTAATCCCTCAAGAAGCTGGGTTGGGCGGGGGATCGATGAATGCAGCTAGTGTGTTTAATTATTTGGTTAAAAAAAAAATTATTAATCCTAATTATCAAAAAACTCGAAGTATCTGTGACTTGGTTGGTTCTGATGTTATTCTAGGAACCATCTCATCCAGCTGTGTGTTGTCATCAGGCGGTAGAATTAAAAAGATTTATAATACTCCAAAATATTACTCTACTTTAGTAAAGCCTGATTTTGGGTGCTCAACTAAAAAAATATACTCAGCTGTTCGAAAGTATACAAAATCAAAATATAACAAACCTAAAAAAAACATGTTTGGAGTAAAATATTTGATTGATCAACAAAATGCCCTTGAAACAATAGCACTCAAAAAATATCCAAAACTTAAAAAAATAAAGTTGTTCTTAGAAGGTATAAATAATCCATTATTTGTAAGAATGACCGGTTCAGGATCAACAATTGTTGCCTATTATAATTCATTAAATAATTGTAAATTGGCAAAAGCTAAATTTAAAAGAAAATATAAAAATTATTGGTGTGTTACAGCAAAAACTATATGAATTTTATATTTTTATGTTATAGGAAGCTAGTATTGGGGCGTAGCCAAGCGGTAAGGCACGGGTTTTTGGTACCTGCATCCTAGGTTCGAATCCTAGCGCCCCAGCCATTTATGAAAAATTTTTTAGATAAATTTTTTTCCCGATCAAGAAATCTTGATTATATAAGTCAAAATTTAAAACAAATTACTTTAACAACATCCGCAAATAAAATTTTTGAAGCAATTAATAATTTTTCAGAGAAAAGTGAAATTAGATATGTGGGTGGGTGTGTAAGAAAAGTGATCAAAAAAGAAAATGTTGATGATATTGACCTAGCAACAAATTTAACGCCTCTGGAAGTTTGTGAGGCTCTTAAAAATAAACAAATAAGTTATTACGAAACAGGAATTGAACACGGAACTATAACTGCAATAATTGACGAATATAAATATGAAATTACTTCTTTAAGGAAGGATGTCTCAACTGATGGTAGGCATGCTAAAGTAGAATTTTCTTTAGATTGGAAGGAAGATGCCTCAAGAAGGGATTTTACTTTCAATTCAATTTATGCAGATGGCGATGGTAATTTATTTGATCCATTTAACGGTAAAAAAGATTTGGAGGAGGGTTATATTAATTTTATTGGAAATGCGGAAAAAAGAATTCAAGAGGATTATTTGCGTATTTTAAGGTATTTAAGATTTTATTTAAATTACTCAAATCATAAGCATCAGCCAGAAATAATAAAAAATATAAAAAAAAATATTGATGGAATTTCAAATATATCATCTGAAAGGTTAATTGATGAACTAAAAAAAATTACTAGCTCAAATGGATTTTTAAAACTTTTTAATGATAAAGAAAGTTTAGAGCTAATAGAAATAATTTTTCCTCAATTGAAGAATATTAAAAATTTTAAAAAACAAAATTCTTATGCTAAAGAGAATTTTTTAAAAATTGACTTTATATTCTTAATTGCGCTTTTAGTGATTGATGGGACTGATAATGCTGATTATTTTCTTTATAAATTTAAAATATCTAACAAAGATAAGAAAAGACTAAAATTAATAGATCTTTTTTATAGAGAAAAAGAAACTCTTAATAACTTTACAGAGAAAAATTTGAATAAATTTTTTTATTTTAATGGGCGACAGGCTGTAATAGATATAATTAATTTTAAAATTTTCACTTCAAACAAAGTAGAGAAAAAACTTATCAAACTATTAGATACTTATAAAGAGAAAGTAATTCCAACTTTGCCAATAGGCGCTGATCTACTAATGTCTAAATTTCAAATTCCTGAGGGCAAAACTTTAGGTAATAAATTAAAAAAAATTGAAGAAACTTGGGTTCAAAACGGATTTCAAATTTCAGATAAGCAAATACAACAAATAGTTAAAAGTTAAATATATTTAACGTCTTTAATTTCAAAATTTTTTACACCAGAGGGTGTTTTTATTTCAACCAAATCACTTTTATCTTTTCCAATCAAACCTTTACCAATTGGTGATTGAAAGAAAATTAGTTTTTGTTTTAAATCTGCCTCATCTCTTCCAACAATTTTATAATTAATTTTTTCACCAGTATCTAAATCTTCTAAATAAACTGTAGATCCAAAAATTACTTTTCCTTCATTGTTTAGTTTTGTAACGTCAATGACATTTGCTCTTGCAATAATATCGTTAATTTCTGTAATTCTTCCCTCGTTATGAGATTGTTCTTCTTTAGCTGCATGATATTCAGCATTTTCTTTAAGGTCTCCATGAGATCTCGCTTCAGCAATTGCAGCTACTATCTCAGGTCTTTTTTTTTCTTTTAAAAAAACTAATTCTTCTTTTAGTTTATTTAATCCGTTTAATGTTATTGGCTCTTTATCCATTTTATTATTTCCATTTTGCAATCGGAGGTAATGACATCAAAATTCCTTCAACATTACCACCAGTTTGTAGCCCAAATTTTGTTCCTCTATCATAGAGCAAATTAAATTCTGCGTATCGACCTCTTTTAATATACTGAAACTCTTTATCTTTTAAAGTCCATTTTCTTTTTATTTTTTTTTTAATTATTTCATTAAATAGCATTTGAAATGTAACACCAACATCTCTTACAAACTTAAAGTCATTTTCAAAATTATCATTTTTATAGTCAAAAAAGATTCCACCTATACCTCTTGCTTCTTTTCTGTGAGGCAGATAAAAATATTCATCGCACCACTTTTTATATTTTTTATAATAATTTTTATTATGTCTATCGCACATTGCTTTGAGTATTTTATGAAAGTTTTTCTTCTCTTCTTCATCCTTTATTGCTGGGGTCACATCCATTCCTCCACCAAACCAATTCTTTGTTGTACAAATAAATCTGGTATTAAAATGCATTGCAGGAATATGGGGATTTTGCATATGCATAACTACTGATATACCTGATGCCCAAAATCTAGGATCTTTACTTGCGCCTGGTATATTACTTTGAAATTGCTTAGGAAATTTTCCATAAACTTTAGAAAAATTTACTCCTACCTTTTCAAAAATTTTTCCATTTTTAAGGATTTTATATTCGCCACCTCCCTCATCTTTTTTAATGCTTCTTTTCCAAGAAGTTGATTCAAAATTTACTTTATTTTTTTCAATTTTTAAAATGTCGTCGCATATTGCATTTTGTAATAGCTTAAACCAATTACTCGCTAAGTCTTTTTTGATTGAAATATCCATTTTATATTAATTCTATTTGACGCAAACTTTCTGCCAAAACAATGGCAACTGACGATGCAATATTAAGAGATCTTACTTGGTTATTCATTGGTATTTTTAAACGATTTTTAATTATTTTATGAACCTCTTCGGGTACTCCAGCACTTTCTCTTCCAAACAAAATAGTATCATCAGGCTTAAATTTAAATTTAGTATAATTTATTGAACCTTTAGTTGTCATCAATACTATTCTCTGTTTCTTCTTTGCCTCAAAAAATTTTTCTGAACTTTGATAAAACTCTATTTGACTATAGTCCATATAGTCCATAACCACTCTTTTAAAGCGTTTGTCTGATAATAGAAAGCCACATGGTTCAATAATTTCTAATTTAGCACCCAAACAAGCACAAGTTCTTATGATTGCAGCAGTATTTTGAGGTATATCAGGCTCGTACAAAGCTATTTTGGGTCCTAAAATTGCTGAATTATGTGTCATTCTTTCAGTAGTAAAATAATTATTTTATATTATATGAATTCGTATATTAACTATTTTAAATCAAAAAGAGATAATAATTAAAGCTACTAAAAGTGTCTGAAAAAAAAACAAAAAGAAGAGATTTTTTATTTACAGCTACCACAGCAGTGGGAGCTGTTGGTGCGGCTGCAGTAGTGTGGCCAATGATAGATCAAATGAATCCAGATGCTTCTGTTAAAGCATTAGCTAGTACAGAGGTTGATGTAAGTTCATTAACGCCTGGAAATACATTGACTGTTTTATGGAGAGGGAAACCAGTATTTATAAGAAGAAGAACTCAAGAAGAAATTAATGAAGCAAGATCTGTCAAGATGGAGGATTTAATTCATCCTGAAAAAGATGAAGATAGAGCAAAAAACCCCGAGTGGCTTGTTATGTTAGGTGTATGCACCCACCTTGGATGTGTACCTCTAAATGATAAAGGTGATTA
The DNA here is from genome assembly GCA_902581925.1 of uncultured Pelagibacteraceae bacterium. Taxonomy (GTDB): domain Bacteria; phylum Pseudomonadota; class Alphaproteobacteria; order Pelagibacterales; family Pelagibacteraceae; genus Pelagibacter. The sequence continues at coordinate 88,984 of CACHQB010000001.1, read as the reverse complement.
TAATGGTTGGTTCTGCCCATGTCATGGATCTCATTATGATACTTCTGGAAGAATTAGAAAAGGACCAGCACCTTGGAATATGGAAGTGCCTAAATACGAATTTGTAAATGAAAATACTATTAAAATTGGATAGAGAAAAAAAATGAGTGACCATGATTACAGACCAAAATCGAAAGTAGGACAATGGTTTAATGATCGGCTGCCACTATTAACTCTTGCAAATCATTTAACAGATTATCCAACTCCTAAAAATTTAAATTATTGGTGGACATTTGGTGGAATTTTAACTTTTTGTTTAATTACTCAAATTGTAACAGGATTAACTCTTGCAATGCATTATATTGCTCATGCTGATATGGCTTTTGAAAGTGTAGAGCATATAATGCGTGATGTTAACTATGGATGGTTAATTAGATATATTCATGCAAACGGCGCTTCAATGTTTTTCCTAGCGGTCTATATTCATATATTTAGATCATTATTCTACGGTTCTTATAAGTCTCCTAGAGAAATAATATGGATTCTAGGAATAATAATTTATTTATTAATGATGGCTGCAGCTTTTATGGGTTATGTTTTGCCATGGGGTCAAATGAGTTTTTGGGGAGCAACAGTTATCACAAATTTATTTAGCGCTATTCCTCTGGTAGGAGAGGGGATAGTTACTTGGTTATGGGGCGGTTATTCAGTTGATAACCCTACGCTAACTAGATTTTTTACTTTGCATTATTTAATTCCATTTTTAATTTTAGGATTAGTTGTTTTACATATATGGGCTTTACATGTTCCTGGTAATAACAATCCAGTTGGAATAGATATAAAAAAACCATCTAAAGACACAGTGCCTTTCCATCCTTACATTGTAATTAAAGATGGTTTTGCTTTATTAATGTTCATGATTGTGTTTGCTTTCTTTGTATTTTATGCACCAAATATTTTAGGACATGCAGACAATTATATAGAGGCTAACCCAATGGTAACACCTGCACACATTGTTCCTGAATGGTATCTCTTACCGTTTTATGCAATATTAAGATCAGTTCCCGATAAATTGCTAGGAGTTGTGGCTATGTTATCTGCAATATTAATCTTAGCAGTTTTACCTTGGTTAGATACTTCAAAAATAAGATCAGCAGTATTTAGACCTTTATATAAACAATTTTACTGGATATTAGTTGCAGATGTTTTGATACTTGGTTATGTGGGTGCGATGCCAGCTGAAGGACTTTACTTGTTGATAGCACGAGTTGCGACGGCGTATTACTTTTTACATTTTTTAGTTATACTTCCTATTTTAGGGTTTAAAGAAAAAACTTTACCAGTGCCTTTAAGTATTACCGAACCCGTTCTCGGTGGTTCACCAAATTTAGCTGCCGCCAGAAACAAAGAAAGCAAAATAGAATAAGGTGAAAAGTTTATTTAAATTATTTTCTATAATAATAATAATTGTTGTTTCAAATTCATATTCTTTTGCTGCTGAAAAAGTAGAATATTTAAAAACTGATTGGAGCTTTAAAGGTCTATTTGGAAAATTTGATAGAGCTTCTCTTCAAAGAGGTTATCAAGTTTATACTGAAGTATGTGCTTCATGTCATTCGATGAAGTATTTAAGTTATAGAAATTTAGCAGAGCCAGGTGGGCCAGAATTCTCTGAAGCTCAAGCTAAAGCTATAGCAGCTTCATTTGAAGTAACTGATGGTCCAAATTCTGATGGTGAAATGTTTACAAGACCAGGTAAATTATCTGATAAATTTGTTATGCCTTACGAAAATGTAAAAGCTGCTCAAGCTGCTAATGGTGGTGCATATCCTCCTGACATGTCTGTTTTGGTAAAAGCAAGAGGGGGCGGTGTTGACTATATCTATTCCTTATTACAAGGATATGAAGAAGCTCCTAGCAACGTATCTTTAGATGAAGGAGTTTATTACAACAAATATATGTATGGTAATAAAATTAGAATGGCTGCCCCATTATCAAATGGATTAGTAGATTATGGTGATGGAACAAATGCAACAGTAGAACAGATGTCAAAAGATGTAACAACCTTTTTAATGTGGTCTGCTGAACCTCATTTAGAAGCTCGACATCAAATGGGCTTTAAAGCAATTGTGTATTTGATTATTTTAACAACACTAGTTTACTTTAGCATGAAAAAGATTTGGTCACGTGTTGAATCTGAAGTTTAGTACGTCTCCATCTTTCACAATATAATCTTTACCTTCTAATCTCATTTTTCCATTGGCTTTAGAATTTACCCATCCATCATTAGCTACAAAATCTTCATAAGATATAGTTTCAGCTCTAATAAAACCTTTTTCAAAATCTGTATGAATTTCTCCTGCAGCTTTAGGAGCAGTACAGTTTTTTTGTATCGTCCAAGCTCTTGTTTCTTCAGGTCCAGAGGTAAAATATGTATCAAGTTTTAATATTTTATAGCCCTTTTGAATTAACATACTCAGGCCTGTATCTTTCAAACCAATCATGTCCATATAATTTTTTTTTTCATCTTTTGCCAATTCATTTATTTGATTTTCTATGTCTGCAGAAACAATTAGAGTGTTATCTTTTCCAAATTTTTCAATAAAGTTTTTAGTATATTTATTTCCATCCTGTACGCTTTGCTCATCTACATTACAAACAAAAATCTTTGGTTTTATTGATAAAAGGCCACTTTGATTAAGTTGTTTTGTGTCAAATTGATAATTTAACATTGATATATCTTTATCATTATTAATGCAGTCTAATGCAATTTCTAAAATCTTAAGCTGATCTTCGTCAACATTTTTCTTATTATTTTTTTCAAGTCTTTTTTGGATAGATTCTAGATCAGCTAAACTCATTTCAGTTTCAATGATCTCAAGATCTCTAATAGGGTCAACGTCCGCATTAACATTTTGAATATCGTCTGAGTCAAAGCATCTAATCATATGAATAATTGCATCAACTTCTCTTATGTGGGATAGAAATTTATTGCCTAATCCTTCACCTTTAGATGCACCTTTAACAAGACCAGCTATATCCACAAATGAAATAGTTGTATTTATTGTTTTTTTTGATTTTGAAACTTCTGATAATTTGTTCAATCTTTCATCTGGGACGGGGACTACTCCCACATTTGGATCTATCGTACAAAATGGAAAATTTGCAGCTTGAGCTTTGCTTGAGTTTGTAAGTGCGTTGAAGAGTGTAGATTTACCCACATTAGGCAAACCAACAATTCCACATTTAAAACTCATTATTTATTATTTACAGTGCTAGAGAATAAATCTAATTTTTTGTCTATAAGTATTGATATAGAATCTGTGATGTTATTTGTAATTTTTTCCAATCCAAGCATTTCATCCTCATCAAAATTTTGAAGAACAAAATCACTTACTTCCATTTTATCTTTTGGTTTACCAATTCCTATTCGTACTCTTGAATAATCTTTACCAATAAATTTATCTATTGATGCAATTCCGTTATGTCCCGCATCAGATCCACCAAATTTTGCTTTTATCTTTCCAAATTCTACATCTAAATCGTCATGAAAAACGATAACATCCTCAGCATCTATTTTGAAATATTCAATTAATTCTCTAATACAAATTCCAGAATTATTCATAAATGTTAAAGGCTTAATAGCGTAAATTTTTTGGTCTCCTACATTACCAGTTGTAAGAAGTCCTTTGAATTTTGGTTTTTGTTTTGAAAGTCCAAATTTTTTATTTATTGCATCTATAATTTTGAAACCAATGTTGTGTCTATTGTTTTCACTGTCTGGGGTTGGATTGCCTAATCCTACAAGTAGAAACATAAAATATTAATAATGGAGAATAAAATTCAATTTTAATTAACTTATTTTTTTTCTTCAACAGGTTTTTTATCTTCACCTTCTTTTTTATCACCATCAGCTACCGGTTTATCTCCACCTTCAGCTGCCGCCGCTTCTGCTCCTTCAGCACCTTCCCCCTCAGCCGCCTCAGCTTCTGCAGGTTTTTCAGGTTCTTTCATAACAGTTGGAGCTGCTAGAGTTGCAATTACGAAATCTCTTCCTTGAATTGTGGGAGCAACGTCACTGTCAAGATTTATAGAAGAAATCTTAAAACTTTCTCCAATATCAACCCCATCAAGATCTATCACAAGATTTTCAGGAATTTTTTCGCTTGGACATTTTAGCTCAACTTTTCTTCTTACGATGTTTAAAACTCCACCTCTTTTCAAACCTGGAGATTTTTCATGATTTAAAAATTTTACCGGAACTTCAATTCTTACTTTTATCCCTGATACTATTCTTAAAAAGTCTACATGAATTGGTTCGTCTGAAATAATGTCGTATTTTATTTCTCTTGGAAGAGCCTTTTGAGGTTTACCATCAACATTTAAAGTTATGATACTTGATAAAAAATTTTCTTTTTCAATTAGTGATTTAAGTATTTTTTTAGATATAGAGATCTTTTCATTTTGAGCTTCACCACCATAAATTATCGCAGGTACATTACCGTTATTCCTAAGTGAATTAAGTTCACCTTTAGTTTTTGTAGTTCTGATGTTAGCGTCTAATGAATTCATAAAAACAAAGGTTTTTAGCTCAAGTTACTTAATAACTCAAGGTATTTATTTGAATAAATCGGATACTGAGGTTGAATTAGATATTCTTTTAATTGCTTCTCCCATAAGCCCTGAAATTGACAGAACCTCAATGTTTTTAGCGCCTTTAACTCTGTTCATGTTATCAATTGTGTCAGTTATTACTAAATTTTTAATTACAGATTTTTTAATCTTATTTACAGCTTCTCCGCTAAGAACACCATGTGTTATATAAACATAAACTTCTTTAGCACCTCTATCTTTAAGAGCTTTAGCTGCATTTACAATTGTACCGCCTGAGTCGATTATATCATCAACAATAATACAAGTTTTTCCTTTCACATCTCCAACAATATTCATTACTTGAGATTGACCTTGCTTTGGTCTTCTTTTATCTACAATAGCTAACCCGACATTTAAAATTTTTCCTAGTGCTCTGGCTCTTTCAGTGCCACCTACGTCCGGTGCTACACAAATCAAATTTTTACTTTTTATCTTTTTTTTCACATGTCTTGCAAAAATAGGTGTTGCAAATAAGTTATCTACCGGAATATCAAAAAAACCTTGAATTTGACCCGCATGCAAATCAACAGTAACAACTCTATCTGCTCCTGCTTTAGTGATTAGATTTGAGACAAGCTTCGCTGATATTGATGTTCTTGGTGCAACTTTTCTATCTTGTCTAGCATAACCAAAGTAAGGGATAACAGCTGTAATATTTTTTGCTGAAGATCTCTTGAGCGCATCAATACACAATAGTAGTTCCATTAGGTTATTATTTGCAGGTGATGAAATAGATTGAATTAAAAAAATACTATTCCCTCTAATATTTTCATTAATTTCTACATAGATTTCCCCGTCAGAAAAATTTCTAATGCTAGAATTGACCAATTTAGACTTTAGGTATTTAGCAATATTTTTGCTTAATGGTTTGTTGCTATTTCCGGATAATAGTTTCATTAAAAAAGCCTAATTAAGCATAATTATTGAAATATTTCTACCATAATCATCATGATTTAGTCTTAACGCTCTTCTCGCACTAAAAAAATTATTATTAATATCAAATGTATCAATAGCCAAAGACTCAATATTTTTTATTTTATTCTTTAAAAGGCATGATTTTACATATTTAGGTAAATCAAAATAAAGCTTATTGTACTTAATTTTAAAAAATTTATTATTTTTTTTATCCTTTTTTATAAATTTTCTTTTAAAATCTTCTTTGACTTCATAATTTTTAACTGAGATAGCAGGTCCTATAGCTGCAATAATATTTTTAGGTTTAGACCCTTTTTTAATCATAAATTGGACTACCTTGCTAATTATATCCTTGTATGCACCTTTCCAACCCGCATGAATTGCCGCAACTAATTTTTTTCTTTTATCACAGATTAAAATCGGTACACAGTCAGCAGTTAAAACGCCAATTGGTATATTTTTTTGGTTTGTTATTACTGCGTCTGCTTTTGGTTTTAATTTAGATTTAATTTTTTTGTTAATATAAACAAACTTATTACTATGTGTTTGATGAAGTAAAAAAATACTTTTAGCGGTGCTGTTTATTTTTTTTTTAACTATTTGTAAATTTTTTTTAACATCTGATAACTTGTCTTTAGAACCAGTACCGCAGTTTAAACTTTTATAAATTTTTTTTGATTTACCGCCGATTTTATTAAAAAAACCATGATTAATTATTTTTATTTTAGAAAGTTTTTTTGATTTTATCAATTTTGAAAACCTGTTTTAAAATTATTTCTCTTATTTTTTACAAGCATGACTTTGAACAATTCACCCATTTGCTTTTCATCTATCAAACGTCTTACCCGATAAAATAAATCTGCTTTTTTTGAAAATTCTATATTTTTGCTGATTATTTCTGCTCTTTGAAGAATACCCATATTTGTTAAAAATTTTTTTTGATTTGTAAAAATTGAATTTATTTCTTTAAACTGATTTATAAATTTCTCAAAAGAATGAAAGTTTATATTGTAAGTAATATCAGAGTCTCCAATATTTTCTAAAATGTTAGAATATTTGTGATTATTTACTGCCTGAAGAGTTTCATGCATTTTGTTGTCTGCGTAACCATAATCAATAACTAACATTCCCCCATCATTTTTTTGTATTAAATCACAAATTGTTCTTAAATATTTAAATGTATCTGGTGAATATTCTATAATGTTCTGATTTTTTGATATTTCAAAATTTAGATGTTTTTCAATTTTTTCTATATCAATTTTTTCATCTTTAAACTCAGCTTTTTTTGGATCATTCAAATTCACGAATCTTTCAAACCAAACATCTTTTTTTTTAAAAAATTGTTTGATTGGTATGGCATCAAAAAATTCGTTAGCCAAAAAAATTGTTGGATTAGAGTTTATTTTTTCAATGTCTTTTAACCATGAAAATTTTTTAGAGTCTAAAATTTTTTTTTGTTCATTTATTAAAAAATCACTTTTTTCATGAATTACAAAACTGCAGGCATTGTAACACTCGGGGAAATTTATAAGTGTCTCATCTATGACTTTTATCATTTCTCCATTTCCAGCTCCTAGTTCTAGTAAATTAAATTTTTTTGGAGAGCCTATACTTTTCCAAAAAGTAATTGTCCAAATTGCAATTATTTCTGAAAATATTCTTGTAATATTGGGAGCTGTGATAAAGTCTCCATCATTACCAAAAGGGTTCTTTTTCATGTAATAACCTTTATCCTTATCGTAAAGAGCTAAATTTATAAATTGATCTAATGGTAAATTATTTGTCTTAGCGAGTTTCATTTTTGAAATAAATTAAAATTACTCCAGATAGTATAAATATTAAACTTACTACTTGACCCATCGTAAAGTTTAAAAATATATAACCTAGCTGTTCATCTGGTACTCTATAAAATTCAACAATAAATCTGAAGATTGAGTAAAATATTAAAAATAATCCTGAAATTACTCCAGGTTTGTTTGAAAATTTATTTCTAAAATAAATTAATAATAAAAATAGAAATAAACCTTCTAACAGTGCCTCGTATAATTGCGATGGATGTCTAGGAAGATTATCTATCTGAATAAATGTTACTGCCCAGGGTAACTTAGTTATAGTTCCATATAACTCAGAATTTATAAAGTTTGCTATTCGTCCAAAAAACAACCCGACTGGAGCTACTAACGCGACAATATCCATATATAAAAATGGGTTTTGATTATTTTTTTTAGCAAAAAATAAAGAGGCAAAAATAACCCCAATTAAACCTCCATGGAAGGACATTCCACCTTGCCAAATTTTAAATATGTCTAAAGGATTATTTATATAAAAACTTAAATTATAAATTAAAATATAACCAAGTCTTCCTCCTAAAATTATTCCTATAATTAAATAAGTTAAATAATCATCAAATTTATTTTTAACTTCTATGTCTTGGATAAATAACTTTTTAGCGAGTATCCAGCCCAATATAATTCCAAATATATAAGCTAAAGAATACCACCTGATTTCTAAAGAAAATATTTCTAAAGCTACTGGGTCAAAATTATTAATGAACATTTTTAATAATACTTATAATGTATATATTAAATATGAAAAATTCTAAATTTATTATTGATAGGTTTGCTAAATTAATAGAGCAGGGACTAGTATCTTCAAAAGATTTAACTACAGAACTATTTAATATCTTAAAATCCAAAAGAGATGAATTTGTTTTTAAAATGAAACTTACAAGTAAAGATGAGTTTGAAGTACTCTCAAAACGTGTTGAAAATCTTGAAAATCAAATAAATAAACTTGAAAAAAAAAAAAATAAAAAAGTTAAACAGGCAAGAAAACCTTAACTCTCAAACCAGCCATTTTTGATTTTTCTAACATTATATTTCCTCCATGAGATTTGATAATGTCTGATGAAATTGATAAACCAAGACCAACACTTGATTTAGATTCTGCTCGACCCTTATCTATTTTATAGAAAGGTTTAAATACATTTTCATACTCATTTTTTGGTATTCCAGGACCATCATCATCAATAATAATGAATAAGTTTGTATTTTTTTTATTTAAGCTAATTTCAACTTTATTTGAATATTTCAGGGAATTATCAATTAGATTATTTAGACACCTGTTAATTAAATTTTTCCTGCCATTAAAGTAAATTCTTGATGTTAATTTTTGTGAAATATTTTCATTGTTATATTTTTCAATAATTTCTGAAATTAATTCAGATAGATTAAACATTTCATCTTTTTCAACATATGATGAGCTGGTGAATTGTAAATATTCATTTAACATTTTCTCCATTTCATTGATGTCTTCTGTTAATTTATTAACAGTTTCTTTATCTTTTATAAAAGCTAATTGTAGTTTCATCCTTGTTAAGGGTGTCCTTAAATCGTGACTTATTCCAGATAACATTTCTGTTCTTTGATTTATGTGTCTTTCAATTCTCTTTCTCATTTTATCAAATTCATGCCCTGCTTGTCTTATTTCAAGGGCTCCAGAAGGTTTGAACTCTTCAATATTTTCTCCTTTACCAAACCTTTCAGCCGCACGAGCTAGGTTAGTGATTGGTCTAGTTTGATTTTTTAAAAATATTAGAGAAATGACCACCATTATAATTGCTGGAACTGTGATCCAAAGTGCAAATATTCTTGCTGAAGAACTTGCAACTCTATCTTTAGGCACTAAAAATTTAAAATAACCTTCTTCATATTTAATTCTTAAATCAATTAATTCTTTATAGCTTGTTGTATCAAACCAGTATTCATTTAATCCAAATTTAGATTTTAGCTCTCTTCTTAAAGTTCTATCTATAGGACTAAACCATCTTTCGGTATCTGTATTTTGTAATTTTTCGTTATTCGAAAATTCAATATTTAAATCTAAAAATATGGAAAAAAGATCCAGTAACTCTTGTTTATTTTCTTGCTCACTTCCATAAGCTTCAATAAATGTGCTTATTTCATTTACTAAAGTTCTTGTCATACCTTTGTTTGTTTTGATCCAAAGACTATCAAAAAAAACAATTGTAATTACTAGTTGTAGAACTAAAACTGGAATAGCAACAATAAGGAGTGCCCTATAAAATAATCTTTTTGGTAATATTTTTTTTAAGTAATCACTCAATCCAGAGAACATATCCTGCACCTCTTATTGTCTGTAAAAATTTTGGGTTTTTTGGATCAATTTCAATTTTTTTTCTAAGCCGAGTAATAATAACATCTATTGATCTCTCTTTATCTAAATTAATTAATTGACCAATATCTTCCCTAGAAAATGTTTTACCTGGGTTATTAATCATTTTTTCTAAAATTGTCTTTTCAGTTGCATTGATCTTAAATTCTTTATCACTTTTAAATATTAAAAGTTTATTCAAATCAATTTTAACATTTTCAAATTCTATAACCCTTTTTTGATCAGTTTTAATAGTTTTATTTAATATGTTTTGTATTCTTAGAATTAATTCCTTTGGTTCGAATGGTTTAGGTAAATAATCATCAGCACCAGTCTCTAACCCTTCAACTCTTTCATTTGCTTCACCTTTAGCTGTTAAAAGTATCACTGGTGTATCTAATTTTTTCTTATTTTCTTTCAAAAATTCAAGCCCGCTTTTACCTGGCATCATGATATCTAAAACTATTAAATCAAACTTGATTATTTTTATTTTCTCTAACGCATTTTCGGCATTTTCTGCAGTAGTGACTAAGAATTTATTTTCATTCAAATACTTTTTTACGAGAGATCTAATTCCATCATCATCATCAACTACTAGTATATGTGCAATAAACTTATCCATTAATTATTTTACTTATTACATTATCAAAATTTATTACTTCTTCAGAACTAGAATTTAGCAAAGCATTATAAATTCTCTTTTTTTGTATATTGAAAATTTCATTAAAAATTTTTTTACCTTTATCATTAAGAAAAACATGCTTTACTCTAGTGTCCTGGTCATCTTTTTTAAACATAATGATTTCAAGTTTAATTAAATCTTTGAGAACACGATTTAAGCTTTGTTTTGTGACTTTTAATCTCTTAAGCAGCTCAGAAATGGAGATACCTTCATACATTGACAATAAATGAATAACTTTATGATGAGCTAAACCAATTGAATATCTATCTAATATTTTTTTAGAGTCTGAAAAGGTTTCTCTGTAGCTTACGAATAGTTTTTCAATTAGATCTTTAAGCTGATCGTCCTTTAAATATAAAAGTTCTTTCATAATAGGTAAGTTATATTGACATATTAAAGATACAAAGATATTTTTCATTTATAAATTAAAAAATTTTCATACATGATACCTTACGACAAGAGATCTGGAAAAATATGGTACAACAACGAATTAGTTGATTGGGCTGAGGTTAAACTACACGTTTTAAGCCATGGCATGCACTACGCTAGCTGTGTATTTGAAGGTGAGAGAGTTTATGATGGTTCAATTTTCAAATTAGAAGAGCACACAGCTAGATTTTTTCACTCTGCTAGAAGAATGGGTTTTGAAATTCCATATACAGAAGAAGAAATTAATAATGCATCAAATAAAATTATCGCAACCCAAAAAGTAGAAAATGGTTATGTAAGACCTGTTGCTTGGAGAGGTAGTGAGATGATGGCTATTTCTGCACAAAAAACTAAAATACATGTTGCAATTGCAACATGGGAATGGGGGTCATATTTTGATCCTAAACTTAAAGTAGAGGGAATTAGATTAAATATTTCAAATTGGAGAAGACCAGCACCTAATACAATACCATGGGATACAAAGGCATCAGGTCTTTATATGATTTGTACTCTCTCAAAACATGAGGCAGAAAAGCAAGGTTATACAGATTCTTTAATGCTTGATCATGAAGGGAATGTTGCTGAAGCAACTGGAGCAAATATTTTTTTCAAAGATAAAAATGGAGAAATTCATACTCCAATACCAGATTCTTTTTTAGATGGTATTACAAGAAGAACCGTAATTGGAATTGCAAAATCAAAAAATATAAAAGTGCATGAAAGAAAAATTGATCCAACTGAATTGCCTAATTTTGTTGGATGTTTTTTAACTGGAACAGCAGCAGAAGTAACACCAGTATCTTGTATTGCTGAAAATCAATTTAAAGTTTGTGATACTATTATTGATTTGAATGAAAGTTATCAGGCATTAGTTAGGAAGAAAAAAGCAGCCTAGTCTTTATTATCCTCAGACATAGCGTGATCAATACCTTTTCGCATATAATCATATGCAGTAAAAAGTGTTAAAGCAGCAGATATCCACAAAAGAATTATACCAATTGTTTGTGCGTTATAATTTTGAAAATTAATTATTTTATTCCCTGTATCTCCAGACAATAAAAGAGCAATTGATACCATTTGCAATACTGTTTTAAGCTTTGCAAGATTCGAGACAGGAAGTTTTATTTTTCCCTTTGCTAAAAATTCTCTCAAACCTGAAATTAAAATTTCCCTTGTAAGAATTATTATTGCTGCAATTACTTCATAATTTATGATCGTTCCATCCATAACTAGAAGTATTAATGCTGTGGCAACAATTATTTTATCAGCTATAGGATCTAATAATTCACCTAGTTTCGACTCTACCCCAAACATTCTAGCCAACATACCATCTAAGAAGTCTGTAAATGATGCAATAATAAACAGTATTAAAGCAGTAAGATCACCATAAAATCCTGGAAGATAAAAAGCTAAAACAAAAAAGGGAACAATTATTATTCGTCCTATCGTTAATATGTTTGGAATTTTTTTTAGCATAATTATTCGTGAAAAAAGTTATATATCTTTTTTGCTACTTTTTCCTCAACACCTTCTACAGATTTTATTTCGTCTAAGCTAGCAGACTCAACCGATCTTGCAGATCCAAAATGGTTCAATAAAGCTCTTTTTCTAATAGCTCCAATACCCTCTATTTGATCTAAAAGAGATTTGCTGATACCTTTTTTTCTCTTTGCTCTGTGAGCACTTACGGCAAATCTATGCGATTCATCTCTTATTCTTTGAAGAAAAAATAGGGTAGGGTCATTTCTAGTGAATTTATATTCTTTGCCATTGTGAAAAAAAGTTTCATTTCCACTATTTCTAAATTTACCTTTTGCTATCGCAATAATTGGAATGTCGTGAAGTCCTAGTTCGTTAAGGCTTTCTCTAGCAACAGAATATTGACCTTTTCCTCCATCTACTACAACCAAATCTGGAAAAGCAAGGTAGTTGTCTTTTTCTTGAACTGCTCTTTTAAACCTTCTATTCAACACTTCTCTCATCATTCCATAGTCATCTTGCTCATTTTTTTTGTGTTTAATATTAAATTTTCTATATCTTTTTTTAATAAATCCTTCATCACCGTAGGCTATTAAAGCGCCAACACTATTTGTACCTTGAATATGACTATTATCGTAAACCTCAATTAAATTTATATTATTTTCTAAATTAAATTTTTGAGCTACTGCATCGAACAATTCTTTATTATTCTGACTTTCATAAAGTTTTCTATTAAGACTATCTTTTGCATTTTTTATTGCTTGATTAATAACCTTGAGTTTTGATCCTTTTTTTGCAACTGAAATATTTATCTGTTTACCCTCTTTTTGTGTTAGCGTTTTTTCAATTAATGCTTTTTCTTTTATTTCTTCTGAAAGAATAACTGATGAAGGAACACTTTTATTTTCATAAAATTGAGAGACAAATGAATTTAATATTTCACTAAATTTTTCATCTGGATCATGTTTTGGAAAAAAAGCTTGATTACCCCAATTTTGTTTTGATCTATAAAAAAAAACTTGAATACAAGTTTTTCCTGATTCTTTGTATCCAGCAATAACATCTGCCTCAACTAAATTTGCTTCGTTAATTCTCTGTGAAGATTGAATTATGTTTAACGCTTTAATTCTATCTCTTAATATTACGGCTTTTTCAAAATCAAGATCATCACTTGCTTTTTCCATTTGATTAGAAAGATTTTTTTGAATTTTTCTAGATTTGCCCGAAACAAATTCAATAGCATCCTCTACTGTTTGATTATAATCCTCTTTTTTAACGTATCCAACACAAGGCCCAGAACATCTTTTTATTTGATATAAGATACACGGTCTTTCTCTGTTCTTGAAGACGGTATCATCACAAACTCTTAAATGAAAAATCTTTTGGATCATTTTGATTGTCCAATTAGCAGAGCCAGCAGAAGCAAAAGGTCCAAAGTAAAAACCTTCTTTTGTTTTTTTCCCTCTATGTCTTTTTATTTGAGGCCACTTATCTTTATTGCCAATAAATATAAATGGAAATGACTTATCATCACGTAATAGGATATTAAATTTTGGCTTATGCTTTTTGATTAAATTTGCTTCTAAAAGTAATGCTTCACTTTCATTAGATGTTGTTGTTATCTCTAATTTTCTTGTTTGAGACAACATTCGTTCAGTTCTAATTATATGATTTTTTTCTGCAACATAACTCTTTAGTCTATTAGGTAAATTTTTGGCTTTACCCACATAAAGAATTTCATTCTTTTCATTAAGCATCCTGTATACACCTGGAAGTTTTGGTACTAGAGGTAGTTCTTTTTTAATTACTTCTTTTCCTATTTCAGAGCTTATCATGGCTTCTCTTTTTGGTAATTTGAATACCAACAGATGAACACTGTTTTAAGATTTCTAATTTTTCAATTTTTAACATTATTTTAGCAATCCTTTTGTCTTTAAATAATTCGTCAAAAACAGCTTCTGCTAAAGTTTCTAAAAAGTTATAATGTTTCTTTTTTACTAGTTTAGTTATCAATTTTACAATTGTTCCATAATTTACAATAGATTTTATATCTTTATCGCTTGATGGTTTTTTATCTTCATAATCAATTTCTAGACTAAATTTTACTTTCTGAGATTTTTCTTTTTCAAAATCGTAATAACCAAGTTTTAAATCTAAGATTAATTCATTAATTAGGATTTTTTTCTCATAATTAAATAGGCTTTTATTTTTGTCTATTTTTACAATTTTCAAATTATTTTTTCTCATTCTTTACCCATTACATCTGGTGTTTGCCAGTTAAGATTTTGACCACTATCAATAGCTAAAACTTGACCAGTAATAGATATATTTTTAATAAAAAAGTCAACAGCATTACATATTTGTTCCACATCAACTTGTCTTTTCAGGGGTGTTGCTAAATATTGCTTTTTGAAATGTTTTTCAGATTGTCTTTGATTTTTTATAGTGGGTCCAGGTGCAATTGCATTGACTCTTATATTAGGAGCTAAACTCATAGCACTAGTTTTAGTTAAAGTATAAAGTCCAGTTTTACTAATTGTGTAAGAAAAAAAATATGGAGTTAGTTTAAATACTCTTTGATCAATAATATTAATTATATTGTTATTTTTTCCTTTAACATTTTTTGCAAATTCTTTTGATAATAATGCAGGTGTTCTTAAATTTGTTCTTAAATGTTGCCCCCAACTATCTGTTGTAAAGTTTTCTAATTTATCATTTTCAAACAAAGAAGCGTTATTAATTAAACAATCAAAATATTTAAGTTTTGATTTTGCATATTTTACAATTTTATTTACATCATTTTCTTTACTTAAATCAGCTTTAACTAAGTAAACTTTAGTACCATCATTTGATAATTCTTTTTTTAACTTCTCAGCTTTTAATTTTGACTTATTAAAATGAATGAGGATTTCTTTATTAGGGCCAGATAATTTTTTTGCAATCGCAGCACCAATTCTTGTTGCTCCACCTGTAATAATTATTTTCCGTGCTTCCATTTCTTATCTCTTTTTTTTGTGACTTTAGTGCCCGGCATACCCATTGTTGATCTGCCTTTTGGATAAAGCTTATTCTTTACATCATACTGTCTTATTTTTGGATTTAATGTAATTTCTAATTCGGTACTTTCTAACTTTCTTATTTCATCTCGTATTTTAGCTGCTTCCTCAAATTCTAAATTTGAAGCTGCCTCTTTCATTTTTTTATCCAAACCTTTAAGATGTTTTTTAAGATTGCCACCAATATTTGAACCTTCACTTATTTTAACATAGTCCTTTTCATAAACACTCTCTAAAATATCGCTAATTTCTTTTTTTACCGACTTTGCATCTATTTTGTGTTTCTTATTGTAAGCTAATTGAATTTTTCTTCTTCTTTCAGTTTCTGCAATTGCTTTTTTTATACTTTTTGTCTCTTTGTCGGCATACAAAATGACTTTACCCTCAACATTTCGTGCTGCTCTTCCTATTGTTTGAATCAAAGATGTTTCAGATCTTAGAAAACCTTCTTTATCAGCATCTAAAATTCCAACCAACGCGCATTCAGGAATATCTAATCCCTCCCTTAACAAGTTAATTCCAACCAAAACATCAAATACACCCATTCTTAAATCTCTCATTATTTCAATTCTTTCTAATGTATCAATATCTGAGTGTAGGTATCTTACTTTTATACCATTCTCATGAAGATATTCTGTTAAATCTTCAGCCATTTTTTTAGTTAGTGTTGTTACTAATACTCTATGATTATTTTCAATTACTCTCTTACATTCATGCATTAAATCATCAACTTGATTTTTTGCAGGTCTTATTTCTACAGGAGGATCAATTAATCCTGTTGGTCTAATTACCTGATCTATAAAATTACCTTTTGTTTGTTCCAACTCCCATGGTCCAGGAGTTGCTGAAACAAATACTGTTTGGGTTCTCATTAAATCCCATTCTTCAAATTTTAACGGTCTATTATCCATACACGAAGGAAGTCTAAATCCATATTCTGCTAAAGTACTTTTTCTTGATCTATCTCCTTTATACATTCCATTCAGTTGAGGCACTGTGACGTGACACTCATCTACAAATATCAAAGTATTATCAGGAAAATATTCAAAAAGAGTAGGAGGGGGTTCTCCTGGTTTTCTTCCTGACAAAAATCTTGAATAGTTTTCGATACCAGCACAAGACCCAGTTGCTTCAATCATTTCAAGATCAAATTTAGTTCTCTCTTCTAATCTTTGTGCTTCCAACAATTTATTTTCAGAACGGTGTTTTTTTAAAGTTACTTCTAATTCTTTTTTTATATTAATTACTGCTTGCTCAATTGTAGGTTTTGGGGTGATGTAGTGACTATTAGCATAAACTTTTACTAAACTTAATTCTCTTACCTTATCACCAGTTAGGGGGTCAAATTCTTCTATCTGTTCCAGCTTATCACCAAACAAACACAACCTCCAAGCTCTGTCCTCTAGGTGTGATGGAAAAATTTCTAAGTATTCTCCTCTTGCTCTAAATGTTCCTCTATAAAAATTTTGATCGTTACGTTTGTATTGAAGAGCAACCAAAGACTTAATTATTTCTTCTCTGTTATAATCATAATTTTTCTGGAGCGTTAAAGTCATTTTGCTATATGCTTCGACAGACCCAAGACCATAAATACAAGAAACGCTTGCAACAATTAATACATCATCTCTTTCTAAAAGAGATCTGGTTGCTGAGTGCCTCATTCTATCAATTTGTTCGTTAATAGAGGCTTCTTTCTCTATATATGTGTCTGATCTTGGCACATAAGCCTCAGGAGTATAATAGTCATAGTATGAAACAAAATATTCAACAGCATTGTCCGGAAAAAAGGTTTTCATTTCCCCATAAAGTTGAGCAGCAAGAGTTTTGTTTGGAGCTAAAATCAAGGCAGGTCTATTCGTAGCTTCAATAACTTTAGCCATGGTAAAAGTTTTTCCAGATCCTGTTACACCAAGCAAAACTTGGTTAAATTGATCTTTGTTTGCACCATTTACCAATTTTTTTATTGCCTCAGGCTGATCACCGGCAGGTTTAAAATCAGATTTAATTTTGAATTTTTTTCCACCTTCCAGTTTTCCACCTATTTTAGGATTTTTACTCTGAATATCTGTAATTAAATCTTGATAAGTATTTTCCATATATTAAACAACGTAGTAGAATTTATTTATATTTCAATGAGCATAATATCAGACAGTTTAAAGAAGATTAAACCATCACCTACTATTGCTGTTACTCAAAAAGCAAGAGAATTAAAAGCTGCTGGTAAAGATGTAATTGGACTTGGTGCAGGAGAACCAGATTTTGATACTCCAGATAATATTAAGCAAGCAGCAATAAAAGCTATTAATGATGGTGATACCAAATACACTGCAGTAGATGGAACTCCGGCATTGAAAAAAGCAATCGTAGAAAAATTTAAAAAAGAAAATAATTTAGATTATACAACTGATCAAATTACAGTTGGTGCAGGAGGAAAGCACGTTATCTATAATGCTATGATGGCAACACTAAATGATGGAGATGAGGTAATAATTCCAGCTCCTTATTGGGTATCTTATCCAGATATAGTTTTATTGGCTGGTGGAAAACCAGTTGTAATGGAGTGTGACGAGAAACAAGGCTTTAAAATAAATCCATTAGACTTAGAAAAATTTATAACTCCAAAAACAAAATGGATAATTTTAAATTCTCCATCTAATCCAACTGGAGCTTGTTATTGCGAAAATGATATAAAAGCAATTGCTGCTGTTTTAGAAAAACACAAGCATATTTACATTTTAAGTGATGATATTTATGAACACGTCACCTACGAAGGGTTTAAATTTTTTACCATTGCACAAATAGAAAGTTTAAAAGACAGGGTTCTTACAATGAATGGTGTAAGTAAAGCTTATTCAATGACAGGTTGGAGGATAGGGTATGCAGCTGGTCCAAAAAATATTGTTAAAGCTATTGCAAAAATTCAATCACAATCAACAACAAATCCTTCGTCAATTAGTCAAGCAGCATCAGTTGAAGCGCTAAGTGGGACACAAGATTTTATTAAAAAAAGAGCTGACTCTTTTCAAGAAAGAAGAGATTTTGTAGTAAAAGCATTAAATGATATTGATGGCATCAACTGTTTAAATCCTGACGGAGCATTTTACGTTTTTCCCAGTTGTAAAGAATTAATGGGAAAAAAAGATCCTAGTGGAAAAGAAATTAAATCAGACACTGATTTTGTTCAATCTCTTTTAGAGAATAGTGGTATTGCTGTTGTTCAGGGTTCTGCATTTGGTTTAGAAGGATTTTTTAGAATTTCATATGCAACTTCAATGGAAAATCTAAAAAAAGCTTTAGAAAAAATTTCCTTTTTTTGTAAAAGTTTAAGTTAATGAAAACAGCCATAGTATTTGGTTCCACCGGATTAATTGGTGGCCATTTAGTTAATCAATTAATTCAAGATGATTATTACACTAAAATTAAGATTTTCGTTCGTTCACAAACTTCAATTAATAATGAAAAAGTTGAGGTTATAAATATTGATTTTAATAATCTAGGAAATCATAAAACTGAAATTACAGGTGATGATTGTTTTTTTTGTATTGGTACTACAAAGCAAAATTCTCTTGATAAAAATGATTACCAAAAAGTAGAGTTAGATATTCCGAAAGAAATTGCACAAATTGCAAAAGCTAATTCAGTTAAGTCATTTATTTTTATCTCTTCAATATATGCCAATCCAAATAGTTCAGGTAATTATGTGAAATTTAAAGGTTTAGTTGAAGAAGAATTAAAAAGATTAAATTTCTCTAAATTAGGAATATTAAGGCCCTCTTTTTTAATGGGGAAAAGAAAAGAAAACAGAGTGGGTGAAAAAATAGGTATTTTGACTTTTAGCGTATTATCGCCTTTATTATTTGGACCGTTTAAAAAAATGAGACCTATCAGTTCAGAAATAGTTGCAAAAGCAATGATCAAAATTGCCAAACAAAATTTACAAAAAATTACGTTAGAATCTGATGAAATTTTAAAATTATAATTAAACCAAACCTAATCTCACAACAGATTTAGCATTCTCCGCCATACAATCTTTTGCAGCTTTAAATTTAAACCCTAATAATTCTTCAGCATAAGAGGGGTCGGTTTGCATTAAAATTCCAAGATCAGGTATCATCATTTTGGCACTTGAGTCTAAATAACTTATCAACTTAACCATGAAATTTGGAAGTTCTTTTTTTGGAAGCTTTTTTGCATAAGCAGGCATTGCTTCAGCCATCAATTGGGATAATTCGACTAATTTTTTTACTTCTTTTCCAACAATTAATCTTCTACCTCCAACTTTTTCATTTCCAATGCAAGCAACATGAGCTTTTGCAATATCTTTTACATCAGAAATTAGAACTGCAAATTTAGGTGCTCCAGGGAATTTACCAGCCATGAATTGTCTAACATACTCAATTGAAGTACCTCCTTTTTTATCTAGAGCATCACCGAAGACTCCACCAGGACAAATTGTTGTTAATTTATTTTTTAATCCTTTGCTTTCCATCAATTCCCAAGCAACTCTCTCAGCTTTCGTCTTTGATAAAAAATAATCATTTACCCCTTCTACCCAATTTTCATCAGTCCAATCTTGTTCTCCAAATGTATAAGGATTAGTTCTGTTAGGTTTTCTAAACATAGCAACAATAGAAGAAGTTTTAACTATTTGATCTACTCCAGCATTTATCCCTGCATTTAATACCCTTAAAGTACCATCTACTGCAGGAGGTAATAAGCTTTCTCTATTATTTGAAACTTTTATTGGAAAAGGAGATGCAATATGAAATATATATTTACATCCTTTAGCCGCATCATTCCATCCATCATCTTTAACCAGATCTAATTTAATAAAAGATAATTTATCTATAGGAGCGTATTTACTAATAGTATCTTTGGTTTGTTCAATTAAAGTATCATTCCTTACTGTTCCAAGGACTTCGTAACCAGAATTTAATAATTCTATTGCTGTATGTTTTGCTATCCAACCGCTTATTCCAGTTAGCAATACTTTTTCTGACATTTAGCTGTGAGATAGATGTTTTTCTGCTTCAAGAGCTGCCATGCATCCCATACCTGCAGCGGTTACAGCTTGTCTAAATGTTTTGTCTTTTACATCTCCAGCTGCATAAACACCAGGAACATTAGTTTCTGTTGAGTCAGGTTTGGTAATCAAATATCCCTCATTATCCATTTTTAATTGATCTTTAAAAAGTTGAGTAGCTGGATCATGACCAATAGCAATGAATACGCCATCAAGTTTCAATTCTTGTATTTTATTTGTTTTAACATTTTTAATCTTTATTCCTTTGACATTTTTAGGATTTTTATCACCTAACACATCTTCAACTACAGAGTCCCAAATTATTTCAATTTTTTTATTTTCCATTAATTTTTTTTGAAGCATTTTTTCAGCTCTCAAACTATCTCTTCTATGAATTAATTTAACTTTGGATGCAAACTTTGTAAGGAACATAGCTTCTTCAACCGCTGCATTACCTCCTCCAACTACAGCAACTTCTTTATTTTTAAAAAAGAAACCGTCACAAGTTGCACAAGCAGAAACTCCAAATCCTCTAAATTCCTGTTCTGATTTTATATTTAACCATCTTGCTTGAGCTCCAGTAGAAATAATAATGCTATCAGCAGTATATTTCTGACCACTATCACCGATTGCTTCAAATGGTGAACTTTTTAAATTTACAGATCCAATATGGTCTTCAATCATTTCAGTTCCAACTGCTTTTGCTTGTTCTTTCATTTGATCCATTAACCATGGCCCCTGAATAACTTCAGAAAAACCCGGATAATTTTCGACATCAGTTGTCGTTGTTAATTGTCCTCCTGGCTCAGATCCATAAACTAAAATAGGATTTAACATTGCACGAGCAGCATAAACTGCTGCAGTGTATCCAGCTGGACCTGATCCAATTATTAACACTTTTGTGTGTTTAGTTGGATTTTGATTCATATGAAAGCTATATAGTGATTAATGACTAAATTAAAAGGTATTTTATTAACTCAAGGTATGCATGGCATGATAAGCCAAGTAGAAGGTTTAGCTAAAGCTTTAGATTTGGATTTTACACACCATAAGGTTGAACTAAATAATTTTTGGAAAATTATTCCTCCAAAATTAACTCCAATATCACAAAATGTTTATCAAAAAATAAACGAGTATGATTTTGATGTAATTATTTCATGTGGAAGAAAAAGTGTAATTCCATCAATCCACTTAAAAAGTATTTCAAAAAAAAAAGTTTCAAATATTCATATTCAAGATCCAAAGGTAGATTTTAATTATTTTGATTTTATTGTTGCTCCCGAACATGATGGGATAAGCGGTACAAATATAATTAAAACAAAGGGCGCAATTCATTATTTAACGGAAAATGAAATTGAAGAAAATAGAAGTTATTTAAATTCATATATCAAACAGGATAATAGAAAAGTTTGGTGTTTGATAATGGGTGGGCCTACAAAATATTATGACTACTCAACAAAAAATATGAAGCATATATTTTCAATTTTTTACAAACTATTAAAAAAACATGATTTTCAACTTGTGGTGATACCTTCAATGAGAACACCATTAAATACTATACATTATGCAAAAGAGTTTTTTGGAGAAAATCACACTGTGATAATGAATGTTGATAAAAAAGCTTATCTTTCAGCTTTAGCTATTTCGGAAAATATAGTTGTTACATGTGACTCTAGTTCTATGATATCTGAAGCTGCTTTGACTGGAAAACCAATTTATGTTGCTAATATTTTACCAAAAAGAAAAGACGTTAGATTTCAGAATTTTAGAAATTTATTTAGAGAATTAAATATTACTAGAAACTTAGGTGAAGAAATTGAAAATTGGAACTATCAAAAATTAGATGAAACGAATAGAGTAGCAAAAATTATTAAAGAAAAAATACAACCATAATGTCATTTTTAAATTCAATTAAAAATAATTCAAAACAACATAGTTTCCCTTTTAATCACTGGGAGTATAGTGATGCTTTATCAGAAGGGGCAATTGATGAAATAGTTAAAGCTGACATTCCTGATGTAAGTAAACATAATCTTAATTATGATGGAACAAGGGCAATAGATGGTGGGGCCGCAGAATTTAGAAAAGGTATAGCTTCAGGTGGACAAGCAATAAAGTTTAGGTGTTTTATTAATAAAGATAACTCATCTCAATTTCCAAATTTAGTAAAATTTATAAATGAACTTCAGTCTAAAGAAACATATGAAACAATTTCTAAAATGATAAATAAAGATTTATCAAATTCCTATGTTAGGGTTGAGGTTATATGTGATCGAGAGGGTTTTTGGTTAAAACCTCATTGCGATATAAAAGAAAAACTTATGTCAGGATTAATATTTGTTAATAAAACAAATGAATCTGAAGATTTAGGAACTGACTTTTACAATGAAAAATTAGAAAAAGTTAAGACACTTCCTTACAAACATAATCATGGTTATCTTTTTACAAGTGGACCAAACACTTGGCATGGTATGGAGAAGAAAAAGATCGTTAAAGAAAGACGATGTATTCAAGTAAATTATGTTACCTTTGAAACTGATTGGAAAGTAAATTCTTAAACGTCTTGAAGAGAAGTCACTTCTAATTTTTTTGTTTTTAGTGATCTAATTGCCTCTAAACATGCTTGAGCAGTTGACATATTAGTACAATAAGGAACTTTATTCTTAAGCGTTGCTCTTCTTAAAGCTATTGCATCGCTTAATCTATGTTCACTATTTCCACCTCCAGTATTTATTACTAATGCAATTTTTTTAGAGTCTAAAACATCTACTATATGAGGCGAACCAGTGCTTACTTTGTTTATAATTTTACATTTCATCCCATGCTTTCGAATATATTCTGCAGTACCTCTAGTTGCACATAATACAAACTTAAGTTTAAGAAGTTCTTTAGCTAAATTTATTCCCTCATCTTTGTGACTATCTTTGAGAGATACAAAAGCTAATCCTTGTTTTGGTAATGAGTTAGCAGCTGCGATCTGACTTTTGGCAAAAGCCATTCCAAAATTTTTATCAAATCCCATAACTTCTCCAGTTGATTTCATTTCAGGTCCTAGTAATAAGTCACTGTTTGGAAATTTATTAAATGGAAATACAGCTTCTTTAACTGCATACATTCCTTTAAATTTGTCTTTTAAATTAAATTTAGATAACTTTTCTCCAGCCATTACTCTTGATGCAATTTTAGCTAGGGGTAGACCTTTCGCTTTTGATACAAAAGGAACTGTTCGACTTGCTCTAGGATTTACTTCAATTACATAAATTTCATCTTTTTTAATTGCGAACTGTATATTCATGAAACCTTTTACATTTAAAGCTATTGCAAGTTTTTTAGTTTGATTTTCTATTTCTTTAAGAAGATATGGTTTAATAGAGACAGGAGGTAAGCTACACGCCGAATCTCCTGAATGAATTCCAGCTTCTTCAATATGTTGCATAATTCCTGCAACGTGAACTTGTTTTCCGTCTGATATGGCATCCACATCTACTTCCATTGCATGATCAATAAATTTATCAATCAAAATTGGATTTTCCTCAGCAGCTTTAAATGCTTCCTCAACAAATTTTTTAAGTTGATTTTTTTCATGAACAATTTCCATTGCTCTTCCACCTAAAACATACGAAGGTCTTACCATTAATGGCAATCCTATTTTATCTGCAATTTTTATTGCTTGATTAAATGTCTTTGCAATTCCACTCTCCGCCTGCTTAAGTTTTAATTTATTTAATAAACTTCTAAATCGGTCTCTATCTTCTGCTAAATCTATAGAAGTATATTGTGTTCCTAAAATTGGAAGTTTGTTGTCATGTAAAAATTTAGCAAGTTTAATTGGAGTTTGGCCACCAAACTGAGCTATCACTCCTATTAGGTTTCCTTTTTCTTGTTCTTTTTTGATTATGTTAAAAACATATTCTTCTTTTAAAGGTTCAAAGTATAATCGATCACTCGTATCATAGTCTGTTGATACTGTTTCAGGGTTACAATTAACCATTATAGTCTCAAAACCTGCGTCTTTTAATGAAAAACTTGCCTGGCAACAGCAATAATCAAACTCAATTCCTTGACCAATTCTATTTGGTCCTCCTCCAAGAATAATTATTTTTTTCTTATTGGATGGATCAGCTTCACATTCTGAGTTAATTGAAAAATTTCTTTGGTAAGTTGAGTACATATAAGGAGTGAAAGATTTGAATTCAGCTGCACAAGTATCTACTTTTTTATAAACTGGAAGTATTTTAAGTGCTGATCTTCTTCTTCTAACAATTTCTTCAGAAGTTTTAGTTAATTCTGAAAGTTTTTTATCTGAAAATCCTATCGATTTTATTCTATTAAATTCTGAAAAATCCCTAGGAAGTCCTTTAGTTTTTAACTGTGTTTCACAATCAACTATCTCTTTAATTTGTTCTAAAAACCAAGGATCAATTTTAGATAAATTATATATTCTCTTTAAGTCTATTTTTTTTCTAATTGCTTCAGCGACTAGCAATATCTTATTTGGAATATTTTCTTTAAGTTTCTTTTCAATTTGCTTTTTATTTAAATCAAAAATTCTGTCTAAACCTGAAAAACCAGTTTCAAGAGATACCAGCGCCTTTTGTAAAGATTCTTTAAAGTTTCTGCCAATAGCCATTGCTTCACCTACTGATTTCATTGATGTACCTAAAGTTGCAGGAGAAGTAGAAAATTTTTCAAATGTAAATCTTGGAATTTTAGTCACTACATAATCTATACTTGGTTCAAATGATGCAGGAGTAACTTTAGTTATTTCATTTTTTAATTCATCCAGAGTATAACCAATTGCTAATTTTGCAGCTACTTTCGCTATAGGAAATCCAGTTGCTTTTGATGCAAGTGCTGATGATCTTGATACACGTGGATTCATTTCAATGACAACCATTCGACCATTTTTAGGATTGATAGCAAACTGAACATTTGATCCTCCAGTTTCAACTCCAATTTTTCTCAAACATGCAATAGATGCATTTCTCATTACTTGGTATTCTTTATCTGTAAGTGTAAGAGCTGGTGCAATTGTTACTGAGTCACCCGTGTGAATTCCCATTGGATCTATATTTTCAATCGAGCAAATGATGATACAGTTATCTTTCTTATCTCTTACAACCTCCATCTCAAACTCTTTCCAGCCCTCTAAACATTCCTCTACAAGAACTTGGCTTACTGGAGATTCATGCAATCCATTTTTAACAATTTTAAAATAATCTTTTTTGGTTTTAGCTATTCCTCCACCAAGTCCACCAAGTGTAAAAGCAGGTCTTATAATTGCTGGCAAACCAATTTTTTTTAACACTTTTGAAGCTTGGTTATTGTTATTTACAATTTCAGACTTTGGTAAATCTAAACCAATATCTATCATATTTTTTCTAAATTTTTTTCTATCTTCTGCATTAGAAATTGCTTTAGAATTTGCTCCTATTAATTCAATTTTATATTTTTTTAGAATTCCTTTTTTCTCTGCTTCCATTGCAAGGTTAAGTGCAGTTTGCCCTCCCATTGTTGGAAGAATTGCATCGGGATTTTCTTTCTTGAGAATTTTTTCTAATACATCTAGTGTAATTGGTTCAATATAAGTTTTATCCGCAACATCTGGATCAGTCATAATTGTTGCAGGATTTGAATTTATTAAAATTACTTTATAACCCTCATCTTTAAGAGCTTTACATGCTTGTGTCCCTGAATAATCAAATTCACATGCTTGTCCGATAATTATTGGACCAGCTCCTACAACTAATATTTTTTTAATATCTTTTCTTTTTGGCATTTTTTTTTATGTTATTAATAAATTCTTGAAACAAATAAACACTATCTTGGGGTCCAGGATTAGATTCTGGATGATATTGAACTGAAAATATTGGTTTATTTTTAAGCTTTATTCCTTCAATAGTATTATCAAAAAGAGACTTATGAGTTATTTCAATTTTTTTTGGTAAAGTTTCTTCAACTACTACAAACCCATGATTTTGACTGGTAATTTCAACTTTGTCATGAACTAAATTTTTAACAGGATGGTTCGCACCTCTATGTCCTAACTTCATTTTTTTTGTTTTGCCACCTAAAGCTAATGCCAAAATCTGATGACCTAAACAAATACCAAATATAGGTAAATTATTTTTAATTAGATCATTAATAATTTCTATAGCATATTTCCCTGTTGCAGCTGGATCACCAGGACCATTTGATAAGAATATTCCACTTGGTTTTAAAGCTAAAATTTTGTTGGCACTAGTTTTACAGGAGACAACTGTAACTTTACAGTTGAAGTCAGAGAAATATCTTAAGATGTTTTTTTTAATTCCATAATCAATTGCAACAACATGAAATGAGTTCTTATTATTTTTTTTATATCCGAATTTTTTTTTCCAGGTTTTAAGACCTTTCCAAATATAATTTTTCTGAGTTGAAACTACTTCTGCAAGATCAAGATTTTTTAATCCACTCCATTTTATTGTAGAGTTGGTCAATTTATTAATATTAAATTTTCCTTTTTTTGAATAACTAATAGTACCTTTGGGGGCGCCTTTGTCTCTTATAAAGTTTGTTAGGCTTCTAGTGTCTAAACCAGTAATTCCAACAATTTTATTTTTCTTTAGCCAAGAGTCTAAATGTAGAAAAGATCTATAGTTTGAGGGCGAGGTTATTTCTGAGTTAATTATTATTCCTTTTGCCCATATTTTATCAGACTCATGATCTTCTTTGTTGGTCCCAACATTTCCTATATGAGGAAAGGTAAAGTTGATAATTTGACCCGCATATGAAGGATCAGAAATGATTTCCTGATATCCTGTTAATGATGTATTAAAGCAAACTTCACCAGTGGCCTCTCCTTGGTAACCAATTCCAATTCCTTTAAATACCTTTTTATTTTCAAGAACTAAAACGCCTGTATTGATTAGTGATTTCTTTTTTGAGTTAGTTTTTTTTGCTTTTTTCTTCAATTACAACTCATGAGTTAAAGGTTAATACAATAATTGCTTTATTATCGCAACAGAGATGTAATATAAAAAAATAAAAAAACAATTTTTCTTTTGAAGAATTTTTTCTTTAAAGTAGATTAAAAAATTATGTCATTAAAACAGACTATCGAAAACGAATATAAAAATGCTCTAAAATCTAAAGATAAAAATAAAATATCAACCTATAGGTTAATATTATCTTCTATTAAGGATTTAGACATTGTTAACAGATCAGGCCCCAATAAAAAGGAGACTGATGATGAGGATATTAAGAAACTTTTGAAAAAAATGGTTAAGCAGCGGGCCGAATCAATTGATATTTACAAAAAAAATAACAGAACAGATCTTTTAGAGGTTGAACAAAATGAATATGATATTTTAACAAGTTTCTTGCCAAAGCAGCTTAGTGAAGACGAGACTAAGAAAATTTGTGAAGATGTTATTTCAAAAATTGGAGCAAATTCATTAAAAGATATGGGAAAAGTTATGGGCGAACTTAAAAAATCTCATGCAGATGAAATTGATTTTTCTAAAGCAGGATCAATGATCAAAGAATTGTTGAACAAATAATGAAATACCCAAAAGAGTATCTTGATGAAATTAAAAATAGGTTGAAAGTTTCAACGGTAGTATCAAAGAGTGTTTCATTAAAAAAAAGAGGTAAAGAATTTGTAGGTTTATCACCTTTCAAAAATGAAAAAACACCCTCATTTACTGTAAATGATGAAAAAGAATTTTATCATTGTTTTGCAACTTCAGAGCACGGTAATATTTTTGATTTTGTGATGAAAACTCAAAATTTAAAGTTTGGAGAGGCAGTTAAATACTTAGCCCAATTAGCAGGAATGCAACCTTATATGT
The DNA here is from genome assembly GCA_902581925.1 of uncultured Pelagibacteraceae bacterium. Lineage (GTDB taxonomy): Bacteria > Pseudomonadota > Alphaproteobacteria > Pelagibacterales > Pelagibacteraceae > Pelagibacter. The sequence continues at coordinate 60,763 of CACHQB010000001.1, read as the reverse complement.
TTTCAAAACAAGATGAAGAAAGAGAAAAAAAGTGGAATGAGTACAAAACTGTTTTTAGTCTATATGTTGACTTTTATCATAATGAACTTTTAAAAAATGAAAATCATACAATTGCTAGAGATTATTTAAAAAATAGATCACTAGGCAAAGATGAAGTGAAAAAATTTAAAATAGGATACATAGAAAAAAATCCAAATTTTTTCGAAAAATTAAAAAAAGATTACAGTGAACAAACTTTAGTCGAGACTGGTTTATTCTATTTAGATGAGAAAAAAAAAATTTATGTAGAAAGATTTAGAGGTCGATTAATATTTCCAATCAATAATATTTCCGGGCAACCGATTGCTTTAGGTGGAAGAATAATTGAAAATTTAGACTACTTAGCTAAATATATAAATTCACCTGAAACAAATTTTTTTAAAAAAGGATCAAATTTATATAATTTAGACTTAGCAAGAAAACTCTCTAATAAAACAGATCATATTTATCTCGTTGAAGGATACATGGATGTCGTGGGTCTAAGTAAGAATGGAATTGATAATGTGGTAGCAAATCTTGGTACATCATTAACTGACAAACAGATTTTAACTTTAAATCAATTTTTTGATCAAATCATAATATGTTTTGATGGTGACGAAAGTGGATACAAAGCTGCTGTTAGAGCTGCAGAAAATTCAATCAAAGAATTAAAACCAGAGAAACAAATTTCATTTTTATTCCTACCAAATAAAGAAGATCCAGATAGTTATGTAAATAAAAATGGTAAGGCTAATTTTGTAGACTTTACAAAGCAGAGTAAATTGTCAATTCATCAATTTATTTTTGGTCATTATAAAAAACAAACTGAAAATAACCCATCATCGATGGCTATTTTGGAAAAAAAACTTCGAGGAATTGCAAATACAATTAAAGATGATCTTATAAAAAAATATGTTTTGGAATATTTTTTAGAAAAAATTGCTGAGTTAACACCGTATATAAACCAAAATAATAAAAGATTTTATCTAAAGAAAACAAAATCTTTAGAAAGTACAAAAAAATTTTTTCAAGAAAGTCAATCTTTAAGCGGTGTTGAATTAAAAGAGTTTTCTTTGTTATATTTGGTCATAAATAAATTAGATTTGTTACAAGCAAATATTCATTTGATTGAAAATATTAAATTATTTACTGAGTTTAATAAAAAGATATTTGAAATCATTGTTGAAAAACTAAAATCTAATTCAAAAATTGCAATTCAAGATCTTAACTTGGATGTTCAATTAATAGAAAAAATAAACAAATTTGCTCCAATCAAACATATTCTAAAAAATCAATCTGATGATGATCAAAAGATTATAGAATTATTAGAGGATATCTCCAGAGATTTGATGAATTATGATTTAGAGTTCAGGATTCAGGAATTAGAATCGAAGTTTTCTAAGGATATGAGTGAGTCTACATTTAATGAGTTAAAAGAGCTCAAAAAAAAGCAGAATCTCAATTAAACTGACTAAATTAGTAATAGATTTTTATATAATTGACATTATATAAGACATCTAAAATCAAGTTAACGTGGAAAGAATAATTACAAAATCATTTGCTAGACTTATGGGTCGAGGAACCCATAGAGGTTTTATTACTTATGAAGAATTAAGTAAATCCCTAGGAAAGAGAAATTTATCTGATGAGAATTTATCTCAAGCATTCCTTCATATTTTAGATGAAAATATTACTTTAGTTGAAAAAAAATCAGATTTTAAAGTTTTAAGAAAAAAAGAAAATTCTAATAAAGAAGAAGGTAAAACAATAGAAAAAAGTGACGATCCTATACGAATGTATTTACGTGAAATGGGGGGTGTCGAATTACTTTCAAGAGAAGGTGAAATTGCAATAGCAAAAAGAATAGAAGCAGGAAAAGATGTAATGCTTATTGCGCTTTCACAGAGTCCCATAACAGCACAACAATTTTTCGATTGGAATGAAAAATTGCAAAAAGATGAAATTTTAGTCAGAGAGATAATTGATATTGATACAAATTATATGGAAGATGAGTCTACAGGACCTAGTGCTAAGCAAAAAAATGCAGGAGAAATTGATAAAGATAAAGAAGATAGTTCCCCAGATGAAGATGAGGATTTCAATCCAACTCTTGCTGCAATGGAAACAGAAATTAAACCAAAAGTATTAAAAACAGTCAATAACTTAACAAAAGAGTATACAAAATTAATTAAATATCAGAAAGAAAAACTAGATTGTGTTCTAAAAGTTCAAAACTTTTCACCTGCAAAAGAAAAAGGATACCAAAAAATAGTAAATGATATATTAGAAAATATAAAGTCTCTCCAACTATCTCCATCAGTTCTAGAAGAACTTGTCCAAAAACATTACGTAGAAAATAAGAAAATTATCTCTTTAGAAGGTAATCTTTTGAGGCTCGCAATGGATTATAAAATTCCAAGAAATGAGTTTATTAAATTTTATGTTGGAAACGAAATTAATCCAAATTTAAAAAAATTTTTAGATACAAACTTAGTGTGGAAACAATTCTTTTCAAATAATAAAGAAGATTTTAAAAATATTAGAGAAAGACTAATAGAAATAAGTCATAAACTTGGAATCTCAGTTACAGATTTTAAAAAATTAGTTAGTAGAATACAAAAAGGTGAGAAAGAATCAAGAATAGCTAAAAAAGAGATGGTTGAAGCGAATCTTAGATTGGTTATTTCAATTGCAAAAAAATATACAAATAGAGGACTTCAGTTTTTGGATTTAATCCAAGAAGGAAATATAGGTTTAATGAAAGCCGTGGATAAGTTTGAATATAGAAGAGGATACAAATTTTCTACCTATGCCACATGGTGGATAAGACAAGCAATTACAAGATCAATTGCAGATCAAGCAAGAACTATACGTATACCTGTTCACATGATTGAGACAATTAATAAAATTGTTAGAACACAAAGATTAATTTTGAGTGAATTTGGTAGAGAGGCTACTCCTGAAGAATTAGCACAAAAACTTAGAATGCCTCTAGACAAAGTAAGAAAAGTATTAAAAATTTCAAAAGAGCCTGTATCACTAGAAAAACCAGTTGGAGATGAAGAGGATAGTAGTCTTGGAGATTTTATAGAGGATACAAAAGCACTTGCTCCGTTAGAGCAAGCAATAAAATCAAACTTGGGAGAAGCAACTACAAAAATTTTATCTACACTTACACCAAGAGAGGAAAGAGTTTTAAGAATGAGATTTGGAGTAGGCATGAATACTGATCATACATTAGAGGAAGTTGGATTACAGTTTTCTGTTACTCGAGAAAGAATTAGACAGATAGAAGCTAAAGCACTTCGAAAATTGAAGCATCCAAGTAGGTCTAAACAGTTAAAAAGTTTCTTAGAAAGTTAATTCTGGGCCGTTAGCTCAATAGTAGAGTACTGCATTGACATTGCAGGGGTAGTTGGAGCGTAACCAACACGGCCCACCATTATTTAGTTATCTTTAATTGATAACTTGTTAAAAATGGTATAATTAATTTTTTGTTTTGGGCCTGTAGCTCAGTTGGTTAGAGCAGTACACTCATAATGTATTGGTCCCAGGTTCGAGTCCTGGCGGGCCCACCAAATCTAGTAAAATCAACGTTTAGAAATTTTGGTTTTTCAAAATCTAAGCAAAAAACCTCAAATTAATTTTTTTACTGAGTCCAGATTGAGTCGAGTTATTTTTTACAATGTACTAGTCTCTAGTTATGAAAAAATTTGAATATAAAAAAATTCGTGGTGATGAGTTAATCGGAATTGAGTTAAAAAATCATTCTGAGGGTGACAAAGACTGGGATAATATGGCTCTATCTGATTTAGAAAAAGAATTTGGAATAGCTTCTAGAGCATATACTAAGTATCATAATGACAAAAATATTGATAAAAATATAAAGTATGATTTTAACAAATCTACTGAGTATGCTTTAAACGAGTTAGGAAATGATGGCTGGGAACTCATTTCAATAGAAAATGTAAGTCCTTCAGGATTTGATGTTATGAAATTTGGAGCTAATAAAGTTTACAACTTTAAGAAGGAGAAAAAATAATATTAGTGAACTTTATTCAAAATTACTTCCAAAAAATGACCAATCACTCTGTTGCTAGTCTTGATTATGAATTAGCAGAGCAATTTATGAATGCTGATTTTAAGTTTGTAGAAAGAGATTTAGATGAAAATGGACAATACGATCGAATATCAATTAGAAAAAAAATCTTCCATTTAGAGGGAATTTTTCTATTTCTTACAGACAGAACGTTGAGCCATCCACAAGTTCCATATGCACACGATGAGAGAGGTGGAAAATTTGCAAATATTATTAAAGCATTTGGTGCAGGTAATAGAAAGGTAATTTGGCAACCTTCTGATCTTTTCGATTTGGATAGTTATTTGGATGCTAATTGGTTTCCAGAACAATTAAATATGTATCATAGAGAATATGATGAATTACTTGAAGCAAAAGAACTTTATAGTGAAAGAGCTATAAGTTTTTTAGATTATTTCTTCAAACGTTTAGATACTTACTATGTTTGCGAAATGCCTACTTTTATCAAATATTATAGAGGTGTTGATTTAGAAAAATATAAAGATAAAATTAGAAAAATAACTTATGATTTTCCATATTTTACTGAAAAAGGAGAAGTGATTTAATGGAAAAATTTATATTAGAGACTTTGAATAAATATCCAAAAAAAAGAATTAATTTAAAATTTAGAGAAACCTTTCTTTATAAATTTTTAAGTAAACTTTAATTTATCAAATTAATTTTTTGAGAATTCTTCTAAAGTTTTAAACAAAACTTCAATATTTCCATCATTAGAATTCAAAATCGATGCAAACTCCTCTTTTTGCGTTCTTGCTAAGCTGAGTCCTTCTATAATTAAATCTCTTATTAAAGGATTTTCAGGATTTTTTGTATATACTCTCCAATCAATTTTGATTTCTGGTCTATCTGAGGTAGCAATTAATATGCTATTAACTATTGTATAATTTTTGTTAATAACTTCTTTTCCCTGAACTTCAATTTTAGGATTTGTATATTCAGATAATCTACTTGAAAAACTCTTTAAGAAATAGTTTTCAAATAAATCAAAATACTCTTTTTTTTGTTGGTCATTAATTGTACTTCTTGCTGATCCAAGACTATAAAAACCAACACCCCTTATATCAACTGTATCCTTTGCTATTTTTTTTAATTCATTTATCTTTTTCTCTTTTGAAATATTTCTGGAAAGGGTATCAGATGCTCTATTTACTGTAGATTGGACAAATATATCTGGCTCAATGGAAAATACATAAGTATTATTTAAATTTAATAGGATTAATATTAATAAAATTTTTTTAAATTTCATAAAATTTTCTTGAATTATTGACTATCTATTTCTTCCCAATCTTCTTCGTCTTTATATAGAACTTCTATGCTTCCTCTTTGATTATTTTTTATTTTATTTTCTCTATCTTGTGTGTAAAGGCTTCTTACAGAAGCATAAAAATCAATTGAATTTTTTTCAAGATTTTCTATAGACTCTATATTGTTTGCTCTAAAATCAATACCACTTAGAGCTTTTGATGTAATATAAATACTATCATTTAAAAATTCATTATTACCTTGTATAGAAGCATTATACCAAGGATCTCCACCAAAAATATTTACAAAAGAACCAGCTGTATCCCTAATTGTTGACGGACCTAAAACTGGAAGTACTAAATAACAACCTGGTCCCACTCCCCATGTTCCTAAAGTTTGTCCGTAGTCTTCTTTTTCATATTTTGGAAATCCCATTTTATTTGCTACATCTATAGTACCAAGTAGACCAACTGTAGTATTTACAACTAATCTCCCAGTATTAATTATTGCTAACTTAATATCTCCTTGCAAAATATTATTAGGTATTGTTATTAAATTAGATAAGTTTCTAACGGCGTTACTTGTGCCTTTTTGGATCGGAGTTGGTAAATTTCTATAGCCTTTAGCAATTGGTTTAATGATCGTTTTATCTAATCCTTGGTTGAGAGCAAAAGTTGCTCTGTTTAATTTTTCAAAACAATCTTTTATTTCCTCTGGTTGATCTTTTTTTAGTAATACTTCTCCATCAGATCCAGCGTAAGCATTAAGTGATATTAAAATAACAGTCGTTATTGTTATTGCTAATTTTCTAAACATAATAATATATATTATATAAATATTTTATAAAATTAACATTTAAATTTAAATATTGTCTATAAAGTGTTTATAAATCGTCTAAAATTATACCGATAATCTAACATGCATAAAATTATAAACTATTCACTAAATTTTGATAAGAGAAAAAGAAAGCCTAAAGAGATTAAATTTATTATTTTTCATTATACAGGAATGCAAAGTGAAAGAGATGCAATTACTCGACTGACTCAGCAGGGATCAAAAGTTAGTAGTCACTATCTAATTAAAAATAACGGTCAAATTCTAAATTTAGTTCCTGATTTATACATTGCATGGCATGCAGGAGTCTCTGCTTGGAAAAAATATAAATCAATTAACAAATATTCAATAGGCATCGAAATAAGTAATCCTGGACATGAAAATAAATATAGAAAATTTTCAAAAAAACAAATTAATTCAGTTTTAAAATTAAGTAAATTTCTGATTAAAAAATATAATATTAAAGCTGAATTTATATTAGGTCACTCTGATATCGCACCTGATCGAAAAAAAGACCCAGGTGAAAAATTTCCATGGAAATATTTAGCAAAGAGAAAAATTGGTTATTGGCACAGTTTTGATCAGAAGTATATTTCTAAAAAAAGAAATATTAAATTAAGTAAAAAAAATGAATTAAAATTTATCCAAAATTTAATTCAAATTGGATATCCAAAAAATATTAATTTTTCAAAAAAAAAAAATTCAAAATTAATAACAATTGCATTTCAAAGACGATTTCGACAAGAACTTATCAATGGTATAATTGATCTAGAATGCTTGTTGTTAAGTGAAAATCTTCTTAAAAATTAAATAAATTTACTTGAAAAATTTTAGTATATAAATAAAATGTTCCAGCCAGATAAATGACTTATCGCTTTAATTTTTTTAAAGAGGAAAGTCCGGGCTCTACAAGGACGCAGTGCCAGGTAATTCCTGGCGGGGGAAACCCTAGGGATAGTGCCACAGAAAATAAACCGCCATAACATGGCAAGGGTGAAAAGGTGTGGTAAGAGCACACCGGTTCTATTGGTAACAATGAACGCTGGAAAACCCCACTGGGAGCAAGACTAAGTAGAGATGACATTGTTGAAAAACTAAAAGCCGTCCTTGGCTAGTCATCAGGGTTAGTTGCTTGAGCTTAAGAGTGATCTTAAGCCTAGACAAATGATAAGTTTAAATGACAGAACCCGGCTTATAGTTTATCTGGCATTCTTATTAATATTATAAAGTTTAATATTTATTAAATGTTCTCATTTTGACTCAATATCGTGTCTCACTTATGTTTTTTTTTCAATTTTTCATAGAAAGCAAAATAGCTTAGAAAAAAGGTCTCAAATAAATTTTAGTATTACAAAAATCACTATCTGTATGCAGAATTTAATCAAATTCAGAGTTTGACTATCATTTTAAATACCCATATATTCCCATATATTCCCAATTATGGAATTTATAAAATTAAAATTATATGTTTTTATCTACTTACGAGAACAAGTTGGACAAAAAGGGGAGAGTGTCGGTGCCTGCTAGTTTCAGGTCATATTTATCAAATTTAGGATACAATGGTATTATTTGTTATCCATCTTTTAATAACTCTTCAATAGAAGCATGTTCTCAAGATAGAATAGAAAAAATTTCTTCAGCAATTGACTCTTTAAACCCTTTTGAGGAAAGAAGAGATTACTTTGCAACATCAATACTAGCAGAAAGTACAAATTTACAGTTCGATAGCGAAGGTAGAATTTCACTTTCATCAAAATTATTGAAACATGCAAAAATTAAAAACAGCATGTTATTTGTTGGTCAAGGTCAAACATTCCAAATATGGGAACCAGCAGCATTTGAAAAATTTAAGACATCAGCAAGAAAAAAAGCAAATACAAATCGAGCAAGTCTTAAATGGGAAAAACACTTAAACAACAACGAGGGGAAATAAGATGACAATTAACTTTAAGGCACCAGAAATTAAAGAATTACAACCACGACTACTAGTATTAGGAGTTGGTGGAGCAGGTGGAAATGCAATTAATGAAATGATTGAAAATAATCTTCAAGGAGTAGAATTTATTGCGGTCAATACAGATGCGCAGGATTTAAAATTAAGTAAAGCAAAAACAAGAATTCAAATTGGTTTAAATTTAACAAAAGGTTTAGGAGCAGGTGCAAAACTTGATATCGGTCAAGCAGCTGCTGATGAATCTTTAAATGAAATTGTAAATACACTTCAAGGTGCAAACATGGTTTTTATTGCAGCTGGTATGGGTGGTGGAACGGGCACCGGTGCGGCTCATGTCATCGCTAGAGCTGCTAAAGAATTAAATATCTTAACTGTAGGTGTTGTGACTCTTCCATTTTTATATGAAGGCCCCTCTAGAATGAGAAGAGCACAACAAGGTTTAGAAGAATTGAGAAAACATGTTGATACAATAATTGTTATTCCAAACCAAAACCTGTTCAAAATAGCAAATGAGCAAACAACATTTGAAGAATCTTTTAATCTTTCAAATAACGTTTTGATGCATGGTGTTCAAAGTATAACAGACTTAATGGTAAGACCTGGTTTAATAAACTTAGATTTTGCTGATGTAGAAACTGTTATGGCGGCGATGGGCAAAGCTATGATGGGAACTGGAGAAGCTGAAGGAGAAGGTAGAGCTCTTAAAGCAGCAGAGATGGCAATTAGTAATCCATTGATCGATGACTACACATTAAAAGGTGCAAAAGGATTGCTTGTAAATATTACTGGTGGTAAAGACCTCAAACTTTTTGAAGTTGATGAAGCTGTAAATAAAGTCAGAGCAGAAGTTGATCCTGAAGCTGAGTTAATTATTGGTGCAATTACTGACACTGAACTTGATGGAAAAATGAGAGTTTCAATTGTTGCTACTTCTTTAGATGGCCAACAACCTGAATCAAAGTCAGTTGTAAATATGGTTCATCGAATTCAGAATCGTAATCCTGGCTATTCTGATTTTTCAAATGTGGGATCATCTCAATCTTTTAATTTTTCAAATACTTCAGCATCAAACCCAATTACCCATGGTGCAAATGCTTTAAAGCTTGAAAATGAGATTATTCACGAGCAACAGACTGAGAGTTCCCACAATCAAATGATGAATCAAGATGCCTTCGAAAATTCAAGCATGGAAAGCGAAAATATTGTTGAGGATAGTGCAGTTAATGAAATGGAAAAATCATTTGCGCAAGAGGCCATGGAAACAATCCATGAAGAAACTCAAGAAAACAATATTGAGCAAGAGGTATCAAATGATCTTAAAGAATTTGGAGTTAATTCTGACTCACCAGATTTATTTAGCTCAGAAACTGAAAATTCAAGTCCTGAAGATTTATTATCTTCGAATGACGAAGAAGAGGATGATCTTGAGATACCCGCATTCTTAAGAAGACAAAAAAATTAATGGTCTTCCAAGAGATAAATGGACGCCACCATAGTACCGAAAATGCAAAAGCATTATCCGGTACTGCTAAAAGAAATTATTAGCGTTATTTCCCCTCAACATGGTGGCACATTTATCGATTGTACTTTCGGTCAAGGCGGTTATTCCAAAAAAATTCTAGATTTTAAAAATACAAAAGTAATAGCAATTGATAGAGACATAGAAAGTGAAAAAATTGCTAATCAATTAAAAGAAAACTTTGAAGATAGATTTATTTTTAAAAATATAAAATTTAGTCAATTAAGTAATTTAAAGCTCAAAAATGAATATATAAGAGGTATAATTTTTGATCTAGGTTACTCTTATACTCAAATAAAAGATCCAAAAAAAGGATTATCATTCGATGCCAGCGGTAAATTAAATATGCAGTTAGGATTAAATAGTTGTTCAGCAGAAGATGTTATCAACAAACTCGATGAAAAAGAATTAGAAAAAATTTTTAAATTTTTTGGAGATGAAAAAGATGCAAAATTTATTGCACGAAATATCATAAAAGAAAGATCTAAAAATCAAATTGATACTAAATCTTTGGTTGAAATTATTGATAAATCAAAAAAAAGAAAAAATTTTAAAGTTCATAATGCGACCAAGGTTTTTCAGGCCCTTAGAATATTTGTAAATAAAGAGATAAGTGAGTTAATTTTTGGACTTATTAATGCAACTAAAGTTTTAAAAAAAGGTGGTGTTTTGGGGGTAGTTACATTTAACTCTTTAGAGGATAAAATAGTAAAATATTTTTTTAAAAGTCTATCTGAAAATAAAAGTATTTCACGATATAGCCCAGTTATTGAACAAGTAGATACATTGTTTAACTTAATTCAAAAAAAACCAATAACTCCCTCAGATGGGGAGGTGAATGAAAACCCACCATCTAGATCTGCTAAATTTAGATATGCGATTAAAAAAAAAGATTTTTATAATTTTGATACTGACATAGAGGAGCAATTCAGAAATTATATTGAAATTGAAAATTATGGAGACAAACTGTGAAAAAGTTTGCTTTAGCAGTAGTGATTTTTTTTTTAGTTCTATCAACTGCAATAATAAAAAATACGACTAAACAGATTGAAGATGAAATATTTACTGCAAAAGAGAATATTAGAATTTTAAGGGCTGAATTTGAAAATGTATCCTTGGAGTATGATTATTTAAGTTCTTCAGAAAGGTTACTTGAATATCAGTCTCAGTATTTTGAGGATGAGTTAATTCAAAAAAATATAAACGACATAAGAGTCTACAATATTTCAAATGATGTAAATAAAATCCAAAATTTTAAAATTATTAAAGAGTAATGGCTGATAATAAATCGAAATTAACTATAGAAGACTATAAAAGTGATTTTAAATTTAAGAAAAAAGAAAATGGATTAAATATTCAATTTAATCGTATAGCGTTTATTTTCTTTGTTTTTTTTATTATATACTTAATTTACATAATACACCTAGTTCACTTAGGTTCACGAAAGAGTAAATTAGAAAAAATCAACAATCTTTCTGCATCTAAAAATCAGCTTTATCGAGCAGACATCATAGATATTAATGGAAATTATTTAGCTAAGACAGTTAAATCGATTGATATTGGTTTAAAAACATCAGATATAATTAATGAAAAAAAATTACTTCTAAGTTTAAATATTATTTTTCCTGATAAAAATTTTTATGAAATAAAAAAAAAAATAAAAACTAAGAAATTTTTTTATTTAGAGAAGAAAATTTCAGAAGAAAATTACGAAAAAATAATGAAATTAGGGGACAAATCTTTAATTCCAGAAGAAAGAGTTTTAAGAATGTATCCACAAAAAAATCTTTTTAGTCATGTTTTAGGTCAGATAGATGATGATAATAATGGTATTTCTGGATTAGAAAAATCTCTAAATGATGATCTTAGAAAATCAAAAGAGTCAATTAAACTTACCCTAGATAAAGATATTCAATTTTTAATTAGAAAAGAATTAATTAAATATCAGGAAATTTTTAAAAGCAAAGGTAGTGCAGCCATTTTAATGGATGTTAATAATGGAAATATTTTATCATTAGTTTCTTTGCCAGATTTTAATCCAAATGAAAGACAAAATATTACAGATGTGAATTATATTAATAGGGTAACTAAAGGAACATATGAACTTGGGTCTGTATTTAAAGCATTTACTTTTGCTAGCGCCTTAAATGAAAAAGTAATTAAACCAGATACTGAATTTTTAGATTTACCCAAATCAATTAAATGTGACAAATACAGAATAGGTGAGTACGACAATGAAATACCATCAGATTTAACTGCAGAGCAAATTTTAGTCAGATCTGGAAATATAGGATCAGTAAAAATTGCACAAAAAGTTGGCTCAGAAAAATTTAAACTATTTTTAGAAAAAGTTGGCGTGTTAAGTGATATTGATTTTGATATTGAAGAAGTTGCTCCTCAAAAAAATTATGATTTTGGAAAATGCAGATTGGCTACAGCTTCTTTTGGACATGGAGTAGCAACTACAATTCTTCAATTAGCAAAGGGTTATTCTATTTTAACAAATGGTGGGTATGAAATTAACCCAACATTAATTTATAAGGAAAATAATTTAAATAAAAAAAATAAAAGAATATTAAACAAAGGTATTTCAGAACAAGTTGTTAGCGCTTTAAGAAAAATTGTAAATACTGAGGAAGGGACAGCTAAATTTGCAGATGTTCAAAATTATGAAATTGGTGGAAAAACAGGAACCGCTGATCAACCTGAAGGGGGAGCATATTCTGAGGCAAAAATAAATACTTTTGCCTCCATTTTTCCTACATCAAATCCACAATTTGTTTTTGTTGTAATGCTTGATACTCCAAAAAAATCTAAAGATTATTATTATAAGTATAGACATAGAAAAGGAGGGTGGAAGGGTACACTTTATAATACTGCTGGCTGGACCTCCGTAGAGGTAGCTGGAAAAGTCATAGATAAAATTGGGCCTATTTTAGCCACAAAATATATAGAGGTTAATTAATTATGCTTCTAGGAAACTACTTTCATAACATAAATAAAAATTATAAAAATTTTTCTTTTTCAGGAATTTCATTTGACACAAATAGTATTAAAAAAAATAATATTTTTTTTGCAATCAAAGGAAATAGTATTGATGGTAATAAATTTATTCCTAAAGCAATTAAAAAAGGATCTAAAATTATTGTAACCGAAAAAAAAACAAATCAATTCCAAAATGGAATTTTGTATATTCATACAAATAATGTAAGAAAATTATTAGCTGAAACTGCTTTTAAAATTTATAATAAAAAACCAAAAAATTTAATTGCAGTCACTGGTACAAACGGCAAATCATCAGTTGCAGATTTTTACTATCAAATATTAAAATTAAGTAATAAAAAAGGTGCTTCAATTGGCACATTAGGTGTTAAATCAAAAAGTATTAATTTGAATTTATCTAATACCACAATAGATCCAATAAAATTGGCTAAAATATTGAGCAAGTTAAAAAATCAAAAAATAGAAAATGTAATTATGGAAGCCTCAAGCCATGGTTTAAAGCAAAATAGATTAGATGGTTTAAAGTTTGATACAGGTATATTTACAAATTTATCCCAGGATCATCTTGATTATCATAAAAATTTCAAAAACTATTTAAATGCAAAACTTTATTTATTTGAAAACCTAATCTCAAAAAGAGGAAATGTAATTACAGATCAATTAATACCTGAGTTTAAAAACATAAAAAAAATTGCAATTAATAAGAAATTAAAATTGCATACACTTAATGATGAGAAAAATAATCTAAAGCTTTTATCTCATTATTTTAAAGGAGAGGGTCAATTCCTTAGAATTAAATTAAATACCTCAATAAGGGATATAAATTTAAATTTAATTGGAAAAATACAATTAAAAAATGTTTTGATGGCAATAATTGCAGCAAAATATAGTGGTGTTAATTTAAATAAAATTTTAAATACAATTCCAAAATTGAAACCAGTCGAGGGAAGACTTGAAAAAATAAGTAAAATTAAAAATCAATCAAAAGTAATTCTAGATTATGCTCATACGCCTGATGCTTTAAAAACGTGTCTTTTAAATCTTAGAGAACAATTTCCTAATAAAGCACTCACAGTGCTATTCGGTTGTGGCGGAAATAGAGATCAAAATAAAAGATCAAAAATGGGGAAAATAGCTAGTGATTTTGCAGATAGTATCATTCTTACAAATGATAACCCTAGATTTGAAAATCCACAAAAAATAAGAAGAGATATAAAAAAAGGTATTAAAAAAAAAAGAATTACTGAAATTGCTAATAGAGAAATAGCAATAAAACAAGCTATTTATAATTTGAATTCTGGTGATATTTTGTTGGTCGCTGGAAAGGGTCATGAGAAAACGCAAGATATCGGAAATAAGAAAATCATCTTTTCAGATAGAAAAATAATTTTAAATGCTATTAAGAATAAAAATAATAATTTATCAAATAATTTAAAATTAAATGTAGTTAAAGAGGCAATTAAAATTAAAAAATTATCTCCCTTTACATCTTTAAAAACAGCAAGAATTAATTCTAAAGAAGTTACTAAAAATGATATTTTTTTTGCTATTAAAGGAAAAAAAAATGACGGCAATAAATATGTTGCACAATCATTTAAGAAAAAAGCATCGTTAGCTGTAGTAAACAAAATCCAAAATCAACTAAATAAAAGTCGTCAGATTAAGGTAAAAAATACTTTGAAATTCCTAACAGATATTTCAAAAACTTTTAGAAAAAGCATTGATACAAATATTGTAGCTATCACAGGTAGTTGTGGCAAAACTACACTTAAAGAATTGTTAGGCAATGTATTAAGCAAAATTTCAAAAGTAAGTATTTCTCCAAAATCTTATAACAATAAATTTGGAGTCCCTTTGAGTCTTTTTAATTTAAAACAAAATGATGAATTTGGAATTTTAGAAGTTGGAATGGATAAAAAAGGTGAGATTGATTATTTATCAAAAATTATAGAACCAGATGTTGGAGTAATAACAAATATAAATTATGCACATGCTAAAAATTTTAAAAATATTAAACAAATTGCTTTGGCAAAATCTGAAATTATTAGCAACATAAAACCTAATGGTTTTGTTGTATTGAATGCAGATGATAGTTTTTTTCAATTACATAAAAAAATTGCTAAAGAAAAGAAAATTAAAATTGTTTCTTTTGGTATTAAAAGTCAGAAAGCAGACATTAAATTAATTAACTCAAAGGCTTTTGGAAAAAAATTTAGGATTAATGTTAGATTAAATAATAAAAAAAAGCATTTCATATTATCAGACGATTTTCAAAACAATATATACAATACACTTGCTGCTTTAGCAGTTATTAGTATTTATAAAAATATATTTAAATTAAATGAAAACATTTTTCTCAATTTTAAAATTCCTAGTGGAAGAGGGGACTACTCTGTAGTAAGAATTAATAATAAAAAAATTAATTTAATAGATCAAAGTTATAATTCAAATCCACTATCATTAAAATCAGCAATAAGAAATTTTGACAAAATAAACTCCAAAAAATCAAATAAATATCTATTAATTGGTGATATGTTAGAGCTCGGTAGTCATTCTAAAAAACTTCATCAATCTATTGCTCCAATAATTAATCGAACCAAGATACACAAGGTATTTGTCAAAGGTAAAATGGCATCTATATTATTTGAAAGTATTTCAAAAGCCAAAAAAGGCAGGATTTTATTAAACAAATCTCAAATTATTGAATTGATTAGAAAAGATTTAAATAATAATGATTATGTAATGATCAAAGCCTCACTTGCGACAGGATTCAACGACATAGTAAAAGATCTGAAGGGATTGCATTAAATGCTTTATCAATTTTTATTAAATTTTGTTGATACTTTTAGTTTTTTAAATGTATTTAAATATTTAACTTTTAGAACAGGTTTATCTTTTTTTACCTCATTGATTATTGTGCTAATTATTGGAGGTCCTTTTATTAAATTTTTTTCAAAACAAAAAATTTTAAATCCAATCCGTGACGATGGACCTGAAGATCATATAGTTAAAAAAATTGGTACACCAACAATGGGAGGTTTAATAATTTTATTCGGCTTATTAGTATCGGTAATATTTTGGGCAGATTTATCAAATATTAATATTTTATTTTGTATCTACATAGCAATTACTTTTGGTTTATTGGGAGCATATGATGATTTTAAGAAGATTAAATATAGCAACTCATCAGGAATTTCTTCAAAGTTTAAAATAACTTCACAAATAATATTAGCAATTATTGGTGTAAGTTTTTTTGTTTATTTAAATGATTATCAAGATTTAAATAATTTATATTTTCCATTCTTTAAAAATTTGATCTTAAACCTTGGATGGTTTTTTATACCATTTGCAATATTTGTAATCATAGGTTCATCAAATGCTGTTAACCTTACGGATGGATTAGATGGTCTGGCAACAGTGCCTGTAATATTAGTTGCAGCATGTTTTGCTTTTATAAGTTATGTTACTGGAAATATCGTATTTTCAAATTATTTACAAATTCCCTACATAGAAGGAACTGGTGAAGTATCAATTTTTTGTGGTGCAATTATTGGCTCTTGTTTAGGTTTCTTATGGTTTAATGCTCCACCTGCTAAAATTTTTATGGGTGACACAGGCTCATTATCTCTTGGAGGATCTTTAGGTGCAGTAGGAATTATCACAAAGCATGAAATTGTTTTAGCTATTACTGGTGGTCTTTTTGTACTAGAGGCAGTTTCAGTAATGGTTCAGGTAATTTCGTTTAAACTTACAGGAAAAAGAATCTTTAAAATGGCACCTATTCATCATCATTTTGAGAAAAAAGGATGGCCAGAGTCTACAGTTGTGATTAGGTTTTGGATTATTTCTATCATTTTAGCAATGATTGGTTTAGCTACCTTAAAATTAAGATAATGAAAATATTTAATAATATTTTTTTAAGAAAAAAAATATTAATTTACGGGTTAGGAAAGAGTGGCATTTCATCTTATAAGTTTTTAAAAAAAAAGTCTGATGTATATTTGTTTGATGATAATCAAAATATTAAATTAAAACTTAAAAATAAAATACTTAGACTCGAACAAATTCAAAAAATAAATTTTGATAGAATTATTATTAGTCCTGGCATAGATATTTCAAATTGCAAATTATCAAAATTTTTAAAGAAAAATTTTAAAAAAATTCATACCGACCTTGATGTGTTGTTTTCATTTTATAACAATGAAAGTATTACGATTACGGGAACTAACGGTAAATCTACAACTGCAAAAATTTTACATGATGCTTTAATTGATCAAAAAAGAGACTCGAGACTTATTGGAAATATTGGTAATCCAGCATTATCAGAAAAAAATATTACAAAAAAAACAATTTTTGTAATTGAGGCTTCTTCTTATCAGCTAGATTACAGCAGTATATTTAGATCAAAATACGCGATAATTTTAAACATAACTGCAGACCACATTGAGAGACATAAAAGTTTAAAGAATTATGTAAATGCAAAATTTAAATTATTAAAATCTCAAATAAGAGGATCTTTTGCATATGTAAAAAAAGAGGATGAATTAATAACTAAAAAATTAAATAAAAATAAATATAGTTCAAAAATCTATAGAGTACAGACCTCAACTATAGATAAAAAGTTTAATAAAATTACTAATAAATATTTTATATCTAATGGTAATAAAGAAAATTTATCGTTTATATTAAAAATTGCTCCAAGATTAAAACTTAACTATAAAAAATTAATTAAAACCATTAATAAATTTAAAGGTCTAGATTTCAGACAACAAATTATATTTGATAAAAAAAATCTCACAATAATTAACGACTCAAAATCTACAAGCTTTGCTTCCTCGGAAAACATATTAAAAAATTTAAATTATGTATATTGGATCTTAGGAGGAATTCCCAAAAAAGGAGATAAATTTAAACTATCAAAAATAAAGTGTAAAAATATCAAAGCTTATATTTTTGGATCATATCATAAAGAATTTATAAAAATTTTAAAAAATAGATTAAAAATTAAAAATTTTAAAAATTTAAAAGAAACTCTTAAAGTTATTTTTTCAGAAATTAATATTCAACAATCTAAAAAAAATATTATTTTTTTTAGTCCAGCTGGAGCTTCATTTGATAGTTTTAAAAATTTTGAAGATAGAGGACATTATTTTAATCAAATAATTAAAAAGTATATAAATGCAAAGCGATAGTATTGTTTACAAATTTTATTATCAATGGTGGAAAAACATTGATAAATCTATTTTTTTACTAATAAGTTTATTATTTATTATTGGATTATTTTTTTCTTTAGTTTCAACTTCTTTAATTGCTTCTGATAAGTTAGATACCAACAGTTATTTCTTCTTTTTTAAACATTTAATTTTTGTTTTAATTGGAATATCTCTTATTTTCATATTTTCCTCTCTAAATTCAGATCAATTATATAAATACTCTATTTTTCTTTTTTTTATTTCATTTGTTTCTTTATTTTTGGTACCATTCGTTGGTATTGAAGTTAAAGGTTCTAAAAGATGGATAGACTTATTTTTTTTACCAAGATTTCAGCCCATAGAAGTTCTAAAACCATTTTTGGTAATAATTTTAGCAACTATTTTATGTGATATTAGATCAAATATTTTATTTAAGTATTTGATATCTATTATTTTGATATCTATAATTTCTTTACTTTTAATATCTCAACCAGATATTGGCCAAACTTTATTAGTGGTATTTTGTTGGGCAACTCTTATATTCACATCAGGAATTAATATATATATTCTTTTAGCAATATTTATTGCTGGTGCATCTTTGCTTGCTTATCTTATTATTTATGTTCCTAGGTTTGATTATATCCAAGGACGTATTTTTTCGTTTTTTAATAGAGAAACAGGTACTCATAATTTTCAATCTGATAAAGCGATAGAGTCAATTACAAGTGGAGGTTTCTTTGGAAAAGGCATAGGTGAAGGAGTTCTCAAAAATAGAGTTCCAGAAGCCCACACTGATTACATTATTTCGGTAATTTCTGAAGAGTTTGGTGTTGTTGCCATAATGTTAATATTATTATTGTTTTTGATCTTAATTTATATGGTTTTTAAAAAAATAAGTTTTGAGACAAATGATAAAGCTAAACTTATTTTAATTGGATCTATTAGTTTAATATTAATGCAGGCTACTATTCATATTGGGGTTAATATAAGATTATTTCCAACCACCGGAATGACATTACCTTTTTTAAGTTATGGCGGTTCATCAATAATAAGTACATCTATATTAGCTGGGATAATTTTAAATTTAACAAAAAGAAAAATAACTTAAAAAATGATAAAAAAGATTTTAATTTCTACAGGTGGATCTGGAGGTCACGTGATACCAGCAATTACAATTTACGATCATTTAAAGAATACTCATGAAGCTTTGATTTCTACTGATATCAGAGGTCTTGCATATTTAGATAAGAATTATAAAGCATTAGTCATTAATACACCAAAATTAAATAATTATTTCCTACTTCCTTTTTCATTTTTAAAAATATTATTTCTTACTATTAAATCTTTTTTTCTTTTAAAAAAAAATAATATTTCAATTTTAATTTCTACTGGTGGCTATATGTCTTTACCACTATGTTTAGCAGCAAAAATATTAGGCATTAATATTTTTTTAATTGAACCAAATATGGTTCTTGGAAGAGCAAATAAATTTTTTTTAAACTTTTCAAAAAAACTAATATGTTATTCAAAAAATTTAATTAATTTACCATCTGGAATTAATCACAAATTAACTACAATTAAACCTTTGATTAGAAAAGAATATTATGGAACAAGTACTTATCAAAAAAATGATAATTTATTCACAATTATAATAATAGGGGGTAGTCAAGGTGCAAAAATCTTTGATGAGCTTTTAAATAAAGCTTTTGTAAGTATAGCAAAACAAGTTTCTATAAAAATTATTCATCAAACAAGTGAGAAAAATATTGATTTTTTAAAAAATTTTTATTCTCAAAATAATATTGAAAGTAGTGTTTTCAGTTTTGATCACAATCTTAATGAAGTTTTAAAACAGGGAGATTTATGCATAACAAGAGCAGGTGCCTCAAGTTTAGCCGAACTATCCGTATTGAATATTCCATTTGTAGCAATACCTCTCCCGTCATCAAAAGATAATCATCAGTATGAAAATGCTAAATACTACAAGGAACAGGATTGTTGTTGGATAATTGATCAAAAAAATTTTGATGACCAAAAATTTGAGAAATTTTTACTGGAATTGATAAACAAAAGTCAGGATTACACAATAAAAAAAAACAATTTACAGAAATTAAATTATCAAAATACATGGAATAATGTTAATCAAAAAATATTAAAAATTATTAATGAAAATTAAACTAGCAAAAACAGAACTGATACATTTCGTTGGAATAGGTGGAATAGGTATGAGTGGCTTAGCACTAATAATGAAAGGTAAAGGTTTTAAAGTTCAAGGAAGCGATATAGCAAATAATAAAAATATTGAAAGGTTAAGAAAAGAAAAAATAAAAGTTTTCATTGGACATAAGAAACAAAATATACAAAAGGGTACTATCCTAGTTATATCTTCAGCTATTAAAAAAAATAATCCGGAGCTTGCCGCAGCTAAAAAAAAACAATTGCCCATTTATAAAAGAGGAGAAATGCTTGCGAATATTGTTTCTTTAACAAAAAATATTGTGGTAGTCGGATCACACGGTAAAACCACAACAACATCTTTGATAGCATCTATATTTCAAGAAACAAAAATTGATCCTACAATAATCAATGGTGGAGTAATTAATTCAATTAATAATTCTGCAAAGCTTGGGAAAAGTGATTGGTCTATATTAGAGGCAGATGAGTCAGATGGAAGTTTTGTTTTTATACCTCCAACATATTCAATCATCACTAATATAGATCGAGAGCATATGAATTATTACGGCACTATGGATAAATTAAATAAATATTTTGAAAATTTTGTTAATAAGGTTCCTTCATTTGGAAAATCATTTATTTGTTTAGATGACAAAAATAATAAAAAATTAATTAAAAATATAAAAAATAAAAACTTCTATACATATGGACTGGACTACAAATCAAATTTTTGTATTAAAAATATAAAACAATTAAAAGAGCACTCTGAGTTTGACTTAAATATAAAATTACCTAATAAAAAAAATCAATTAATTAAAAAATTTAAAATTCCTTTGTTGGGAACACATAATATTAAAAATTCTGTGGCTGCAGCTGCATTAGCATTAACAGTGGGCCTACCAATAAATAATATAAAAAAAGGACTTAAAAATTTTAAGGGAGTTCAAAGAAGATTTAATAAAATTTTCAATTTTAATAATGTAGATTTTTATGATGATTATGCCCACCATCCTACAGAAATCAAAGAAGTACTGGATGGTGTAAAAAAAGTTTATAAAGATTATGAAAAAATATGCATTTTCCAACCTCATAGAATATCAAGATTAAAAGATTTAAAAAAAGAATTTACTTTTGCTTTTAAAAATGCAGACAAATTAATTTTGTTTCCAATTTATACTGCTGGAGAAAAATTAAAGCTTGGATTTAGTTATATAAATTTTGCTAAAGAAATAATTAAAAATTCAAGAGTCCAGCTATTTTTAGTTGATGATAGATTTCAATTAGCAAAATTTATTAAAGCGAACATATTTGGAAAAAAAATTGTTATAGGAATGGGTGCGGGGACTATTTCGAGCTGGATGCGAGAATTACCTAAATTATTATCATGAAAATTGATTTAAAAGAACTGATTCCAGAATTTAATAACAATTTAAAGTTAGATTATGATCTAAAAAAAAAAAATTGGTTTAACATAGGAGGTAAAACTAAAGCTTTCTATAAGGCAGGTGATTTAAAAGAATTAATTAATTTTCTTAAAAAAATTAAAGATAAAGAAAAAATATTTATATTAGGGGCTGGTTCTAATACACTTATATCCGATAACAAATTTGATGGAGTTGTAATAAAACTTACTCAAAATTTTAATAATATTTCTTTACATTCTGAGGAAATCATAGTCGCTGGTAGTGCTGTTACAGATAAATCTTTATCTGAATTTGCAATGGAAAATAGTTTAGGTGGTTTTGAGTTTCTCTCTTGTATACCTGGTACAATAGGTGGTGGCATTAAAATGAATGCAGGTTGTTTTAAAAGGGAGTTCAAAGATATTCTTATTTCTATTCAAGCTGTAAATAAATCAGGTCAAGTAATTACTATACCTGCAAAAGATATTAATTTTAAATATAGAGATAGTGGATTATCTGAAGATCTCATTTTTTTAAGTGCATCATTTAAAGGTTTTAAGAAAGATAAGAGTAAAATAGATAATGAAATAAGGCTACTTAAAGAAAAAAAAGAACAAGCTCAACCTACAAAAATTAGAACCAGTGGTAGCACATTTAAAAATCCCATAGATCAAACTGATAAAAAAGTTTGGCAATTAATCAAAGAGTCTGTGCCGTTAGAAAAATCATTTGGAGATGCATCAATCTCTCAAAAACACTGTAATTTTTTTGTAAATAAAGGTAATGCTAAGTTTGAGGATATGAAAAAATTGATAAATTATGTGTCTGAACGTGTATTTAAGAAAACAGGAATTATACTAGAAACAGAAATAAAAATATTGGAATAAGTTGAAAAAAAAAATATTAATAATATCAGGTGGGATATCAAAAGAGAGAATAATTAGTCTTAATACAGGTCAGCAGGTTGCTAAAGAGCTTAAAAACAACGGTTATAGAGTTCAAATCACTGAACCAGATAATAATTTAGAAAAAAATATAAAATTTTTCAGACCAAATTTGATTTTTAATGCATTGCATGGCCAATTTGGTGAGGATGGTTATATTCAAACTATTCTAGAGAGGTTCAAAATTCCTTATACACATTCAGGTGTAATTGCATCGTCTATTGCAATGGATAAAGAAATTTCAAAAAAAATATTTATAAAAAATAAAATAAAAACTCCAAAATTTTTTACATATTCATATGATTTAAAACCATCTAATTTAATAAAAAAAATAAACAAAAAACTAAAATTTCCAGTAGTAGTTAAACCATTGAACGAGGGATCAAGTGTAAATGTTTATATTTGTGATAAGAAAAATATAATTAAAATTATAAATTCGCTTAAAAGTTATAAAAAGATTTTGATTGAGGAATTTATTTCAGGTAGGGAAATACAAGTTGCAATAATGGGTATTAAAAAACTTGGAGTTATTGAACTCAAGCCAAAAAGAAGATTTTATGATTATCAAGCCAAATATTACAAAAACGCAAAAACTCAACACATAATTCCGGTAAATTTACCTAAAAGTAAATTAGACGAAGTAATGAATATAGCCTTAAGAGCTCATAAAATAATTGGTTGCAGAGGTGTAACTAGATCAGATTTTAAATATTTTAGAGGAAATTTTTATTTATTAGAAATTAATACACAGCCAGGAATGACTAAATTATCCCTAGTTCCTGAAATAGCAGCATATAAAGGTATTTCATTTTTAAAATTAATTGAATGGATGTTGAAAGATGCATCAAAAAAAAAGTAAAAAAGTTTTAGTTTATATTTTTTTTTTAATAATTGTTTCAACTATTAGTAATAAATCTTTAAATAACTTAAAATTTAATAAAATAAAAAAAATTGAAATTTCAGGATTAGATCAAAAAGAAAATAAAATTCTTTTAAATAAAATTAAAAAATTAAATATAGAAAATATTTTTTTAATTAATAAAAATAATCTTAATTATTTAATCAATTCTAATCCATTAATTGAAAGATATGAAGTATTTAAGAAATATCCATATACTATTGACATAAAAATCGAGAAAACAAAATTTTTAGCGAAAATTAATATAGATGGAAAATTATTTCTAGTAGGATCTAATGGAAAATTAATACCAGATGAAACCAATCAATTCAATTTACCTTTTATATTTGGGAAGCCAAGTGTAACTGAGTTTCTTAAGTTAAAAACACTTATAGATAATTCTAATTTTTCATATAAAAAAATAAAGGAGTTTTATTTTTTTCCATCAAAAAGATGGGATTTAAAATTTGATAATAATATTTTGTTAAAATTACCAAATGATTTAACAAAACAAACATTAAATTATACATATGATTTTTTTGAAAATTATAAAGTTGATAAATTTTTTATAATTGATGCAAGAATAGAAGGACAAATTATTTTAAATGAATGAAGAACTAGAATTTGAAAACTATTTAAGTATTTCACCAAATAAATTTGGAATATACTTATTTGATAGAAAGAATTTAAAAAATTTATATAAGGAAGAAATCCTAATTGATGAAAGTTTAAACCATAATAATCTTGATATCCTAAATAAATTTCTGGATGATAATATTTTTAAAATTGAAAAATTAAGTGGAAAATTCATTAAAAATATATCTGTTATACTAGAAGATGAAAAAATTTTTAATTTATACTTAGGAATTAAGAGAAAAAATTATAGTATTTTTATTACCAAAGAATACCTTGAAAGTTCACTTGCTGAGGCTAAAGAATTATTTAGAGAAAACAATCAAAATGAAAATATTATGCATATGATAATTAAAAAATATTTTGTAAACGGTAAAAGCTATTCTTCATTCGAGGAAAATTTAAAGAGTGATCATTTGGCCCTAGAAATTCAATTTAAATCAATTTCAAATACTTTTGTTTATGAATTAAATAAAATTTTGGAAAATTATCAAATTAAGATTGTCAAATATTTAGATGGTAGTTATGTAAAAAATTTTTTTGATAATGAAAAAGAGCTATCAGTAATGTCCCATATGATATTAAATGGATATAACGAAAATGAGGTTAATTTTGTAGCTAAAAATCAAAAAAAATCAGGATTTTTTGAAAAATTTTTTCAACTATTTAGTTAAATTTGTTTTAAACCGTAACATTTGTTGTTTTCTTTTTTTTCATATTTCAAATTAAAAGTTCGGAATGTCGTACTTAAATCAAAAAACGATAAAAAAAAATGTGTCCTTTAATGGTGTTGCATTACATAGCGGACACAATGTGAATATCACTATCAGATCAGCTGAACCAAATGTTGGAATTGTTTTTAAAAGAGTAGATTTAAAAATTAATAATATTATTTATCCAAACTTTGCTAACGTTTCTAACACTTCTTTAAATACTACAATTGAAAATGAATTTGGCGCAAGGGTTTCAACTATAGAACATCTAATGGGAGCTCTATTCTGTTTGGGTATTGATAATGCTATAATTGAAATAGATAATGAAGAGGTTCCAATTCTCGATGGTTCTGCAAAAAATTTTATAGAAAAGATAAGTGCAGTTGGATTAGAAATAAGTAATTCGCCGATTAAAATTATTAAAATAAATAAAGAAATTAGTTTTTCAGAAGGTACAAGATTTATAAATATTAAACCTTCAACATTAAGTTTAGATATAGATTTTGAGTTAAAATATAAAAACCCTGTAATAGGAAATCAAAAAAATAAAATTAAAGTTTATGAAGACGATTTATCAGAAGTTTATAATTCAAGAACATTTTGCTTATTTGAAGATATTGAATTAATTAAAAGCAAAGGTTTAGCCAAAGGTGGAAGTTTAGAAAACGCAGTAGTGGTAAAGGATAAGGAAATATTAAATCCAGAGGGATTGAGAAATGAAAAAGAGTTTGTAAATCATAAAATACTGGATTGTATTGGAGATTTATACACTACAGGCTATAGAATATTGGCATCTATAAAATGTTCTCAAGGCGGTCATTTTCTTACCAATCAACTATTGAGAAAAGTTTTTGAAAATAGAGAAAATTTTTCATTAATTGAGATACAAGAAAAAAACTTGCCACACACGCTCATTAATAGAAATCTACTTAAATCTATAGCTTAAAATAAAGATTTATTTTTCAAATTTTAAATTTAAGAGTATAAAACTATATGTCTTTAATAAGATTAATTAAGTTTTTTTTTATTTTAATATTTTGTATTTCTTGTTCAAATGAAGTTATTGAAAAATCTGAAATTAAAGAAACAAATTTAGAACTTCAAATGATTGAAGCCTATCAAGAGGGTTTAAAAGAATTGAAAAGAGGCGATGCTTTGTTCGCTGCAAAAAAATTTAACGAAGCAGAAATTTTATTCCCCCAATCTGAAGTTGCACCTAGAGCAGCATTGATGGCTAGTTATTCGTATTATTCTCAAAATTATTATGCTGATGCAATTGCTGAATTGGAAAGATTTCTGAAAGTATATCCCAATCATCATGAGAGAGCATATGCGGAATATTTACTAGGTCTTTGTTATTACGAGCAAATTGTTGACGAAAAAAAAGATTTAGAATCAATAGAAAAATCAAAAAAAATATTTTTAAGATTAATTAAAAATTATCCAAATACTGATTTTGCGATAGATGCAGAATTTAAATTAAATTTAATTTATGATATTTTAGCAGCTAAAGAAATGTATGTAGGAAGATTCTATTATGACAAAAAAAAGTGGGTTGCAGCAATTAATAGATTTAAATTTGTTGTTGATAATTATGATACTACAATTTATGTAGAAGAAGCTCTTCATAGGCTGGTAGAAATATATTATATTTTAGGTTTAGAAGATGAGTCAAAAAAATATGCAAATTTATTAGGCTATAATTATCAAACTTCAAAATGGTATGAAAAATCATATAGTGTTTTTAATAAAAATTATGAAATTTCAAGAATAAAAAAAGAAGAAAACATAATTTTAAGAAAATTCAAATCTCTTTTTGAATGAGATGAATAAAAAAGAAATTAAAAAACAATATCTTAAAAAAATAGAAGATTATATTAATTATAACAAAAGTTATTATGAAAAAAGCCAACCTTTAGTTGATGACCAATATTTTGATAAACTTAAAAAAGAAATTTTATTATTTGAAAATAAGTATAAATTTTTAAAATCAAAAAACTCGCCCTCTAAAATAGTAGGTTTCAAACCATCTAAAAACTTCAAAAAACAAAAGCATAGGGTTCCAATGCTATCTTTGTCCAATGCTTTTAGTTTACAGGATCTTTTAAATTTTGAAAAAAAAATATTGAATTTTATTTCTGAAGATAAAGATTTTATATTGTCCTACAGTGCAGAGCCAAAAATTGATGGCATTTCAGCATCTTTAAATTATAAAAATGGAGAATTCAAAACAGGATTATCCAGAGGTGATGGTGAAGAAGGTGAGGATATTACTAATAACCTTGCAACTATAAAAGATATTCCAAAGAAAATTTTATCTAAAGATTTTCCTGAGGATATTGATATAAGGGGTGAAGTTTTTATTCAAAATAGTGATTTTGAGAACTTAAAAGAAAAGTTTGCCAATCCAAGAAATGCTGCATCAGGATCTTTAAGACAAAAAAATCCTGAAGATACAAAAAAAATACCTTTAAAATTTATCGCTTATACTTTTGGTTTTGAAAAAGGTTTAAAACTTAAAAAACAATCTGATTACTTGAAAAAACTTAGTAAATGGGGATTTAAAATTAATCCTTTGAATAAGACAATTACTGGAGTTAAAAATTTGTTAGAAAATTATAATGATGTTGAACAGCAGAGAGCTAATTTAGATTTTGATATAGATGGTATAGTTTATAAAATTGATGATTTTGAATTACAAAAAAGATTGGGAAATGTCGCAAATGCTCCTAGATGGGCCATTGCTCACAAATTCTCATCAAATAAAGCAATTTCAACTATTTTGGATATTGACATTCAAGTTGGAAGAACTGGTGCTTTAACTCCAGTTGCAAAGTTAAAGCCAATCAATATTGGAGGAGTCATAGTTTCAAATGCAACATTACATAATGAAGATGAAATCAATCGAAAAGATATTAGAGTAGGAGATACAGCTGTTATAGAGAGAGCAGGGGATGTTATACCCCACATACTTTCTGTAGACATAAAAAAAAGGTTAAAAAATTCAAAAAAATTTATTTTTCCAGAAAATTGTCCTTCATGTGGATCAAAAACAATTAAAGAATTTAACAAGATAACAAAAAAAGTTGATGCAGTTAGGAGATGTTCCAGTGAAGGTTATTATTGTGATAATATTTCGATTGAAAAATTAAAACACTTTGTTTCAAAAGAGGCTTTTAATATAGATGGTTTTGGAAAAAAAATAGTTGAAAATTTCTGGAAATTGAAATTAATAAAATTTCCTCATGATATATTTAAATTAGATTATCAAAAAATTGAAAAACTAGAAGGCTGGGGACAACTATCTGTTCAAAATTTGAAATATTCAATTAGTCAAAAAAAAAATATTTCTTTAGAGAGGTTAATTTATTCATTAGGAATTAGGCATATCGGATTAGAAAATGCTAAATTGTTAGCTAAACATTTTATATCATTTTCAAAATTTAAAAATTTATCTAAACAAAATGATTATGAAGAAATGTTAAATATTGATGGGATTGGTGAAACTCAAGTAAATTCAATTAAAATTTTTTTTTCAAATGAATCAAATTTGAAAGTTTTAAATGAATTGGAAAAGGTTTTGGCGGTAAAAAAAGCTATTCAAAACTCTGATGATGGTTTGTTAAAAAATAAAACCTTTTTAGTTACAGGGAAATTAAATGGAATTAGTAGAGCCGAAGTTAAATCTTTGATTGAAGAAAATTCTGGCAAAACGGTTAGTAGTGTCTCTAAAAAATTGAATTATTTAATAATCGGGGACAAGCCAACAAAGAAGAAAATCGATAGTGCAAAACAGCTTAAAATAAATGTTATAGATCAAGCTGAATTTTTGAAGATGCTAAATAAAACTAGCTAGCCATTTTCTTTCATTGGGATTTAAATATTTAGATATTTTTGAATAAACTTCTAAGTGATATTTAAATAGATAGTTTTTTTCTTCAACTGTTAATAAATCAAAATTGATTAAATCTTTTTCTATAGGTGCCATTGTTAGATTTTTAAATAGCAAATTTTTATTTATTTTTTTAACATAAACTAAATTTTCTATTCTAATTCCATATTCGTTAGTCTTATAATAACCGGGTTCATTACTTAAAATCATACCTTCTTTTATTTTTACTGTATTTATTTTTGTAATAGATTGAGGTCCCTCATGAACATTAAGAAAAAAACCAACACCATGTCCTGTACCATGTGCATAATCTAAGTTGCTTTTATTTAAAAATTTTCTTGCTCTTTTGTCAATTTTTTTGCCTATATCATCTTTATTAATATTAGTCGTAGCTACAGCAATATGGCCTTTCAATACTTTCGTGAAAATATTTTTGATATTTTGTTTTTGTTGCGAAAAACATATCGTTCTCGTCACATCAGTTGTACCATATTTATATTGTCCACCTGAGTCACATAATAAAATATCTTTTTTGTTAATAGTCCTACAATTCTCTTTCTTTGCGCGGTAATGTACAATTGCTCCATTTTTCCCAGAGCCTGCAATAGTATCAAAACTAGGATAGAGAAAATTTAAATTTAATTTTCTAAAATTTTCTAATTTATTTGCAGCTTCTACTTCTGTAATTTTCTTTTTATTAATTTTTTTTATCCAGTATAAAAATTTTGTTAATGCAACCCCATCTAAGATATGAGTATTAATCATATTTTTAATTTCAGTTTTATTTTTAATTGCTTTTAAAAGATAAATTGGATCTTCTCTTTTTATGATCTTAAATTTAGACTTAATTAAATTTTCATAAAAAATTGAACAAGATTTATCATCTACAATAAAGTTTTTTCCCTTAAGATGTACTATTTTGCTTGATAAACTATTTACATCTAAAAATTCATCTTTGTTAATAATTTTATTTTTTAATAATTGCTTACACTTTTTAAGATTACTTATAAGTAGTATTTTTTTTGATTTACTTACTATTAATCTTGAATTAGGAATTGGGCTGTTGGGGCCATCTCCACCTCGTATATTTAAAGTCCAAGCGACATTTTCTGGCGCAGTAATAAAAATATAATCAGATTTATTTTTTTTTAAGTATTTAGTTATTTTATTTAATTTAGAATTAATACTTTCACCAACAATATTTTTATTTAAAGAAAAAAATGGGATAGAAGTATGTTCTTTCTGTTTTTTAATTTCATCAATTAGATTTTTTTCGACATATTTGATTTTATTGTGTTTTAAAAAATAATTTTTAATTTGAGAATTTGTAAATAGCTTTGGATCTATACCAATTGTAAGATTTTTAAACAAACTACAATTCATTAATTTTTCAAATCCATATATTTTAAAATTTTTTCCACTCTCAATTTGACTTTGAATTGTGTACCTTCCATCGGTAAATAAATAATTTTTATTTTTAAGAATTATGGCTAATCCAGCAGATCCACTAAAGTTTGAGATAATCTCTAATCGATTTAATTTTGAATATTCAGTAAAATAATCGTCATTTTTTGGAATTACATAACCATCAATTTCATATTTATTGAATTTACTCCTTAATTCTTTTATGTAATTTTTCATTTAATTCTCTTCTGATATCTTATCCAACCAGGACTTCTTGTACCTTCTTCAATTTCAAAATCTTGATTAAAATCAAAATCATCATCATTATTAATTTCCTCATCAAAGAAGGAGTTTTTTTCTAAATGTTTTTCTGGAAGTTCATCAACAAATCTTGAAGCCATACTATCAATCCAATCTCCTTGATAAAATCTATTCATTGAAAATGAAATTATAGCTTTTTTCTTTGCTCTTGTAATTCCTACATATGCTAAACGTCTTTCTTCCTCTAGGCCATTTTGACCCTTTTCCTCAATAGATTTTTGATGTGGAAACAATCCTTCTTCCCACCCAGGTAAAAACACAACATCAAACTCTAAACCTTTTGCGGCGTGCATAGTCATCATGTTGATCTTTTCACCATCCCATTCCTGATCTACAGACGTTGCTAAAGAAACGTGTTCTAAAAAACTTTCTAAATTATCAAATTCTTTCATCGCACTTAATAATTCTTTAATATTTTCTAATCTATTTTCATTATCCAAGTCTTTTTTATTTTTAAGCATTGCTGAATAACCTGATTCATCCAAAACAATTTGTAATAATTTTACATGATTAAATTTTTTTTCAATTAAATCGTTTCTCCATTTAACCATAGAATTAATAAATAAACTTAATCCAATTTTAGTTTTTGGTTTAATTAAATTTTGTTCAAGCATTTTAATTGACGCTCTTTCTAAATTTAAATTATTTTCTTTTGCAAACTCATGAATATTTTTTAAAGTACTATCACCTATTGATCTCTTAGGGTTATTTACTATTCTTTCAAAAGCAAGATCATCTTTTTCTTGATAAATTAATCTTAGATAAGCAACACAATCCTTTATTTCAGCTCTTTCATAAAATTTTGTGCCACCTAATATTCTATAAGGCATACCAATTTTAAGGAATCTTTCTTCAAATTCACGAGTTTGAAAAATAGCTCTAACTAGGATTGCAATATTGTTATAAGAAAATTTTTTTTTTATATTTTTTTCTATTTCGTCTGAAATTCCAATAGCTTCATCTTTACCATTTTTAAAACAGTTTAATTTAACCAAATCACCTTCTTCCATAGTAGTAATTAATGTTTTACCAACTCTATTTTGATTATTAGAGATAAGATTTGAAGCAACAGATAAAATATTTTGAGAAGATCTATAATTTTGTTCTAATCTTATAACTTTTGTATTTTTATAAACTTGTTCAAATTCTAAAAAATTTTTAATTTCTGCTCCCCTCCAACTATAAATAGATTGATCATCATCTCCAACACAGCAAATATTTTTGTTTTTTTCCGATAAAAGATTAAGCCATTTACTTTGAATAAAATTTGTATCTTGATATTCATCAACAAGGATATATTTAAAATTTTTTGAATATATTTCTCTAATGTCTGAATTGAATTCCAAAATCTTTACAGCATGTAATATAAGATCACCAAAGTCACAAGAGTTTAGGTCAGTTAACTTTTGTTGATAAATTTTATAGAGTGGAAGAATTGTTTTTTCATAAAGATCTTTTTTATTTATTACTACTTCATTTGGATAAAATCCTTTATTTTTCCAACGATCAATTATTGCCAATATAAATCTTGGAGACAATTGTTTGATATCAATATTTTCAGCCTTGCAAATATTTTTTATAAGTCTGATCTGATCATCCGTGTCTACTATAGTAAAATTGGAATTAAGATTTGCTGCTGAAGCATGTTTTCGCAATAATTTCGCACAAATAGAATGAAATGTGCCTAGCCATGAAAGTCCTACTGCATTAGAGCCAAGTATTTTGCTTACTCTATTTTGCATCTCTTTAGCAGCTTTATTAGTAAATGTGACTGCTAATATTTGATTAGGGAATGCCTTTTTTTCTTTGATAATATTCGCAATTCTTGAGGTTAAAACCTTTGTTTTTCCGGAACCAGCTCCTGCAACAATTAGAAGTGGCCCATCTAAGTATAATACAGCTTCTTTTTGAGCATCATTTAAATTTTCTAAATAAACCTTGTTTATCATTTTTTATAATGCTTTATAACTTGTCACTCAAAATGAGTAAGTCAAATTCTTTCTTAAAATTATTTAAAAACATTAATAGTTCAATTAATAGTCTATTAGAGAAAAATTTAAACAAGTTAAAAATTAGCAATCTAACTAATTTAGCAAAAAGTAACAAAATATTTTTATCAATTGTCGCATCAGTTATTTTATTTTTATCTTATCTTTCAATACCAAATATTTACAATCATAGTGATATTTCAAAAGAATTAAAAAAAGATATTTTTAATAATTTACAACTGGAAGTAAATTTTTCGAAAAAGTTAAAATATAAATTTTTACCAAGACCACATTTTATAAGCACAAATTCGTCGATAAATTTTAATCAAACTAAATTAGCAGAAATTAAAAAAATAAAAATTTATTTATCGTTAGAGAACTTATTTTCTTTAAATAATATGATTTTTAAAGAAATAGTTATTGAAGATGCTAACTTTAATTTAAATAAAAAAAACTATAATTTTTTTATAGATCTTTTAAATAAAAATTTTGTATCTACTAAGCTAAAAATAAATAACAGTAATATTTTTTTCAGAAACTTTGAAAATGAAGTTTTATTTATCAATAACATTTTATCTGCTGAATACTTTTATGATACTAATGAGCTTAAAAATATTTTTAAATCTGAAAATAAAATATTTAATTTACCTTATTCTTTAAAACTTTTTAATAATCAATTAGAGAAAAAAGTGTATTCAAAATTAAATATAGATTTATTTAGATTACAAGTTGAAAGTGAACACTTTTATGAAGATGAAATTAAATTGGGTACCACAGAATTTATACTTAACAAGGTTAAAGGCATGGGTGAATATAAAACTAACAAAGAATTTTTTGAGTTTAAAATCTTTGATAAATTAGATGATACAAAATTTTCTTATAATGGAAAATTAAATTTTCAACCCTTTTATTCTTATTTTAATGGTTCTACTAAAGAACTAAATTATACTTATTTAATTAGTGCTTACTCAATTTTCTCACAACTTTTAAAAACTGAAATTTTTAATAGCAATAATATTGACTTTAAATTTAGTCTAAATGCAGACAAATTTAAAAACTCTAGCTATTTAAGAAATATTTTTTTAAATTTAAAAATTAAAGAAGGTTTAACTGATCTTGATAATAGTATTTTAAGTTTGAAGAATTATGCAATATTTGAAACATCAAATAGTCTGATTTATATTAAAGATGGTAAGTTGATTTTAGATGGAAACTTAAAAATAAATATTATTGATCATAATAAAATTTTTCAATATTTGATTACCCCAAAAAACTTTAGAAAAAAAATTAATAAAGTTGATTTTAATTATTCTTTTAATTTTGATGAAAAAACTGTTGATATAAAAGACATTAAAATTGATAATAAATTTGATCAAAATGTTAATAAAATTTTAAACAGTTTAATTTTAAAAAAAGAAAATTTTCAGAACAAAATTTATCTTAAAAACTTATTGAATGAAGCAATCAAGAGCTATGCTGGATAAATCATCTTTTTAGGATCCACAATTTTATTATAATCTTGCTCTTCAATTAATCCTGTTTTTAAAGTTTCATATTTTAATGTTGTGTTATTTTTTAGAGCAGTTTTTGCAATTTTTGCTGCATTATCATATCCAATATGTGGGGCTAACGCAGTTACTAACATTAAAGAGTTATCTAGATGTTCCTGTATTTTCTTCTTATTAGCTTTTATTCCTTTAACACAATATATAGCAAAATTTTTTGTGCTATCTGCGATTAAGTCAATTGATTGTAAAATGTTATGAGCAATTAAAGGTTTAAAAACATTTAGTTCAAAATGTCCATGTGATCCTGCCATTGTTATTCCATTATGGTTTCCAATTACTTTTACACAAACCATTGTAACAGCTTCACATTGAGTTGGATTTACTTTTCCTGGCATAATTGATGAACCTGGTTCGTTTTCAGGTAAAATTAGTTCTCCATAACCAGCTCGAGGACCAGATCCTAGAAATCGTATATCATTAGATATTTTCATTAATGCAACCGCACAAGTATTTAGAGTTCCAGAGAAGTTTACAATTGCATCATGAGCCGCAAGCTCAGCAAATTTATTTGGAGCTGGTTTGAATTTAATTTTTGTAAATTTAGCAATTTCTTTCACAATTTTATTATCGAAATTTTTTTTTGAATTTATTCCAGTGCCGACAGCTGTACCACCTTGAGCAAGAAATAGTATTTCTTTCAAAGCGTATTCTATTCTTTCAATACTTTTTTTAACTTGAAAATGATATCCTGAAAACTCCTGTCCCAGAGATAATGGAGTTGCATCTTGTAAATGAGTTCTTCCAATTTTTACTATATTTTTAAATTCATTGGACTTTTTTTTTAATTCTTTTTCTAAAATTTTTAAGCTTGGCAGCATTTTATTAATAGTCTCTTTAGCTACTGAGATATGCATTGCAGTGGGAAATACATCGTTGGTAGATTGAGATTTATTCACATGATCATTTGGGTGAACAGGTTTTTTAGTTCCTTTTTTTCCACCCAATATTTCAATGGCTCTGTTAGCAATAACTTCATTTACGTTCATATTTGTTTGAGTTCCAGAACCTGTTTGCCAAACTTTTAGAGGAAAATTTTCATCTAATTTACCTTTGATTACTTCATCTGATGCTTTGATTATTGCTTTAGAAATTTTGTTATCAATTAATTTATCTTTAGCATGTACTATTGAAGCAGATCTTTTAATAATAGCTATTGATCTAATGATTGAAATATTAACCAAAATTTTACCTATATTAAAAAACTTATTTGATCTTTGAGTAGATGCACCCCAATATTTATCATTTGGGACATTTATAGTTCCAATACTGTCAAATTCTTTTCTTAATTTCATTGATTAATTTCATTGATTAATTTCTAAGTTACAAATAATTATTAACATACAATAAATTTATATAAACATACAGGAGCATTATGTCGAATTTTAGTAAAGTTGGCACTTTCATGAAAACTTTTGGCCAAGAAGTTAAAACTAAACCTTCATTTAGTGGTGATAAAATAAATAAATTAAGAATAGATCTAATTAAAGAGGAATTAGAAGAGCTTACAGAAGCTATGAATAATAAGGATTTATTAGAGGTAGCAGACGCATTAACTGATATCCTATATGTTACTTATGGGGCAGGTCATGCATTCGGAATTGATTTGGATAAATGTTTTGACGAGGTTCAAAACTCCAACATGAGTAAGTTAGATGAAAATGGAAAACCAATTTACAATGAGTCTGGTAAAGTTATGAAAGGTCCGAACTATTTTAAACCAGATCTATCTAAATTTATAAATTAAATCTCTAATTTAAAATCAATTGCTGGGGCACTATGAGTAATACTTCCTACGGAAATTCTATTAACTCCTGTAGACGCAATGGCTTTAACGGTTTTTAAAGAAACATTCCCTGAGGCTTCAGTTTCATAATATTTTTTAGCAATTTTCACACTTTCTTTTAAGTTTCTAATATTCATGTTGTCTAGAAGTACAGTATTAAATTTTAGACCTAGTATAGATTTAAGTTGATTGACTGTATCAACTTCAACAGTAATTTTTTTTCCTTTTTTATTTTTAATCGCTTTTAAAACTAAACTCTTTAAATCTGAACTCGCAATATGATTATCTTTAATCAAATATTCATCGCTTAAATTAAATCTATGGTTTATACCACCTCCTAATTTAACAGCATACTTTTGTATTACTCTTAAATTTGGGATTGTTTTTCTTGTACAACAAATTTTAGTTTTATTTCCAACTAATTGAACAAACTCATTTGTTTTAGTTGCGATTCCAGAAATGTGAGACATAAAATTTAATGCAACTCTCTCAGCAATTAAAATATTTTTTGCTTTACCCTTTATTAAAGCAACTAATGATCCTTTTTTAGTTCTTGAACCATCTTTTATTTTAGTAACAAATTTTATTCTATTATCAATTAATGCAAAGGTTTGTTTAGCAAATAACAACCCTCCAACAATCGCTTTTTGATTTGAAATTAATTTAACAGTAACAATATTATCATTATTAATTAAACTTGAAGTAATATCTCCAGAAGGATAAAGATCTTCATTCAATGCTAGCTTAACAGTACTTTTGATAAATTCTTTGCTTAGTTTTATTTTTGACACTTAATTATCTGCCAATGGCTGCCATTCTTTCTACAGATATTCTGGCTTTATCAATCGTTTCTTTGTCCATGATAATTTCACCAGTCTCATTTTCTAAACAATCTAATATCTTTGGAAGTGTAATTTTTTTCATGTGAGGGCACATATTACATGGTTTAACAAAGTCTACATTTGGATTTTCTATCTGGATATTGTCACTCATTGAGCACTCAGTAACCATCATTACTTTTTTTGGTTGATTATCTTTTACATATTTAATCATTCCAGAAGTTGATCCTGCAAAATCACTTGCTTTAATCACATCA
Organism: uncultured Pelagibacteraceae bacterium; assembly: GCA_902581925.1. Classification (GTDB taxonomy): domain Bacteria; phylum Pseudomonadota; class Alphaproteobacteria; order Pelagibacterales; family Pelagibacteraceae; genus Pelagibacter. The sequence continues at coordinate 24,084 of CACHQB010000001.1, read as the reverse complement.
GGAGGACATTCTGGATGTGCAATAATTTTAATTCCTGGATTATTTTTTCTTATATCCTCTATTTCTTTTTTGTTAAACTGATCATGAACAATGCAGATTCCTTTCCAAGAAATAATTTCAACATCAGTTTGAGAAGCAACATATTTAGCTAAATAATCATCAGGCAAAAATATTACTCGTTTTACACCAAGTGATTTAACTATTTTCACGGCATTAGCAGATGTACAACAAACATCTGTTTCTGCTTTAACTTCTGCTGAGGTATTCACATAGGAAACAACTGGAACTCCGGGATATTTCTCTTTTAATAATCTAACGTCTTTACCTGTAATTGATGACGATAAAGAACAGCCAGCATCCATATCTGGTAGAATAACTTTTTTATTAGGGCTCATTAATTTTGCGGTCTCTGCCATAAAATGAACTCCAGCCATCAAAATAATATCAGCTGAAGTTTTTGAGGCTTCAATTGCTAATGCAAGTGAGTCAGCAGAGAAATCTGCAACACCATGATAAATTTCTGGAGTTTGATAATTGTGGGCTAGAATTACAGCATTTTTTTCTTTTTTTAATTTATTAATTTTATGAATATAAGGAGCATGCACTGACCATTCAATTTCAGGCATAACCTTAGAAATTTTTTGATAAATAGGATCTGTTGCTTTACGCACTTCTTGTGTAAATTCCATAAGGTTTTTTACCAATTTGCTTCATAATTGTCATTCATTTATTATGGGACATATCGCGGTCGTGCTGAAATTGGTAGACAGGCACGGTTGAGGGCCGTGTGGACATAGTCCATGAGAGTTCGAGTCTCTCCGACCGCACCAAAGCAGATTTTATATAGGAGTTTTTGATGGATAAATTACTTTCAGTGATATTTATGGTAGGGGTTTTGCTTTTAGTTCTTCCAAGTTTTTTACAATCAAATTTTAAATTAAAGCAATTTCTTAAAAATCTCAGTATTTGGATTATTGTAGTTTTTATAATTTTATTGATTGTTTATTTATTTAAATAAGAAAATTAGTTTTTAATCCAATCAGGTTTATTGATGTTTATTGAAGCTTCTTTAGTTTTAAAATTTGCTTTTTCATCAAAGTTTTCGTTTAAGTATTTAATTAAAGCAAAAGGGTAATCGCTATCAATTAAAACTTTACCTATTTCAATTTCATTATTATAAATACTTTCGCCTTCATATAGTTTTCCATTAATCACATTTATTGGAAACAATCTTTTTGAAAGCTTGTTCTTTAATTTAATTCTCGCTGTATTTTCTTGGCCAACATAACAGCCTTTTTTGAAATCAATTCCATTTAATTCTTCAAAATTACATTCAATACCAAACAATTTATCTTTCAATTTATTTAAATTTTTTGGAACTATTCCAAGCCTATGACTTAATGAATGATACTCTTTAAGAGCAGCATCATGAAGACCTAGTTTTTTTAAAGATAAATAAAGTTTTTCTAAATTAATAATTAATCTAGCACCCAATTCTTTATTTCTTGGATCTAAAAATATTGGATCTTCTCTATATTTAATTGTAAATCCAGGTTGATCTTTTGCTTCATCAAAAGTTAAGAATTTTTTATGAGAAAATGCTGCTACAACGAATTCATTACTTAAATTATGAATTTCAACTTTTGATCTTAGTTTATATAAGGACAATTGTTTTAACAACTCATCTGCCTGAGGTTTTTCACAATCCAAAAGATATCCAGACTTATGTTTTACAATTATAAATTCATATAAAAATTTACCCTGAGGTGTAAGTAACGAACTGAAACAACTATTTACATTGTTTACTTTGTTTATATCGTTAGTGATAAGATTTTGAAGAAATTCTTTTGCATCTTCTCCATTAATATAAAGAATTGCTCTGTCATCTAAAATGTATACGTTTTTAATATTCATAATTGATTAATTATAGAATGTAATATAATAACAATTTCTCAAAATGTTAGATCTTATAATTAAAAACGGACAATGTTACATCGATGGAGAGTTAAAAGATGTTGATGTAGCTATAAAAGATGGAAAAATTCAACAGATTGGACAAATTTCAGATCAAGCAAAAGAGACAATTAATGCTGAAGGCAATACAGTATTGCCTGGTTGCATAGATACCCAAACACATTTTAGAGAACCAGGATCAACGGATACAGAGGATCTTCATTCAGGAAGTAGAGCAGCAATTGCAGGTGGAATAACCAGTGTATTTGAAATGCCAAATACCAATCCGCCAACTTCAAATATGAAAGAGTTTCAAAAGAAATTAGATCTCGCTAAAAATAGAATGTATTGCAATTACGCTTTTTATTTTGGGGCAACAGCAGACAATGCAGATGATTTAGCCAGTCTTAAGGGTTTAGAAGGTTGTTGTGGAATTAAACTTTTTGCAGGATCATCGACTGGCAATTTATTAGTCGCTGAAGAGGATGATATAGACAAGGTATTTCAAAATGCTTCAAAAGTCGTAGCGGTTCATTCTGAAGACGAGGCAATATTAAAAGTTAATAAGAAATTGATAAAAGAGGGCGATGTTCATACTCATCCGATATGGAGGAGTGCAGAATGTGCAATAGCATCTACAAGACGAATTGTGCGAATTGCAGAAAAGCATAATAAAAAAGCTCATGTACTTCATATTACTACGAAAGAGGAAATAGACTTTTTATCTCAGCACAAAGGAAATATTACATTTGAAATAACTCCACAGCATCTAACCCTTTATGCTCCAGATTGTTATGACAAACTTGGAACTTACGCTCAGATGAACCCACCTTTAAGAGACAAGTCTCATTATGACAGATTATGGTATGGAGTGAGAAATAATTTTAATGATACTATTGGATCTGATCATGCTCCTCATTTAAAAGAAAATAAAGATAAAGTATATCCAAATACTCCCTCAGGAATGCCAGGAGTTCAAACTTTAATGTCTGTAATGTTAAATCATATTAATGATGAAAAATTATCTCTTAATCAATTGATGAACTTTGTTTGTGAAAATCCAGTGAAAATTTTTGGAATTAAAAATAAAGGATTTATCAAAGAGGGTTATGATGCTGATTTTACTATTGTAGATATGAATAAAACTATTGAAATTAAGAATGAAAATATTGAGAGTAAGTGTAAATGGTCACCATTTAATGGATTTAAATTTAAAGGAACACCTACCCATACGATTATTGCGGGAAAAATTAAAATGCAGGATGGGAAAATTTTAGGTGATCCTGAAGGAACACCTTTGAAGTTTAGCTAAGCCTTCCGGTAAAACTATTTACAAGTATCACACCAATTACAATTAAAAATAATCCTAATATTGCTTGCCAAGCTAAAGTTTGTTTGAAGAATATATACCCAAGAATTGCAATTGTAAAAATTCCAAGACCACTCCATGTTGCATACATGATAGCGATAGGAATCTTATCTGCTACAAAAGTTAAAAGATAGAAAGCACAAAGATAAAAAAAAGCAAGAGCAGTTGTTGGAATTAGTTTTGTAAAATTTTGAGTTATAGGTAATAACATTGTGCCAGCAACTTCAAAAAATACTGCACCTGCGAGAAAAAAATATGTTTTAACCATTATTTAAAATTTTGTGTTGTATTAAATCTTCTTTTATTTCATTTAATATTGCTGGATCATCAATCGTAGGGGGCACTTTATATTCCACATTATCTGCAATTTTTCTAATTGTTCCTCTTAAAATTTTACCCGATCTTGTTTTTGGTAATCTTTTAATAACAATGACTACTTTAAATGCAGCAACTGGGCCTATTTTATCTCTTACCATTTGTACACATTCATTAGATATAGTTTCATTATCTTTATCAACACCTGATTTTAAAACTACTAATCCAATAGGTAATTGACCTTTTAATTTATCTGCAATTCCAAGTACCGCACATTCAGCAACAGATTGATGTTCTGACAATACTTCTTCTATGGCACCAGTTGATAATCTATGACCTGCTACATTAATAATGTCATCCGTTCTAGACATAATCCAAATATAACCATCATCATCGATGTGACCTGCATCATATGTTTGATAGTAGCCCTGATAATTGGACATATAGTTTTCTTTATATCTTAGATCTGCATTCCACAATGTTGGGAATGTTCCTGGAGGCAAAGGGAGCTTTACAACAATGTCTCCCATTTCATTAGGTTTTGCTAGAGACTGATCTGGTTTGATAATTTTTACATCATATCCAGGGACAGCTTTGCATGCTGAACCATATTTTGTTTCCATCATTTCTATTCCAGTGCAATTTGAGCTAATTGCCCAGCTAGTCTCTGTTTGCCACCAATGATCGATCACTGGAACTTTAAGTAAATTTTCAGCCCACTTTATAGTATCTGGATCAGCTCTTTCTCCAGCAAGGAACAAGCTTTCAAAACTACTTAAATCATATTTTGAGAAAAATTTACCTTCAGGATCTTCTTTTTTAATTGCTCTAAAAGCTGTTGGAGCTGTAAAAAGAGATTTTACTTTATAATTAGAGATGATTTTCCAAAAAGTTCCTGCATCTGGAGTTCCTACTGGTTTACCTTCAAATAAAACTGTGGTGCATCCTTTGAATAAAGGAGCGTAGACAATATAAGAGTGTCCAACAATCCAACCAATATCACTAGCGGACCACCAAATATCATCTGTATCTATGTTGTAGATATTTTTCATAGTCCATTTGAGAGCAACAATGTGACCTCCAACGTCTCTTACTATACCTTTGGGGGTTCCAGTCGTACCTGATGTATATAAAATATAGGCAAACTCATTGGAATTCATCTCAACACAGTCAGCATCTTTAGCATTAGAGGTAACCTCTTCCCAGCTGACTTCATTTGGATTATTTAATTTAACTTCATGACCAGGTCTTTGAAACAAAATCATCTTTTCAATTTTGTGATTGGCTATTTTAATAGCTTCATCAACAAGAGGTTTGTACTCAACTGTTCTTCCGGGCTCAAAACCACATGATGCAGTTACTAATATTTTTGCTTTACTGTCATCTATTCTACTTGCAAGCTCATTTGAGGCAAATCCACCAAAAACAACAGAGTGAATTGCACCAATTCTTGCACAAGCAAGCATAGCAACCACTGCTTCTGGGATCATTGGCATATAAATGATCACCCGGTCTCCTTTATTAGCTCCTTGAGCTTTCAATGCCCCAGCAAATTTAGAAACTTTTGACCTTAATTCTTCATAAGTGAACTGACTTTTGTTACCAGTGATAGGACTATCATAGATTAAAGCTGTTTTTTGACCTCTTCCTTGGTCAATGTGAATGTCTAAAGCGTTATAGCATGTGTTTGTAACCCCATCCTCGAACCATTTATAGAAAGGCGGGTTAGATTTATTTAAAATTTTGGTTGGTTTTTTAAACCAAAAGATATCTTTAGAGGCCTCTTGCCAAAACTTTTCAGGATTTTTTATAGAATTTTCGTAAATTTGATTAAACTTAGAAGACATAAAAAAATGATTCGAATTCCTTATTTTTTTTGATTTTTAACTTATAAATTGTATTTAATTTTAAAAATTAAGTAAAATCAATGAGAATTAGTCGCAATTAAGTCTTCATTTATCTAATTTAATTTGCTATTAACCGCGTCATTGGCTTAGGGTAACTTAAGTCTAGTTTATATAAACTAAAATAAAAACTAACGAAGAGGGAGTTTTTTATGAAAAAACTTAAACTGTTTGCTTTAGCAGCTATGGCCTTGATAGGTTTTTCAGGTATAGCTATTGCAGCAGACGCAACGATGTTGATGCAAGATGACTTCGTCGGAATTTCATTCTGGGTTATCTCTATGGGAATGTTAGCAGCTACTGCTTTCTTTTTCATGGAAGCAGGCAATGTCGCATCAGGCTGGAGAACATCAGTTATTGTTGCTGGTCTAGTAACTGGTATTGCATTCATACACTACATGTACATGAGAGAAGTATGGGTTTCTACTGGAGACTCGCCAACTGTTTACAGATACATTGACTGGTTAATCACTGTGCCATTACAGATGGTAGAATTCTATTTAATTCTAGCAGCTATTGGTAAAGCAAACTCTGGTATGTTCTGGAGATTGTTAATTGGTTCATTAGTAATGCTAATCGGTGGATACTTAGGTGAAGCAGGTTATATTAATGCTACACTAGGTTTCATCATCGGAATGGCAGGTTGGGTATACATTCTTTATGAAGTGTTCTCAGGTGAATCTGGTAGAGCTGCAGCAAAAAGTGGTAACAAAGCTCTTGTAACTGCTTTTGGTGCAATGAGAATGATCGTTACTGTAGGTTGGGCAATTTACCCATTAGGTTACGTATTTGGTTACTTAACTGGTGGTGTAGATGCTGACTCACTTAACGTCGTTTACAACTTAGCTGACTTCATTAACAAAATTGCATTTGGTCTAGTAATTTGGGCTGCTGCAACTAGTTCTGCGGGAAGAAGAGCTAAGTAATTAGCTAAAATTTAAATTAAGGGCAGGTACAATTTTGTACTTGCCCTTTTTTTTTCTCTTTATTAAAAATATGTATAATAAATATACATATTTTTATTTCTATGGATGTTAAATTAGAAAAATGGCATAAATGCCAAGTTGATATAGAAGTCCTCAAAGAGCTTTCAAAGAAATCTGATATCAAAGGGCTTCAACATGTTTCAGTTTTTTTTGGATTGTTATTAGTAACAGGAATTTTGGCATATATAACTTGGGGCACATGGTGGTCTGCTTTTTGGTTTTTGGTTTACGGAAATATATATGGTTTTTCAAATCCATTATGGCATGAGACAGGTCACAAAACCGCTTTTCAATCAAAATCTTTAAACGAATTTTTTTACTATATTTCTTCATACCTCTCAAATTTTGAACCAACAAGATGGAGATATACACATTTCGTTCATCATGGAAATACATATTCAACAGAAAATCCATATGATCATGAAATTGAGTATGGAAATAATTTAAAAGAAACTCCAAAAAATTTTTTAATTAATTTAATTCCTTTTATGGAACTTATTTATTTTAAAAAAAGTATAGCTTATGAAATTATTCAGCATGCATTGGGTGTAAAAACAAAAGTGATGCAAGACTGCATTCCTGAAAATGCACAATCAAAAGTTATTTTTAATTCTAGAATTTTTGTTGCAATTTGGATTGCTATTATTTTGTGGTCTTTAATTACATTATCTTGGTTGCCAGTTTTGTTTTTTTTATTACCAAAATTTTATGGAAGAACTTTACATAAACTGGTTTCTTTTACTCAACATGCTGGTTTAGCAAGAGATATTAAAGATCATAGATACACAACAAGAGAAATGTATTTAAATCCTATTTTAAGTTTTTTATATTGGAAAATGGAATATCATGTAACTCATCACATGTTTCCAACAGTTCCATCTTATAACTTGGACAAACTCCATCACCATATTAAAGATCAATTACCGAGAACAAATGATGGTTTATTTGATGCTTACAAAGAAATTTTACCATCTCTGATGAAACAAAGAGAGGATTCTAGCTACTTTTTTAAAAAGGAAGTCCCTGAACCACATAATGCATAAATCTGACCAAGTATGTTTTTACTTACTTGTCCAATTTAGATAAGAAACTATATATAACGCATGGCAAAAATTACTTATCATACACACGATAATAAAACTCAAACAATCGATGTTCAAAACGGATTAACTGTAATGGAAGGCGCAATTCAAAATGATATTCCCGGAATTGATGCTGATTGTGGAGGGGGAATGGCATGTGCTACTTGCCATGTTTATGTCAAAGAAGAATGGTTAGATAAGCTTCCAGCAAAGGAAGATGGTGAGGAAGATATGCTTGATATGGCATTTGAACCAAAAAATAATAGCAGGTTGAGCTGTCAGTTAATAGTTTCAGATGAGCTAGATGGTTTAGAAGTTAATATTCCATCAAAGCAAGGTTAGATGAATAAAATAGATGTATTAATTATTGGAGCAGGGCCAACAGGATTATTTTGCGCTCATCAACTTGGGATAATTGGACTAAGTTGTGAAATAGTAGACAATCTTGATAAAGCAGGTGGTCAATGTATTGAGCTCTACCCCGATAAACCCATTTATGATATCCCAGCTGTACCAGAGTGCACTGGGGAAGAGCTAACCAATAATCTTCTAAAACAAATCAAACCTTTCAATGTCAAATTTCATTTAAATGAAAGAGTAGAGGAGTTAAAAAAAAATCAAAATAGATGGCATGTTAAAACTTCTGGTAGAGTAGAGTTTGATGTTGCTGCAATTGTAATAGCTGGTGGTGTTGGTTCTTTTGAGCCTAGAAAATTTTCAGTAAAAGAATGTGAAAAATTTGAAGGCAATTCTTTATTTTATTCTATTAAAGATAAATCAATATTTAAAGACAGAAATATTTCAATTTTTGGAGGAGGAGACTCTGCTTTAGATTGGGCTATTGAACTATCAAACGTTTCTAAAGTAAATTTAATTCATAGAAGAGATGGTTTTAGTGGAGCAGAGGCGAGCGTTCAAAAAGTAAAAGAGCTTAATGACCAAGGGAAGTTAAATTTATTCATAAAATATCAAATGGACTCAGTTGTAGGAGACAAAAAAATTGAGTCAGTTAAAATAAAACATGACGAAGGTGACATTAAAGAGATTAAATCTGATTATGTATTAGGTTTCTTTGGTTTAATAATGCAACTTGGCCCGATATTAGATTGGGGACTAAATATAAATAAAAAAACCGTTGAAGTTAATACTGAAAATTTTGAAACTAATGTTAAGGGAATTTTTGCAATTGGTGATATTTGTTCTTACCCAGGAAAATTAAAATTAATTCTTTCAGGGTTTCATGAGGGTGCATTGGCAGCAAGAGGCTGTTTTAAATATGCTAAACCAGATGAAAAATTAAGATTTGAATTCACAACAACATCTAAAGCTGCACAAGAAAGACTTGGTATAAAAAAATGATAGAGCTTTTTTCTGCCAATACTCCTAATGGATGGAAAATAAGTATTATGCTTGAAGAAATTGGTTATCAGTACAAAGTAACCAAAGTTGATTTAGGTAAAGATGAACAGTTTAAACCAGAATATTTAAAAATTAGTCCTTTTGGAAAAATTCCTGTGATCATTGATCATGATAACAACAAAAGTGTTTTCGAGTCAGGAGCAATATTAATGTATTTAGCAGAAAAAAGTGGAAAACTTTATAATGAAAATGATAGACTAGTTATTAATCAATGGTTGATGGCACAAATGGGTACAGTTGGGCCTATGATAGGGCAACATCATCAATTTCATCATTACAATCCTGGAAAAAGCGAATTTGGAGAAGAAAGATATTTTAAAATTACCAAAAGAATTTATGGAGAATTAGACACGAGATTAAAACAATCTAAATTTCTTGCAGGTACAGATTATACAATTGCTGATATTGCAACTTGGCCGTGGATGGCAAGACACGAATGGCATGATATTGGATTGAAGAATTATAAAAATTTAGCAAGATGGTATTTGGAAATAGCAGATCGTGAAGCTGTAGTTAAAGGTTATAGTTTTATGGATAGAGATGCAAAAATTCCAAAACTTTAAAATTTATCCAAACAGTCTGTAAAGAGTACTAAGTATTCCATAACCTGAAAATTCAATAGCAACAATTACAATAATAATTAAGATTAATTTTTTATTCATTTTAAAAATAAATATAATAACAACACAATCCAGAAGAAAGGATAGTAAAAATAAATATATTTCTTTGCAAAAAGAAAAGATATTGAGCTTTGTTTAGATGATTTTTTTCTCATTGTTAATCATCTGCATGAACTTTTTCTTCTTTTTCATGCTTTTCTTGTGCTGCAATAGTGTATTTAGCAACTGGTCTTGCCATTAATCTTTTTAATCCAATTGGCTCTGCTGTATCTAAACAATAACCATAAGTGTCTTCTCTAATTCTTCTCAAAGCTTTATCAATTTCTGAAATTAATTTAATTTGTCTATTTATTGCTTTCATTTCTACATTACTATCAATATATGAGTTAGCCTGGTCAACAATATCTGCGGAAATATTATTATCATCCATCCCGCCATTGTAAAGGGCTTCATTGTTAGCTTTGATTAGCTCCTTCTTCCATTCAGTTAGTCTTATTCTGAAATACACTTTATGTTTTTCACACATATATTTTTCAGTATCTTTTGGAACATATGTTTTTGAGATTTTTACAGGTCCCTTGGACGCAACTTTGGCAACAGTTGTTTTTGACTTACTTACAACTTTTGTTTTTGGTTTTGATACTTTTTTCTTTGCTTTAGCAGTCTTTGGCATAGCTTAATTTTAATCGATCGGAGTATATTCAGCAAATTATGGGTGTCAAGCAAGCTTAATTGATATAAATATTTATAAATGACCATTAGTAACAAAAATATAAACAATGCTTTTTATATTTTTGTCTTAGCTCATCTAATTTTTTGGACTCTGATTCCATCAATCACAAATCATAATTTACCACTGGATACTATCGAAGCATTAGCTTGGGGAAGCAATTTAGATTGGGGATTTAATAAACATCCGCCAATGAGCGCTTTTTTTCCAGAAGTGTTTTATCAAATTTTTGGATCACAAGATTGGGCCTATTATTTATTAAGTCAAATATTTGTAATTATTTCTTTTTATTATGTTTTTAAATTTTCAAAAGAAATTTTAAAGAATAATTTATTAAGTTTAATTTCTGTATTACTAATTGAAGCAATTTACTTTTATAATTTCACCACACCAGAATTTAATGTAAATGTTTGCCAATTACCTTTTTGGTCATTAACAGTCTATTATTCATGGAAAATTTATAGTGGCAAAGAAATAAAGTTTTTAGATTGTTTTTTGGTAGGTCTTTTTGCAGCTTTTGGATTTCTATCTAAATATCTATTCATTTATCTACTGGTTTCAATTGACCTATTATTTATTTATTTAATTTTCAAAAAGGAAAGAAAGTTTGATTTTAAATATCTCGTCACCATTGAAGTTTTCTTGGTAATTTTGGTCCCACATTTTATATGGCTATTCAACAATGATTTTATTACTATTACATATGGTTTGGCCAGAACTGGCTTAGAACAATCTATTTTATTAGATCACATTAAATATCCATCAATATTTTTGCTAAAACAAATAGGAATATTAATTCCATTTTTTATTTTAATTTGGTTACTAATAAAAAAAATTAACTTTAATATTAACTTTAAAGATAAAAATTTACTTTTTTTAATAGCCATTAATATTTTGCCAATTATTTTAATGCTTTTAACATCATTAATTACTGGATCAAAAATAAGAACTATGTGGATGACGCCATTCTATTTATTTTTTGGTTCACTATTTGTTTATATATTCCAAGCACAAATCAATTTAAAAAAACTAAAAGCATTTATGATTGGATTTATTTTCTTTTTCTTTTTATCACCTGTGCTTTACGCTTATGTTTCGATTTCAAAAGATGACAAGAGAACAGATTATCCAGGTAAAGAAATTGCGATAAAAACTCAATATGCTTGGGATCAACAATTCAATTCAAAAATTAATGTAGTTTTGGGTGATGAATGGAATGCTGGAAATCTTTCGTACCATTTAAAATCCAGACCAGTTTGGGAAGGTTTTGTTAAAAGAAAAAATCTTGATCAATTGAATGATTACATGTGTCTTGATAGTGTTTGTGTGGGGTCAAGATAAATGAAGTATGTAATTTTAGTTCCAATTTACAACGATAGAGAGTCTTTAAAATTGCTGATTGAAAATATTAACTACGAAATAAAGGATTTAAATCATGAAATTTCGATAGTTGTTATAAATGATGCATCTTCTCAACAGATTATTGATGGCTATTCAAATATTGAAAATATTAGCTCTCTTGAAATTATAAATATGAAAGTAAACAGAGGACACACAAGATGCATTGCATCAGGATTAAAATATATCTTTGAAAAAAAAGAATTCGATTTTGTTATCCCAATGGATGGAGATGGAGAGGATGAACCTAAAGAAATTAAAAATTTTATTGAGCTTTCTAAAAAAGGTGGCGATAAATCTATTGTCGGTGAGAGAGTAAAGAGATCAGAAGGCTTATTTTTTCAAATTTGTTATCAGTTTCATAAATTTTTAACTTTAGCTTTTTCAGGACAGTCAATTAAATTTGGAAATTTTACCTGTTTATCAAAAGTTACAGTAAAAAAAATGCTAGATGAAAAAGCCACTTGGAATAGTTTTTCAGGATCTTTAAAAAAAGTTGAAAAAGACCTGATATCCTCACCTTCAATTAGAGGAAAAAGATATTTTGGTCCTTCGCAAATGAGTTTTTTAAATTTATTAAAACACTCTCTTTCAATTATTAGCGTATTTAGAAAAACAGTTTTAATTCGTTCTGCTTTATTTATAGTTTTTTATATTCTTCTTATAAAAAGTAACGCATCAATAATAACTTCACTACCATTAGTTCTGTTGTTAATAATGATTTATTCAATTTCTAGCTTAGCTTTAAGAGAAAATATCACTGAATTTAACGATTCTCTTAAAAACATTAATGATATTGAAAAAATAAAATAAATTTATAACATTTATTTATGTCTATTTATCAAGATGAAAAAGATGGTAAAATTATTAATTATTTAATTATACTTTTAGTAGCAATTTTATGTTTAACTTTCTTTCACGGTTATCAGTGTAAATACATAATACCTTCAGTTTGTAACGATACAAAATATCTAAATAATTTTTTGTTAGAAAATGGACCGATAGAAAATATTCAATCTATTCTTTTATTATTTTCAATTTTAATTTTATTAAGTCTAATAAATAAAATTAAGTTTAATAAAATAATTTCTGCGTTTATCGTTTTAAAAGTAATAGCTTTAATTTATTATTTAGGTGAGGAAATTAGCTGGGGACAGCATTTTTTTAAATGGAATACACCACAAATATTTAACGAGATAAATAACCAAAAAGAAACCAATCTTCATAATATTTCAAATTTATTTGATCAATTACCTCGGTCGTTGGTAATGTTGTGGTGTGGTTTTATCCCAATTATATTTTATTTTCTTAAAAAAAGATTTTCTTTTGAAAATTATATAAATTTAATTATTTTACCAAAAAATAAATTGTTAGTTGTATCTTTTATATTTTTATTTTTTTTTATTCCTGACTTTTTTGTTGATAAAGCAAATCTCCATCCAGGATGGTATGTAGATGGAAAAGATGTAAAGGAAGCAATATATTACGATATTTTTACTTTTAATTTCGTTGAGAGATTATCAGAAATTCATGAATTAATTTTTTGTTTTTATTTTCTAATCTATGCGATATCTTTCAAGCATGCTTTAAAGAATACACATTAAAAAATTAAAATAGTATTGATAAATTAAAAAGTATTAAGAATAGAAAATATGAAAAATTTTTTTAGAAAAGTTGCATATGGAATTGGACCTAACGAGGATATTCCTTCAGATCCATTAAAGTGGGCACTCGACCAATTAGATGAAGTTCCTGACTTATCGTGGCAAGGTAAAATTTATACTGAAAAAGAACTTAGAGGTCATTATAGAGATTACGTTTATAATGATAGAAAAAAATTAAGAAAAAAATATAAAAATAACAAAACTCTCTATAAAACCCACAAAGATATTTTAAGACATAATACAGGGCAAAAATTTTGGGAATCTCTAGAAATTTCAATAAGACACAATGAGGGAATTAACAGTAATTCTCCAGTACTAGCGAAACTTTGGATGTTTTGGGGAAATTTTTTTGCAATAAGCGATAAAGATTTTTTAGCTAATTATTCTACAGGTCCATATCACAGAGAAATTATCAGACCAAATCTAAATCAAACATTTGAAAAAATGGTTTATGATGTGACAACCTCATGGGCGATGATACATCATTTAGATAATAGTGAGAGTGCTGGACCAAATAGTCTCACTGCCGGTCAAGATTGGAGAATAGAAAAAAAAAAGCCAGCTTCAATTAATGAAAATCATGCGAGAGAACTTTTAGAGCTTCATACGGTATCACCTAAAGCAGGTTATACTCAAGAAGATGTAATTCAGCTTGCATATATAATGACAGGGTGGCAACAACGATGGAGCAAAAAAAAATTAGAGACAGGAAATGTTTGGTTTAATTCAGAATACCATCAGCCAGGTAAGAAAAATGTTTTAGGAAAAGAATACAAAAAAGGAAAAAAAACCTTAGCTGTTGTAATTAAAGATTTAGTGAATCATCCAAATTGTAGAGATTTTGTAGCTGAAAGACTTTGTAGATATTTAATAAATGATGAACCAACAAAGGAGATGAAACAACCAATTATTGATGCGTTCAAAAAATCAGATGGTCACTTAACAGAGATACACAAAGCAGCTATTAAGGTTGCGTTCAATTACAACAATAAATTTAAAAAATTCCAGACACCTGAAAATTGGTTTATTCAAGCTGCCAAAATAGGTGATTTAAAATGGCCTCCTCCAGTAGACCTAATGGATTCATATACTTTAGGAGATAAGCCAGTTCGACAACAAAGATATCCAGAAAGAGTATTAAGAAATATTGGACATCATCCTTATAGAGCCAAACAACCCAACGGGTGGTCAGATCATTCTGATGATTGGATGTCACCAGAATTGTTAATTCGAAGACTAGTTTACGCTGATAGAAGTTATGATTTTTTGAAATCTGGAAATGATAATAAGGAATTTTATGAAAAAATTATAAATAATAATTTTGATAAACCTGATAAATTAAAAGATTATTTATTTAAGAATATGGTTTATCGATCTAGTGAGAGAAATGTTTTATTATTTAACCACCCGGAGTTTTTAAAAGCATGAGGATAAATAGAAGAGATTTTTTAAAAACAACTGCATTAACCTCTTTATATTTTGCAGGTTTTGGAACACCAACACTAGCAAATAAAGGTACTAAAAAAAATCTAGTAGTAATTATGCTTCGTGGAGGAATGGATGGGTTATGTGCAATTCCAATAAAAGGTGACAAGAATTTTGAAAAGTTAAGAAGTAAGATTAACCTTGATAGAACTCTAAAATTAACAAGTGATTTTGATCTTCATCCTGCCCTTGAAACATTTAAAAAATTGTGGGATCAAAACCAAGGTGCTGCAGTACATGCAACTAACATTCCTTATACTGGAAGATCGCATTTTGATGGTCAGAATTTAATGGAGTCTGGTGGTAAAATTCCATATCAGGTTAAAACAGGATGGCTTGGAAGAGGAATGAAATCTGCAGGTTTAACTGGAAAAGGCTTAGCTTTAGCTTTACCAATGCCCTTGTTGATCAGAGGTGTTCCAATGAATAATAATTATTATCCAGTAGGTGACAGACTACCTAGTAAAGAAACCATGAGCATAATCGAACAAGCTTTTAAAGATCATGATGAAAAATTATTAAGTGAAAATTTAAAAATAGTCATGACTAGAGATCTTAAAAATCAAGGAAATAGAGAAAATTGGTCACTTGCTTCGAATGCAGGAGAACAATTATCTAAACCTAATGGACCTAGAGTAGCTGTATTTGAAGTTGATGGATTTGATACCCATGCTGCACAAGGTGCAACCAATGGGGCTCATGCAGATTGTCTTAATGACTATGATAGAATTGTAAAAGGTTTATATCAATCAATGTCCAAAAAAGCATTTGATAATACTTTAATTGTAACGCTTACAGAGTTTGGTAGAACAATTAAGCAGAACAGTAGTAATGGAACTGAACATGGTTATGGATCAGCTGTTTTCTTAGCAGGTGGATTAGTTAAAAAAGCACAAATTCACACAGATTGGCCTGGACTTAAGAGAAAAGAATTGTTTGAAGGAAGAGACTTAAATTCAACAATAGATTCAAGGTCAATATATGCTTCAGCAATGTCTACAGTATTTGATGTAGATTTCAAAAAAATCACTAAAGAAGTTTTCTGGGGAGAAAATTTACAAAATTTATCTAATAAGCTTTTTAAAACTTGATGAATAAATTATTAATAATTTTACTATCTCTTTTATTTTTAACTAATTCTGCAAACTCTAAATCGAGATTTGGTGAATTAACCGAAATGCGAGATGAAAAAATGAGAGGTAAAGATGGTCAATGGGTCAGGCCACATCCAGGACCTTTTATTTGGAACCATATTGAAAAAGAAAAGGGAAAGTTTAGTTGGGAAGAAGTAGATAAACATGTTGTTTACGCACAAGAACACAATCAAACAATTTTAGCTACTATCTGGCCTCATGCAAATTGGGAACAAAAATCTTGTAAAAGAAAAAAAGCTAAAAGTCCATTTGGAAAACGTTTTACAAAATATTTAAGCAAGCCTTGTTCAATGGATGATTATAAAAATTTTCTTATAAAATTAGTAGATCGTTATGATGGTGATGGTTCAAATGATATGCCTGGATTAACCAAACCTATTAAATATTGGGATGTAATGAATGAACCAGAATTTAAAATGTTTTTTAAAGGAAGTAAGGAAGATTTTGTTGAAATCTTTAATTTCTCATCAAAAGTGATCAAAAAAAAACAACCTGATGCGGTTATTGTTATGGCAGGAGCAGCTGGAATGTTTCCAGAAAGTAAAAAGTATTGGAAAGTTGTTTTGCCAAAAATTAAAGATAATTTTGATATTGCAAACATACACCACATAAGTGGCCCAGATGGGCAATGTGATAAACAGCTTTGGGTTGATGAATTTGCTGCTTTGTTAAAAAGTGCAGATGTTGATAAACCTATCTGGTTAACAGAGGCAATGACCTGTGGTCCTCCAGTGAAAGCTTGGGTCAATGCATTTTTAAATGGAGCTGAACTAATCATTGATGTTGGTGTCAATGCACCAGGTCCAAAAATGAGTAAAAAGGGCAGAAAACAATTAAATGAATTTATTTCCGAATACGATGGTTTTACATCAATTAAAAGGATTTCAAAAAAACAAGTGGAATTTACATACAGTGATGGATCAAAAAAAATTTTAGATTTTTAAATAACAACTTCTATTTATTGACATTTAAATTAAAAAAAATAACATCTTAATCTGGCAAAGTCTGGTTGTGCTGACTTTTAAATCAAGGGACAACAAAAAAAATTAACCTTTTAAAAAAAGTTGTCATGATAAAAAAAATCTTAATAATTATTTTTTCAATAATACTTTCGGTTACTTCTTATGCAGATGAACAAGAAGAGCTTTTTGAAGAATTTAATGTTTGGTTAGCAAAAAATGAGTTTACTGAATATTATAAAGTTGGATATGCAGAACCAACCGGAAAATGTAAAGATTTAGAAAAATTTAGCCATATTTGGTATTACAATAAATGTGATAAAGATAAAAAAATCAAAGGTAATTATAATGTAAATACCTATAATGGTCGTTCAGAGATTCCTGAAAAGGGTTCTAAGCCTAATTACGATACTTTACTTTATTACTATTGGAATTATACGAACGGGAATTGGTTTAATAAGGCAAAGTACAGTGTTATCAAAGCTTCACAAAATCCATATCAATTTGAATTTGATTTAAGAGAAGATAAAAATATTAAAAAACAAATGCAAAAGACAGCATTGCTGAGCTATCTTTTATATGAAGATGGTAAAATTGTTATCGACGAGATAAGTCCAAAAGATAAATTTGGTAAAGTTTTCACAAATGAAACAAAGTATCATTCCCAGTCAGTTGGAAAAAGCATCGCTTCATATGTATTAGGACACGCAATATGCAAGGGATATATTGAGAGTATTGATGCACAATTAAATGATTGGCCTATATTAGAAAACACTCTTTATCACAATCAAAAAATTATTGATATAATAAATATGAAAGCAGGTGA
This sequence comes from uncultured Pelagibacteraceae bacterium, assembly GCA_902581925.1. Taxonomy (GTDB): domain Bacteria; phylum Pseudomonadota; class Alphaproteobacteria; order Pelagibacterales; family Pelagibacteraceae; genus Pelagibacter. The sequence goes on along the minus strand of CACHQB010000001.1, from coordinate 6,220 downwards.
TGAGAAATATTTTTCTCCTAAAGATAAAAGTAATATATTTGCAAACTCAAATTCTAAACATTCAGTTACCAACAGAACAATCAAAAGTGTTATGGAAAATGAATTTAAAAATTCAAAAAAATCTGCAAGTAAATGGGCTTATAATAATTTATTGCCACATTTAATCATGAATTATATAATTTTTAAAGCTGGCAACGACGAATTTCTTAAATTACTAGAAGATGTTTTTACAAATAAAGCTAAAATTGAATACGATACTTCTTTTGCAGAGCCACGAACCTCAACTTCAGAAGATAAGGCAATAACAAGCACACTGTTAGTAACAAGATATGATTATTTGAGAATTGCTAAAGCTATGTTGGATGATTGGCAAAATGATACATGTGAGGGAAAATATTTGAAGTCTTTATATGAAAGAAAAGTTAAAAAAAATTATGATTATGGTGACACAAAACAAGCATTCACAAATCCGAAATCATATGGTGGTTTTTTTCATTTAGAACCTTCTGGTATGAAGAAAAGACATATTTTTATTTTGGATGGTTATGGAGGACAAACAATTACAATAGATTTTGATAAAGGAAGAATTGTTGCAACATTAGCTATTCATAGAGACTTCAATTGGATGAAAATAGCTCACTCAGTTATTAAAAAAGGTAAATGAAAAAAATTTTAGGCATTCTATTTCTTAGTTTATTATTAAGTGGAAATAGTTATGCCAAAAAATTTGTCAAACTTCCAAAAGATGTAGGTTCTGGATCAAAATTTTATAAAAGTTTAACCGGCAAATATTATAAGAAGCACGGATTTCAAATTGTAAATAAAGAAGATGGCCATCCGGTTAGAGCAGGCAATCAATCAATTAGATTTGAGGTTAGAAATGGTGACTGTGGTAGAGATCCAGGATCATGGAGTGATTGTAAAAATGATAGGGAGCGCCATGAGTTAAGTGGAGGTGAAAGTGAAATGACTAAAGGTGAGTACTGGTTTTCATGGTCAATTTATTTTCCCAAAGATCATAAAAATTTATATCCTTTAAGTAATGCATTTGGTCAATTTCACCAAAAAGAGGGAAATCCTGTTTTTATGTTTAAAGAGCTTAAAAATGGATATTCAATAGTTAGAACAATCACAGATAAAGATGAAGATTATGATCAGAAAAACTTATTAAATAATGAAGAAGTTTTAGGAAAGTGGTTTGATGTATTAATAAATGCAAAATGGACTAAAAAAAAGGATGGCTTTTTTAAAATTTGGATAAACAATGAACTCAAATATGATTATGTAGGTCCAACAAAATCAAAATCTAAAGTTTATCAAAAGTTTGGTGTTTATAGAACTGGTATCACAAGATATTTAAATTATGTAAATCTTAATATGATGAAAAAATGTTTTTCTGAAAAAGGAAAAACTCCAGAAGAGCACTATGGTTTTAGAAGATTACAGAAAAAAAAGTATCCTGGCCACAAAACATCAATAAAAATATATAAAAAATGTAAAAGTTTTTACAAAATAAAAGAAGTACCAACCACTGTAATTTATTTTGATGAAGTTAGAAGAGGCAAAACTAAAGATAAAGTTGGGGTCATGAATTGAAAAAACTTTTAGGGATTGTGGTTCTGGGTTTGTTATTAAGTAGTAACGTTTTTGCAAATCATTTCAGTTATAAAGTTCCAGAAATTAAAGTTAAGGAATTTGATAGATGGATGGGCAAATTAAAAAGAAAAGACGGAAAATGGTTCTTTAAATCTCCAAAAAAATTTAGAGAGTTAGACATTAATAAAGTTGAAATACCAGCAGATATTAAAAAAATACTTGATAACTCAACTATAACCTCACTTTTATATTATGAAAAAGATAAAGTAATTTACGATTATACTAGAATGCAATGGGGTGATTTTAAAACAAAAACTAAAATTACTGAGAAAACCTTATTTAATGGCAGATCAAAAGCTAAGAGCATAAGTTCATTAATCTTTGGTTTGGCACAATGTGAAGGTTTAGTTGATCCAAATAAAACCTATGGCCACTATCTTCCAGAAATTAAAAATAGTTTTTATGCAAAAATAAAAATTAAAGATTCTATGAACATGATGGCTAGAGATAATAAAATAGGAGAAGGAAATTACATGGAAACTGTCCCATTTCCTGACGGTATCACTTCATTTATAAAAAGAAGACCAAAAACAAATGAACCATTAGGAGATGATAAGTTTTATTATTCAAATCTTCAGCCAGATTTAGCAACTGCAGTTGTTGTCAAACAATTGGGAGGAAAATCGAAGTTTAAGAAATTTGTTCAAAAGAATTTGAATGAAAGAGCAAAATTAAAACATAAAACGTTAGTATTTGGTCACAAAGGTTATCCAGGTTTTGCAAACTGGTTTTGGGCAACAAGATATGATTGGCTCCGTATAGGAATTTTTGTATCTGAAGAAATACAAAACAAAGAGTCATGTCTTGGAAATTATTTACGTGATGCAATTAATAACTCAGTTGAAACAGGAAGAGATTGGGGTCCAAAATATGGAAAGTTTTTTTATACAGAAACACCTTATGGATTGAAAAATAAATCGATAATGATGAGAGGGCATGGATATAAACTTTTAGTTATTGATTACGAAAACAATAAAATACTTGAAATCCATTCAATTGCTGCGGACTACAAACCTAAACATTTGATACCGTTGATAATGCAATAAAATGAAAAAAATTTTATTAATATTTTTTATTTTAATATATTCAAAAGTCTCTTACGCAAAAAATATCAATAACTATGAAGATCTAGATATAATTTCAAAACCTAAATTGAAAGATATTAGCAACAACCGCAGCTTTTTTTAGCAGCTTTTGATTGATCATCAGTTTTTGCAGCTTCTAATTCTTTTTGCTCTTCCTCAAGAGCTTTTTGTTTTTTTGAAATTTTGTCTTCAAAGTAATCATATAAAGATGCAAAACCTAATTTAGAGGCTCTTTTTTCCTCATAATTTCTTCGTCCTTTAAGGTTTTCAATTATTTTGACTATTTCTTGGTTCTGCATGCTTTCTTTTTATTAAAAAAGGCAAATAATTCAAGCTGTAAAAATTGGCAAACTATAAAGAGGTTTTTTTGTGCTAGGATAAGATAATGAATATTAGTCAAAAGAAACTAGAAAAATCTAAGGGCAGATTAGAAATTAAAATAAAAGATCAAAACTTACAAAAACTTTATCAACAAGGATCTTCAAAAGCTTTGATGCCAGATTTTCATGAAAATTTAAAACAATTAATGCTTATCAATACTGCTGGTGGAATTACCAGTGGAGATGAATATGACTACAAATTTGAAATTGATAGTTCGAAACTTTGTATATCAACCCAGGCAGCAGAAAAAATTTATAGTGGTTTTGGTAATCCAGCCAACTTAAATATAAACTTAAATTTAACAAACAATTCTAGTCTGTTTTGGTTACCTAAAGAACTAATTTTATTTAATAATTGTAATCTAAAAAGAAAAATTAATTTCAATTTATCAAAAGACTCGAATTTACTTCTTTGTGAAAATGTTATTTTTGGACGAACTTCTATGAAGGAGGAGTTTGAAAAGGGATATTTTTCAGATTTTTGGAATATTAATATTGATAATAAATTAATTCATACCGAAGCAATAAATACAGGTTTATTTGAAAAAAAATATTTGAATAGTTTTTCGACATTAAATAATAATTCTGCAGTTGCGACAATTATTATTGTAGGAAATAAGTTTTTGAATAACTTTAATAATCTATCTGAAACCTTAACTAATAATGAAAATACAACTTCAAATTATTCTCAATGGGATAATAAATTGATCGTAAGACTTTTATCTAAAGATAGTTATAATCTTAAATTTGCAATTGATAAAATTTTGTCTTATTTTTTTGAAGGTTCAAAGATACCAAAAGTATGGAATATATAAATGAAACTTACTCCTAGAGAAAAAGATAAACTTTTAATAAGCCTTGCAGCGATTGTCGCTAAAAATAGATTATCAAAAGGTATAAAATTGAATTATCCAGAAGCAATAGCTTTAATAACAGATTTTGTAGTAGAGGGAGCTAGAGAGGGTAAAAGTGTTGCAGAACTCATGGAGGCAGGAGCTCATGTTATTAAAAAAAAGGATTGTATGGAGGGCATTCCAGATATGGTGAAGGAAGTTCAAGTTGAAGCTACTTTTCCTGATGGAACTAAATTAGTAACAGTGCACAAACCTATTAGATGATAATATTATGAAGCCAGGTGAAGTAATTACAAAAAAAGAGGAAATCGACCTAAATAAAGACTCCAAAGTTATTAAGATAAAAATTTCTAATTCTGGAGATAGACCCGTACAAGTTGGAAGTCATTATCATTTTTTTGAAACAAACGAGTATTTAGTTTTTGATCGAGATTTAGCGTATGGAAAAAGATTAAATATCCCCTCAGGAACGGCTGTAAGGTTTGAACCAGGTCAATCCAAAGATGTTGAGTTAATAGAAATAAATGGATCAAAAAAATATATGGTTTTAATAAGAAAGTTATGGGTAATTTATAATGGCTAAAATTTCTAGAGCAGCTTATGCGGATATGTATGGGCCTACTACAGGAGATAAAGTAAGGCTCGCAGATACTGACTTATTTATTGAAGTTGAGAACGATCTAACCACTTATGGTGAAGAAGTAAAGTTTGGTGGTGGAAAGGTAATAAGAGACGGGATGGGTCAATCTCAAATCAGCAGAGAAAAAGGAGCTGCTGATACAGTTATTACCAATGCTTTAGTAGTTGATGTGAATGGAATTTATAAAGCTGATGTTGGTTTAAAGGATGGAAAAATATTTGAAATCGGTAAAGCTGGTAATCCAGATACTCAATCTAAAGTAAATATTATTATTGGTCCAGGAACAGAAATAATTGCAGGTGAAGGAAAAATTTTAACAGCTGGGGGTTTTGATAGTCATATTCATTATATATGTCCCCAACAAATTGATGATGCTTTGCACTCAGGTATTACGACCATGCTTGGAGGAGGAACTGGACCGGCTCACGGTACACTTGCAACAACGTGTACACCTGGACCATGGCACATACAAAGAATGATTCAATCTGCTGATGGTTTTTCTATGAATTTAGCTTTTGCTGGAAAAGGAAATTCCTCCTTGCCGGAAGGTCTTGAGGAACAAATTTTAGCAGGAGCTTCAGCACTTAAACTCCATGAGGATTGGGGAACCACTCCAGGTGCAATTGATAATTGTTTAAATATTGCTGACAAAAATGATATACAGGTTATGATTCATACCGACACTTTAAATGAAAGTGGATTTGTAGAAAATACAATAAAAGCAATAAACAAAAGAACTATTCATGCTTTTCATACAGAGGGTGCTGGCGGCGGACATGCACCAGATATAATTAAAGTTTGTGGAGAAGAGTATGTTATTCCTTCTTCAACAAATCCAACCAGACCATATACAGTTAATACAATAGAAGAACATTTAGATATGCTTATGGTTTGTCACCATCTCGATAAATCTATTCCAGAGGATGTAGCATTTGCCGAAAGTAGAATAAGAAGAGAAACAATCGCAGCAGAGGATATTCTTCATGATATGGGTGCATTTTCAATTATTGCATCAGATAGTCAGGCAATGGGAAGAGTCGGAGAAGTTATAATTAGAACTTGGCAAACTGCACATAAAATGAAAGTTCAAAGAGGAAGTCTACCAGAGGAAAAAGGGGATAATGATAATTTTAGAGTTAAAAGATATTTGGCAAAATACACAATTAATCCTGCAATCGCTCATGGAATTTCAAAACATATTGGTAGTATTGAAAAAAATAAACGTGCGGATTTAGTTTTATGGGACCCAGCATTTTTTGGTGCCAAACCTGAGATGATATTAATAGGGGGAAGTATAGCTTGTGCGCAAATGGGAGACCCAAATGCATCAATTCCAACTCCACAACCAGTATACACTAGACCAATGTTTTCATCATTTGGGACGTCGTTAGAAAAATCCTCGGTAATTTTCACAAGTAAACTAGCTCTTGAAAAGAATTCATTAAAAGATGCAAGTATTAGAAAAGACTTATTACCTGTAGAAAATACAAGAGCCATTTCTAAAAAAGATATGATTTTAAATAATAAGTGTCCAAAAATTGAGGTTAATCCTGAGACATACGAGGTAAAAGCTGATGGTGAGATAATTACCTGTGAACCAGCTAA